>JANQIW010000158.1 GCA_028281945.1 Prochloraceae cyanobacterium PL24a_bin.78
GGTAACGATTAATACCAATTACTAATGCTTCTCTTATCATATATTTTCAGTATTTTTTTTTATTATAGTTTTTAAGAATCTTAAAACTATGATAATATATTTAATGTAAAAATTTATTATTAGATTTCCATGAAAAATTCTAGCAATACTACTCTATTGGCATTAATGATTGCCCTTAGTAATTTAGATACTCCTCTTAATGATGATGAAAAAGATATATTAAGTGAAATATCAGAAGAATTCAGTGTTGATACTGATGACTGGGATTCAATTCAGCCAAGTTTAATGGAAATTATCGAGTCCAATTCTGAACTTAATACTCTATTTCTAAATGCTAAATCTCAATTACTTGCGTTAGGGGATTCTCTCCCAGATGATTTCTTTCCTAAAAAAAATGAATTAGCAGAATTGCAGAAATCAAGTGAAGAAGGAAAAACAAGAGGTGGATTGCCTATTACTGATGATTCTGACTTTGAAGATGATTTTCAAGGAATTAATAATATGACTATAGACATTCTTTCTCAAACTAATCCTCAAGAAGTTGCTAAAAAATCTACCTTTGTTGACAGAATAAAACAACATCTACAATTAGAACTATAGGAAAATTTTAAATCAGTTTTTTCTGAAAATAAAATAGTTCTGGGGGAATAAAAATAATTCTAATATTGAAAATATTTTGATACTAATCTGGAAATATCTAATTAACCTTGACTCTATATAGTAATTTGTAATATAAAAATCTCCTAAATCTAGTCAAAAAATTAAAGTAATTTATTATTATTATTTATGAGTAAATTAATTTACCCTACTCTCGACTTATATCATTATGATTTAAGAAGCAGTCTAGGTTCATCAGAAGATGAAAAAGAAAACTTTCTCCAAAAAATCCCTGAAACAGAACGTGAGCAAATTCGCCAGTCAGATAAAATTTTTGATGTTCAATATAAGAAACTTTCAAAACCTATAGAGTTTAAAGAGAAAACAGCAGAATATCCCTTACAAGGTTATTACTGGCCAATGCGGATTGGAGATAGTTATGGATTGTTATTGGATTGTTCGATCGATGATAAGGTTAATCCTCAACCACTAGAAACCATTAAAATACTCAAAAAAACCATCAAAGAAAAGTTGAATTACCAAAACCCGAGAATTGGAGAAACTTGGATGATTTCTGGAATTTTGTCTCCAGATGAACAAGAAGATAGTAAAGAAATAGCTAAAAAATGCTATAAAACTTTATTTCCAAAAGGTAATTGGAAAAAAAACTTTAAAGGAGAAGGTGAATTATTAGGGGCGAAAATTTTTGAAATAGAATGCTATAATATACGTCTTGAAGAAAATCTTCAACAAAATGATGAAAATATCAAAATTCAAGATATTCAAGAAAACCAACATTTAGTTATTATTATCCATTCAAACCAAAAAACTTATGATGAATCATGTAATTTTTTTGATAATTGGATGAAGTTATTTTGTTATCGTCATAAAATTCTTTTTTGTTACGGTCAAAGTATATTCCTCAAACAAAAAATGCAAAATGAGTTTATACTCATTAAAAAGAGTATTAATAGCCTGAAAAAAGAAGTCACTGAAAATCTTAACCTCAATTTTTTGGCTGAACTATTAGAAGAGTTAGAAAAAAATAGTACTCCTTATACTATCAATTTAGATTTATTCATCTTTCAAGGGATGACTATAGAAACAAATTTATATAGTTATGAAGCATCTTATCAAATATTTTTACAAGAAATAAATAACAAATTTAATGTAGATAAATCTAATTTAAAGTTTTTAGAACGATTTAGTCAATTAGTTTCCAAACAATATTTTTTACAAATCCAAAAAGATACTCAAAAATTTGAAAAAGGATTAAATTTGCTCAAAACATCAATTGACACTATTAATAGCTTAGTAGAAGTTAAGCAAGCAAAAAACCAAGAGAGTTTTCAGAATCTTGCTACTTTCTTTGGAATTTGCGTTGCGATATATAATGTATTTTGGGACTTTAATGATAGATTTGAATTATTAGATAGTTCAAATAATTTTAAAGGTATTAGATTTATAATATTCTCCCAACTACTTCCGTTTCTGTTATCACAAAAGACTCCGCTAATCATTATTGTTGTCATTTCTTTTGTTGTATATTGGTTAAATCCTAAAAAAGAATTAATTGCAAATTCTCTAATCCTGACTTTAAAGAATATTTTTAAGAGCTTCTCCCAAAAATAAGTATAAATTACATTATCTATATATATTCAAATTCAACAATGAAAGGTAAATAACACAAAAGTAAAAAAAATTCCCGATCTGCTGAGGTCAACAAATCGGGTTTGAATTTAACGAGATAAAGAATTTGTAAGAGCAACTTCTAATTGTTTTTGACTCAAATCAGTAACCACAAAAACTTCTTGAACAGTTTTTCCTTGTCGGGCGATCACTTTATAACCACCACGAATCGGAACGGAAATTCTCAACTTCATTTTCGGAGAATGGCCTTTAGCACGACTAATTACTCCAGGAGTGACAGTATTAATCCCTGGAATAGTAATTAACTTCTCTAAAATAGGAATCAACCCATCAAGATGAGTAGAATGATTCCAAACTAATCTACCAGTTTCAGAATTAGCCATAAATTATGTAGCCTCCAAGGGAGCCATGGTTAAACCTTCCCTTTTTAACTGTTGGTGATATAATTCTGCTTGTTCGAGAGGCCCTTCCCAAACAATTGCTAAACCGTTATAATGCACTTGGTTAGTGAGATTCCACGCCTCTTCTTCCGTCATGCCAGGTATATATTTCATTAAAGATTCTGCTACGTGCTTAAAAGTATTAAAATCATCATTAAGAACAATTACTTTATAATTAGGATAAGGTTTACGAACAACTTCACTAGATTTAGATGGATTTAAAGTGGGAGTTGCTGTTGCCAATACTGTTGTACTCATAGAATTTGTTTATTTTTCTCCAATTTAATAAATTAAACTACACTCATAATTTTAATTTTAATTTGTTTCTGATGGCAAAACTCCAATTAGAAAATCTCCAAAAACAATACAATTCTCAAACCATTCCTGTTAAAGATGTCTCTCTCCAAGTTAATGATGGGGAATTTTTAACTTTACTTGGGCCTTCTGGATGTGGTAAATCAACTTTGTTACGTTTGATTGCAGGTTTGGAATCTATCTCTAAAGGTAATGTTATGATAGGTGGAAAAAACGTTAATGGTGTTTCCCCTGGCGATCGCAATATTGCTATGGTATTTCAGAGTTACGCACTGTATCCCCACATGAGTGTTGAAAAAAATATCGGTACATCTTTGAAGTTAAAAGGTATTCCTTCACGAGAAATCAAGGTTAGAGTAGGGGAAGTTGCAGTTAAGTTACAGTTAGAATCTTTACTCCATCGTAAACCAGGTCAATTATCTGGAGGGCAAAGGCAAAGAGTGGCACTTGCTAGGGCTTTAGTTCGCGATCCTGATGTGTTTTTATTAGATGAGCCATTGAGTAATTTGGATGCTTTGTTACGAGAAAATGTAAGGGGAGAGTTGAAACAGTTATTTAAATATCAGAATAAACCTGTTGTTTATGTTACTCACGATCAAACGGAGGCTATGACTCTTTCTACTAAGGTGGCGGTTTTATATGATGGGTTGATCCAACAGTTAGATTCTCCGACACAGATTTATAAGTTTCCTAGCAATCAATTTGTAGCAGGATTTGTGGGAAGTCCTCAAATGAATTTATTAACTTTAAAATGTGAGGGGAATTGGGCAATTTTGGGGGATTTTAAAATGGCGTTACCTAATATACTTACTAAGCCTTCAGAGATTGTTATGGGTATTCGCCCTGAAGATATTTATTTAGCTGGAGATGAAAAAGAGAGTAATAATCAGGAAAATAGTCATAAAATTACAGGGAAGGTGGATTTGGTAGAGCAATTAGGTAAGGAGAGTTTGATTAGTATAAGGGTTGATGGATCGGATTTTATTATTCGTTTTCTTGTACCTATAGATACTAATCCTCTTCATGAAAAGGTTTGCATCTCTATTCCAGAAAAAGCAATTCACTGGTTTGATGTGGTTACAGGCGATCGATTGAATTAAGTAAAAAGTAAAAAGTAAAAAATAATAAGTAATAAGTAATGAGTAAAAAAGTAATTAAGATGCACTCTTTATTCTCCCAATCTCCCAATCTCCCCATCTCCCCATCTCCCCATCTCCCATTCCCCCCATTCTCCCCTTTCTCCCAATCTCCCCATTCCTCCCTTTCACTAATCAATACTGATCATAAAATCAAGAGAAACTTAAATTCTCCCATAACGAGCAACTACCTGAGAGGTTGGGTTTTCTTGGTTATATAACTTAGCCCAAATGCGATCGCCCAAAGAAAAATGCCACCATTCAGTAGGAAGCCTTAAAAACCCTGCACTTCTCATTACTTTATTTAAAAGCTCTCGATTTTGATGGTATTTAACTTCCTCTGGCTTAGTGGTATTAGCATAAAACTCTGGAAACGAACGTTCAGATAATTCATCAATTTCCCCACCCATATCCATGACATTACCAAGATGATCCACTAAAGTAATATCTACAGCACTTCCCGTACTATGAGGCGGAGGAGTAGCAGGATTTTCACTAGGAATAGCCCAAAATTGATAAACCTGATTCCAAATCTCTTCACTTTCTGCTGGAGATAAACTTCCCACTTTTAAACCTTTAGCAGCAACAGCAGATTTAAAAGCATATTCCACCATAAACTGTTGCACTTCAATAGGGCGATAAGCATCAAAAATAAAGATTCGCCAACCAGGATAAAGTTGTTGCAAATTATTTTGAGCTTGAATTAAAGCATTAACCACTCCAAAACGAAGATAATAAGGAGATTTTCCCTGATAAGGTGCGCCTAATTTTTCGTAGGGATGGGGATTTTCAAAAGCGAACTTTTCCAGAGGAATTGGGATTAAAGACTCTCCACATTCTTCAATTAAAATTTGTTGATTAGGAAACTTAGAAATTGATTGATTAGATTTCAAAATTGATTCTGTAATTAATTTGTGACAGTTGGTTTTCTGTAATAGTCAATCCTCATCAAAGAAGATATCTAAGGCATTATACTTAATAATAATCTTAATTAATTATTTATTTTTCCCCATGTTCCCTGAAATATTCCATCGGCTTCAAGCAACAATTGTAATAACCCTGCTACTGTTAATTTGCTATCAAAAAAGAATCAATCTATCTACAAACAATATTCAAACCAGCAGATTTGAAACAACAGCTGAAATCATCGGTGAAGAAATTTTGAAAAAAACTCAAAATTTAGCAATATATAGAAAATTCAAAATGATTAAACAAAAAAAATAAAAATAATCAAATATCAGATTTATCGTCAATCTTATGGTTAACCTTAAGAGGTGGAACCGGATCATAACCACCTGGATGGAAAGGATGACAACGGAAAATTCTCTGCAAACCTAACCAACTACCCCTTAAAGGGCCAAAACGAGAAATAGCTTCAAGAGTATATTGAGAGCAAGTAGGTTGAAAACGGCAACTGGGAGGAAAGAGAGGAGAAATAAATTTTTGATAGCCACGAATAATTAAGATTAATAAACTTTTCATTTGTTAGCCCAAATCCAATAAAATATTGAAGAAGTACTTTAAAAATTAGATTAAAATTTTGTTTTTGTTGACTGTACCATTATTAAACAACAATTTACCACTGTGGTTTTCTATTAGTATAATAATTGTCTATTTAGGAATCATAATTATCCTAGCTGAAGGGTTAAATCGTCTAAGTAATAGCCAAGCCGAAGTAACGAGAAAAGTAGTTCATATCGGAGCCGGCAATGTAATTTTGTTAGCATGGTGGTTAAAAATTCCGTCATGGATTGGAGTAGGAGCATCCATTGGAGCAGCTATTATAGCTATTATATCATATTTCACACCTATTCTACCCAGCATTAATAGTGTAGGAAGGAAAAGTTTAGGGACATTTTTTTATGCCTTAACCATTGGGATTACCATTGCCATATTTTGGGGAATCAACCATCAAGAATATGCAGCCATTAGTATTTTAGTCATGGCATGGGGAGATGGCATGGCAGCTATAATTGGCCAAAGATTTGGCAAACATCCTTATGAATTTTTTGGAAGTCAAAAAAGTTGGGAAGGTTCATTTGCAATGCTTTTGACGAGTTTTTTAGTTACATATTTCATATTATTAGGAGTCAGAGGAAATATTTGGCAAAATTGGCTCATTGCTTTCATTGTTGCCTTAGTTGCTACAAGTTTAGAGACTTTCTCAAAATTAGGTTTAGATAATTTAACTGTACCTTTAGGCAGTGCCGCAGTAGGATATATTTTAAGTCAAATTTTGTTATGATTTTGGTTCAATGGGATATATAACCATGGAATATTAACCATTGAGGATTAATCATAAAAAATATATTGGTGATTAATGATGGAGAATCAAGTTTTCATCATCTTCTTAATTCAATTTTTTTGTAAACATATCAATTTGAAGCGATATAAATATGAGTTATAAAGTCGCATTTAAACAAGAAAAATATCAAACCTATATTCTTTCCGACGAAAAAACCCAATCTCGTGTAGAAATTGTTCCCCAAAGAGGGGGAATAGTTAGTAATTGGCGGATTCAAGGACAAGATATATTTTATTTAGATAAAGAACGTTTTCAAGATCCAAGTCTAACTGTTAGAGGAGGAATACCGATTCTTTTTCCTAATTGTGGAAAATTAGAAGAGGATATCTTCAAGTTTAATAAAAATTATAAGCTGAAACAACATGGTTTTGCCCGGAATCTTCCTTGGGAAGTTACAGATAAAGGAACAGAAAATTGTGCTAGTCTTACCATATTTTTGAAGAGTAATGATAAAACTAAGGCGGTTTATCCTTTTGATTTTGAGATTACTTTTACTTATGAGTTAGAAGGTAAAACTTTAAGAATCAAACAAATTTACACTAATAAATCCAAACAAATCATGCCTTTTTCAGTTGGATTTCATCCTTATTTTTGGGTTAGAAATAAAAGTCAAGTAGTATTCGATATTCCTTCTAACTGGTATAGACCTAAAGGTAGTAAGGAATTTGTGCGTTTTAATGGTCATTTTGATTTTTCTAGAGAAGAGATTAATATTAATTTTACAAATTTAAGTAGGAACTCAGCCTCTTTTAAAGATCCTCAACGCAAATTAAATGTACAGATTAATTATACTGATATGTTTAATACTCTAGTTCTTTGGACAGTTAAAGGTAAAGATTTTATCTGTCTTGAACCTTGGAGTGCTACTCGTAATGCCCTTAATACTCAAGAAAATCTTATTTATCTCTATCCTGGCAAAAGTTGTGAGGGGAAAATTGAAATAGTTATTAGTTAATAGTTGAATTTAACCGTCTCAGGTTTATACTGTTTTTGGAAAGCAAGTTTTTTCAAAGTCAGTTGTCCATCGTCACATGGGAGTATAATTATGGGATTTAGCGTAACCAAAGAACAAAAACAATACGAGACTTACATTCTCTCAGACTCTGAAGCAAAATCTACAGTAGAGGTAGTACCTGAAAAAGGGGGAATTATCACCTTGTGGACATTGCAAGATAAGGATATCTTTTATTTAGATACTGAAAGATTTAAAGATCCAGAGAAAACCGTAAGAGGCGGAATCCCAATTCTTTTTCCTATTTGCGGAGATTTACCTGATAATATCTTTAAACATCAAGGCAAGGAATATCAATTAAAACAACATGGAGTTGCTCGTAATCTTCCTTGGCAAGTCACTCAGCAAAAAAGTGATAAATTAGCTAGTCTTAGTTTGGTTTTGTCTAGTAATGAGGAAACTAAAAAGGTTTATCCCTTTGATTTTGAAATTACTTATACCTATCAGTTAAAAGGTAATACTTTAGAACTTTTACAATGCTATACTAACAAATCCCAAGAAAGAATGCCTTTCTCTTTTGGCTTCCATCCTTATTTCAAAGTGGGTGATAAAAATCAGTTAAAGTTAGATATTCCATCAGATCAGTATAAGGCGAAAGGTTCTACTGAAGTTGTGAGTTTTGATGGCAATTTTGATTTTTCTGTTGATGAAATTGATGTGGCTTTTGCACCTATTAAGGCTCAATCTACTTCTTTTGAAGCTGCTGATCTTGGTTATAAGCTTACCATCGACTACTCTAATGATTTCTCTACTTTAGTATTTTGGACGGTTAAAGGTAAAGATTTTATCTGTGTTGAGCCTTGGAGTGCCCCTCGTTATGCTATTAATACTGGAGAAGAACTTAATTATTTAGAGCCAGGGGAAAGTTGTATCGCTACTATGACAGTTAGGGTAACTTTTCTTTAGGATTTTTTTGGAATTTCAGGCAATTTTTTAGCCAATTTCTTTGCTAATTGGGTTGCGGTTTCAATTTTAGTGTGTTAAACTTGTAAAAGTGTAGAGAAAACACACTATCTCTAAACACTCCGGGTTGTAAGCTCAGAGGTTGAGCACTCGGCTTTTAACCGATTGGCCCTGGGTTCGAATCCCAGACAACCCACTTCTATTAAGTAATAAGTAATAAGTTAAATTGAACCCCTACTGGCAAGTCAAAAAACTATTCTTGTTTAGATTGGGATTTAAGCCAGACGCTTAATTGCTCTTCACTCATAGTTCCAGCTGCTAAAGCTAGCATTGTATTTACTACTTCCACCTCATGGGCAATTAAATCGATTTCGTTAACCTTGAGAAAAACAGCCATCACCACGAAAGCCGTACGCTTGTTGCCATCGACAAAAGGATGATTGTTCGCCAAGCCCCAACCGAGAGTGGCAGCTAACTGATAAATGCTGCTATCTGGTTGATAAGTATAAAGCTGCTTTGGTCTAGCTAGGGCTGAAGATAATTTACCCTGATCCAAAATCCCTTTTACTCCGCCAAACAATACAATCTGTTGGTTGTGAATAGCTATAGCCATTCTTTCTGTGATCCAAATTGGTTCTGCTCTCACTTGGCCAATTCTTTCAAGGCATTGTAATAACGACGAGTTACTTCCCCTGCTGCCTCCATTATCTGCTCAAATTCTGGATCCCAAGGGCTTAGTTCCACACCATCTGGTGTTTCGGTTAGATATAAAGTGTCCCCTTCATTTACTTGCAATCGGTCGAGGATTTCTTTTGGAAAAGTAGTTCCAATAGAATTTCCAATCTTTGTGAGTTTTAGCTTCATTATGTTAATCTCTACTCTCGTAATTACAAAAAATAGTTAATTAAAGTTTTATAGTTAATTGATAGATTTCTTGTCGAGACATATTACTGATTCTAGCTAGGTTTTTGCTGGCTTGCGATCGAGAAATACCTTGATTTAACAATTCTTGTAATTGAATCTTAACTTCTTCTTCCGACAATGTAATAGTATCAACACAACCGGCTACAACTAATGTGTATTCACCTTTAGGGAGTCGATCGCTATCATAAATCTTAATAGCATCATTAATTTTACCACGCCAGAACTCCTCATGCAACTTAGTCAACTCTCTGGCTAAAACAATCTCTCTGTCTAATCCAAAAGTAACACCAAAATCTTTCAAGGTTTCTTGAATGCGATGGGGTGCCTCATAAAAAATCATTGTTCGAGATTCATTTTTTAGGCTAGTTAAACGTTCAGATTTTTCTTTATTCTTAGTAGGTAAAAACCCTTCAAATACAAATCTTTCCATAGGTAATCCCCCACCTACCAAAGCAGTTATCACAGCAGTTACTCCGGGAATAGGAATGATATTTACAGCGCGATGGATACAACTTTTGATAAGATCATAACCGGGATCAGAAATTCCGGGCATTCCTGCATCAGTTACTAAGGCAATATTTTTACCTGATTCTAAACGTTGAATTAATTCTTCATGGCGAGATTGACGATTGTGTTGATGATAACTAATTTGAGGAGTTGTAATCTCAAAATGCTTTAATAATTTAGCAGTATGACGAGTATCTTCTGCGGCAATTAAATCTACAGTTTGTAAAATTCTAAGTGCCCGAAAAGTTAAATCTTCTAAATTACCAATAGGAGTGCCTACAATATAAAGTATTCCTTGATTTGACATATTTACTAATAGAAATTATCTATAATAAGGTAAAATTAATTATTAAAAATTGATAGTTGAGAAGTTTTAAATATACTTAATCTTCTATTAATTTAAGATAACACATAATATCATTTTTCTTTAATAGTGATAAGGATAGAGAATGGGAAGAATAGGAAGAATGGGAAGAATGGGAAGAGGGATTTTGGGAAAATTATCAAAGATATAGAATGAGTTTAACTCTATACATTATTTTAGAAAATTGGTATAACAATAGATAATTAATAGCTAACAAATCTTGATTTTTTCGATTTTAGCAATATATTTATTATTTAATATTAACTTACTGCCCAAATTTAATTATTAAAATCAAACAATGACAACAATATCAGAATTACAAGCAGCAATAGAAGCAAAAAATTGGTCTTTAGCCAATGAGTATTTACAGCAAATTATCAATAGAAAGTCATTAGAAAACACTGAATCAGAAATAGTATTAAACCTAGCCATCCAATCCTTAAAAAAAAGCGATTTTCAACAACGTTGGTTAATAGCAAAAGAATTACCAAAACTTGGAAAAATTATCATTCCTCCTTTAATAGAAATCCTTGAAGATGAAACCATAGAAACAGAAATTAGATGGTTTGTCGGGAGAATCTTGAGCAATTTTCAAGAATCAGAAATCATTATTTCCTTAGCAAAATTAGTCCAAAAAACAGAAGATGAAGAATTAGCTTTAATGGCATCAAAAGCATTAGCCTCCATGGGTGAAATCGCCATACAACCTCTCAGTAATTTACTCCCCCAACCCGAATATCAATTATTAGCAGCAAAAGCTTTATCTATCATCAGATATCCTCAAATTATCCAACCACTTTTAGGAGTAGTAAATGCTGATTCTCCTGAAGTAAGAGTTATTGCTATTGAAGCTTTGGGAAGTTTTCAAGATAGAAGAATTATGGAAGTTTTGATGAAAGCAACTCAAGATACACATTCATTGGTAAGGAAAGAAGCTGCCAAGGCTTTAGGCATTAGCTATAACAATACTAATACTAAAAATGTAGTTTCATGTTTAAAACCTTTGTTATTAGATATTGATTTACTAGTTTGTCTAGAAGCAGCAAAAGCTTTAGGGAGAATTGGCACAGTAGAAGCCATAGATATTCTCTTTGAAGTATTAAAATTAGAAGCAACACCGAATATTTTAAAGCTTAAATTAGTGAGAGTATTAAGTTGGGTAGAAAATGATCAAGCTATAGAATATTTAGGATTAATCTTAATAGAAACATCACTAAAAATATCACCGGAAATATTAGCAGAAATAATTATTGTTTTAGGGAGGATTTTTTCTCCAGATTTAAAAATAAAAGCAACAGAAATTCTAATTAATTTTTTCCATCAAACTAGAAATAATCAAACTAAAAATATAGACTCTCAAATTAAACAAGTTTTAGCTACATCTTTAGGAGAATTAGGACAAAATTCAGCCCTAGAAATTTTACAAATATTAGCAATAGATTCAGATAAAAAAGTGCGATTACACGCTAAAGCTGCAGTAAAAAGATTGACAACCTGTCAAAATTGACAATTAATTATTAAAAATTTATAATAAAAAAAACATTCATAAAAATACTGAATTATCCTTCTTGTTTTAACCATCAATTTTAATGCTGATTTTAAATTGAATTGATGCTTTTTAAGAATAGGGTAGGTAATTTAGTATAAAATGATTCAAAATAACTAGGATAAACTAATGAGAATCCTTAAATAAACTTAAATTTGGTGTGAGGAAATATTTAAGATGTTCAAATTAAATCTCAAGTTGAATCTCAAGTTAAAAATCATTGTTATCATGGCTTTTATCTTTTCAACTGTGACAACTGCTGGCAATGCGCAAGCTCAAGGAAGTAGCAGGGAAACTTTAAATCAAACTTCTAATACTATTAGAAGAATCGATAATTATAGCACCCGAAATCTTAGACAAATAACCAATGTCTTCCAATTAAGGGATGTTTCCCCCAGAGATTGGGCTTATGAAGCATTGCGCAGTTTAGTGGAACGATATGGTTGTATTGAAGGCTATCCCAATCGCACTTTCCGAGGCAATCGCGCCTTAAGTCGTTACGAATTTGCCGCAGGTTTAAATGCTTGTCTAGAAAAAATCGAGAGTTTGATTGCTGAAAGCCAATCCATTATCCGCTCAGATATTCAAGTTTTACAGAGATTAACTCGTGAGTTTGAAGCAGAATTAGCAGCAATAGGCGCAAGAGTGGATAATTTAGAAGGAAGAGTCGCATTTTTAGAAGATAATCAGTTTTCTACCACTACTAAGTTACAAGGTGAAGTAGTATTCATCCCTGCTCAAGCATTTGGTGAAGATGTAGATTCAGAAGTAATTTTGGCAAATCGGGTGAGACTTCAGTTTGTCAGTAGTTTTACTGGTAGAGATACCCTTATTACTCGTTTAACTTCCGGGGATATAGCCAATGCTTTTCAAGATGAGTTAGGGACAAATGAAGGAAGATTTGCCTTTGATGGACAAGCAAATAATGATGTTTTTATGGATCGAATTCACTATTATTTCCCTGTTGGAGATAATATTAGAGTGTTTAGCATGGTTTCATTAGGTGGACACCATTTCTATGCCGATACATTTAACACAGGATTAGAAGCAGGAGGTGGTGCTAGTGGTGCTATCTCAAGATTTGCTGAACGTAATCCTATATATCGTTTAAATTTAGGAGGTCCAGGGGTGGGATTTTCCGCAAATTTAGGGAAAATGTTCACTCTATATGGGGGATATTTAGCAGTAGGAGCATCAGATCCAAGTACTGGAGCAGGTTTATTTAATGGAAATTATTCAGCTTTAGGACAATTACGTTTCCAACCTACGGATAATTTCAAGATAGGATTTACATATTTGAATGGATTTGATACCAATGATGGACCAGCTTCTCTACCTTTTGGAGCAACAGGTACTAATTTAGGTAATTTGAATTTAAGTTCTATTGGTTTTGGAGCTGTAGAAGTTTCTAGTAATACTTATGGTATACAAGGGAAATTTGATGTCAGTCCTTCTTTTAGCATTAGAGCATGGGGAGGTTTCACAGATGCGAGAATTATTGGCCTTGGAGATGCAGAAATTTGGAATTATGCTGTGATTTTTGCCTTCCCAAATTTAGGAAAAGAAGGTGGTTTTGGTGCACTTATCTTTGGTGCGGAGCCTTATTTAGGAGGGATTGAAATCGTCGGGGATCCTCAAATTGACAATGAAACACCATTTCATATCGAGGTTTCTTACAAATATCCTGTCTTAGATAATATTTCTATTACTCCTAGTGTTATTGTCTTGACTAGCCCAAACCAAACAGAAGATACAGATACAGCAGTAATTGGAACCATTAGAACAACTTTTACTTTCTAGTTTGTCTTGATAAATCTTGGATTTTGATGGGATTTTTAATAGTTAATGAGTTGAAAGTTTTAGCTGATTAACTATTGAATCTTGTCATAATTTGTAGTCCCATGGTTACACTAGAAAATCTAAGAGATATTATCAAATATTAACTGGTAATTGTTGATGGCTAAAATTTAATAACTATTGTTAGAAATTAAAAGATAATATCTAAGGTTTATTTTTAGTAATTAAGAGTTACTTAATCATGGATGAATTAAAAATAAACAATCAAAGATTAATCAATAACTTATTAACAATAAATCCAAAAAAGCCAAGAATCGAAAGTATCCATTGATACCCAACTTCTTCAATAAATTCGCTAGATTCAAAAAATTATTACAATAGTAGAAAAAACATTTCAACTAAATTATGCGAATCGAGCAATTGGAAGCATTTTTAGCAGTAGCAGAAATAGGAAATTTTGGACAAGCAGCAAAGAAATGTGGTGTAACACAATCAACAATTAGCCGTCAAATACAATCTCTAGAAGACACTCTCGGATTGCCTCTTTTTCATCGTAGCAATCAAGCAAAATTAACTATTGGAGGAGAACAATTATTACCTAGAGCGCGAAAAATTTGTCAAGAATGGCATAATTCTCTTCAAGAATTTCAAGATTTAAAAGAAGGGAAACAACCGGAACTTTGTGTAGCAGGAATTCATTCTGTTTGTGCTTATTTTTTACCTCCTATTCTACAAAGTTTTTGCCAAGATTTTCCCCAAGTTCAATTACGAGTAACGGCTTTAGGAAGCGATCGAGCTTTAAAAGTATTAAGAGATGGCTTAGTTGACGTAGCAATTGTGATGAATAATCGCTTTTTAAGCGCTACTCCAGAAATGGTAATTTCATCACTTTATGAAGAAGAAATTGAAGTTTTAATGTCATCAAAACATCCTTTAACTCAATATGAAAAAGTTCCCTTTGAAGAATTAATTCAATATCCCCAAGTAGTTTTTAAAGACGGTTATGGAATGCAGCGTTTGTTACAAGATTGGTTTGGTCGTTTTAATGCTAAAATTAAATCTGTGATGGAATTAAACACTCTTGATGCTTTTCGAGGCGTAGTCAGGCAAGGAGACATTATTGCTTTTCTTCCTAAATCTGCTTTGTTAGAATCAAATCTGGATCCTTCTTTAACCACTCGCGCCATTGGTATTTCTTCTGAAGTTGCTTCTAAAAATATTAATTTTAAACGAGAAGTAATTTTAGTCACCACTAACGATCGTCTGGAAATTCCCCCCATAGCACACTTTAAGGAATTAGTTACTCAAAATGCTAGCAACCATGGGGAACATCTAAATAAAAATAAACCAAACTATTTATTTACTTTACCATGGGCTAACTAATTATCAGTTAAAAAACAAATCTTATTTTTCTAGATTTTTATGTTTAAAAATGATTTCCTAGAATTACTCAAAAAAGTAGGAAGTGGTTCTCACACCAGTAAACCATTAACTCGCTCCGAAGCAAAATTAGCAACCAAACTCATGCTTTTGCAAGAGGCAACACCTGCACAAATCGGGGCATTTATGATTGCTCATCGGATTAAACGCCCTACAGCTATGGAATTAGCAGGAATGTTAGATGCTTATGATGAGTTTAGCCCTCAACTAAATCAAAATAATTTTTCTTTTGAGTATCCAATTACCATTTTGGGAAATCCCTATGACGGAAGATCACGGACTGCTCCTGTTACGCCTATAACAGCTTTGCTCCTAGCCACTGCTGGTATTCCTGTAATTATGCACGGTGGAGATTATATGCCTACTAAATATGGGTTGCCATTGGTGGAAATTTGGCAAGGATTAGGGGTTGATTTTAGTTCGTTATCTCTAGAAAATATTCAAGATTTATTAAAAAAAATAAGAATTGGCTTTATTTATACTAAAAAACTTTTTCCTATTGGGAATAGTCTCATTCCTTATCGAGAACAAATAGGTAAACGTCCCCCTTTTGCAACATTAGAATTAATTTGGAATCCTATTTCAGATAACAAAGCTTTTCAATATACAGGTTTTGTTCATCCACCTACGGAAACTCTTTTTAGAGAAGTTTTAAAATTAAGAAATGTTAATTATTATACGACTATTAAAGGATTAGAAGGAAGTTGCGATCTTTCTTTATCTCGAACAGCTATTATTGGTATCGGTAAACCAGATGGATTTGAGCGTTTATTAGTGAATCCTATTCATTATGGATTGGGAAAATCCGATCCTTCTCTTGAATCTAAGAGTAAATTAATCGAAAATTTACAAGATGTTATCCAAGGAAAAAATGGAGAATTAATGAATTCCGCTATTTTTAATGGTGGTTTTTATCTGTGGCGTTGTGGCATTTGTGATAATTTAGAAAAAGGTTTGACTACAGCAGAAGTCATGCTAACTCAAGGGAAAGTCTCAGAAACTTTAGATCATCTCTCTAATTTGACTAGGAACTTAGCTGGTAAATCTATTTAACTGTTCTAGGATTTAATAAATTTAATCTTGAAGAGTTCTTGTCTTATAATGATATTATAATTAAATGTGTTAAAATTTGTTTTAAACATAAATATTAAATAAATATTAATAATGAACTACTGGAACACAGGACATCCTATCCAAGATGGTAGATATATAGTAGAACAAGTTTTAGGCAGTGGTGGTGTGGGAGTAACTTACTTAGCAAAAGAAAAAGATTCAGGAAGATTAGTTGCTCTCAAAACTCTTAACGCCATGATGCAAATCCGCAATGACTTTTCAAAGCATCAAGAAAAATTTGTTCAAGAATGTTTTCGTTTGGCAAAATGCTCTCATAAGCACATTATCTCAGTGTATGATGTTTGTCAGGAAGAAGAATTATGGTGTATGGTGATGGAATATATTCCTGGAGGGAATTTAGAGCAATTGGTACGAAGTAAAGGAGTATTATCACAACCAGAAGCATTACAATATATTTATCAAATAGGACAAGCTTTAAGTTATATTCATCAAAAACAAATTCTACATCGAGATATTAAACCAGCTAATATTATGCTGCGTGAAGATATTCAAGAAGCTGTTTTGATAGATTTTGGCTTAGCTAAAGATTTTGTCGAAGATAAAATTCAAACTCATACTAATTCCAGAACAGAGGGTTTTGCCCCTATAGAACAATATGAAAAACAGGCTAAACGAGGAACTTATACCGATACATATGCTTTAGCGGCGACTTTATATTATTTGTTAACATTAAAATTACCAATTCCAGCCCCATTTCGTCAACAAGGAATGAGTTTGATTGCGCCTCAATATCATATTCCTAACATTAGCAATAGAGTCAATCAAGCTATTTTAAAAGGAATGGAATTTTTACCAGCAGATAGACCAACTTCTGTGAAGGAATGGTTAGAGATGTTATTAGGAAATAGAAGTATTTCTCTCAGTCAAAGTAAAATAAAAATGCCCCCACCTCCTCCACCTCCATTGCCAAAAACTAAAGGAAAACAAAAATCGAAAACCCCTAAATTACAATCTTTATCCTCTAAAAATCAAGAAACTCTAATAAATCGTGATATTACTCAATTAGAAACTTCCTCATTTGATAACCAATCATCTCAAGAAACTTATATTCAAAAATCTAGAGAATCCTATAAACCTCTAGAATATTATAAGACGACTCCAATTAAATCTAAAGATACTAATCCTATAAATCTATATACGCCAGAACATAGATCAAAAATACCAGATGATTTACCAATATCAAATAATGAAAAACAGAGAAAATTAGGCAAAAAAGTTTCAGCAGTAGGAATAGATTATATCCCTTTACGGGATTTATTAGCAAAAGGTGAATGGCAAAAGGCAGATAAACTGACAACAAAAATTATCTTAACTGTAGCAGGAAGAGAAAAATTTGGGTATTTAAATTTAGATTCAGTCAAACATTTTCCCCTAGATGATCTCTATACCCTTAATAAACTATGGGTGAGATATACTAAAGGGCATTTTGGTTTTTCCTCACAAAAAATTCTTTATCAATGTTGTGGAGATGGATCCAAGTATAATAAAGAAGCCTGGGAAAATTTTATGGAGATAGTAGGTTGGAAAAATAATCACCAAATCTTATCTTATCAAAAATTAAATTTTACTCCATCAGCACCCCAAGGACATCTCCCTTGGTGGTATGATTGGGCTGGAGGTGTACCTCAAGTGTTTATTTCTTTTCTTAGTCCTAAAGAACTGTTACAATAAACCAGTTAATCTCAATCATTACTAGTTTTTACAGAAAATTAAACTAATGTCAGCAAATGTAGCTATTGCTCTTGGTAGCAATCTTGGTGAATCTCAAACTATTCTAGCAGATGCTATTACCACTTTAAGTCAAACAAATGAAATAACTGTTACTACTTATTCTAGTTGGTATCAAACTAAACCCATTGGCCCACCACAACCAGATTATATTAATGCTTGTGCTTTACTGAAAGTAGAATTAGAACCTCACCAATTATTAAAAACTCTTTTAGATATAGAGCAAGAATTTGGTCGTAAACGCATTCAACATTGGGGACCTAGAACCTTAGATTTAGATTTAATATTATACGAAGACTTGATTTTAGATACTCCAGATCTAATAATTCCTCATCCAAGAATGAAAGAAAGAGGTTTTGTCTTAATGCCTTTAGCAGAAATTGCCCCTAATTGGATCGAACCTATTACAAATCAAACCATATCTTTTCTTTTAGAGAAAGTAGACTGTACAGGAATAAAAAAGATTTCTCCTGAAAATTTCTAATTGAAATCAAGCAACCCTCATGATATTCTCTTAATTTAAAGACAAAAAAAGACAAAATCACCAAACTAAAGTAAAGTGACCCAAAATATTGCTCCAATCAAAGAATTACCCATCAAAAAACAGTTTCCCTTAACTACCGTAGGGGCACTAGTCGTCAATTCCACCGCCAAAATCTTAATCGTCAAAACCACCAAATGGAAAGGAACATGGGGTGTGCCCGGAGGTAAGGTAGAATGGGGAGAAACCCTAGAACAAGCCCTTTTAAGAGAATTTAAGGAAGAAGTTGGCTTAGATTTAACTCAAGTGCGTTTCGCCTTGTTACAAGAAGCAGTATTAGACTCCCAATTTATATATGAAGCTCATTTTGTGATGGTTAATTATTATGCTTTTTCAGATTCAGAAATAATTATTCCTAATGAAGAAATAGAAGAATGGGCTTGGGTAACTCCTCAAAAAGCTTTAGATTATCCTCTTAATAGCTATACTCAAATATTAATTGAAGATTATATCCAAAAGCAAATAGAGAAAATATATGGGAGTGAAATAAAAGCAAATGCTTAAAAAAGCCTTGGTAACTGGTGCAGCAAAAGGAATTGGTAAAGCCATTGCCTTAGATTTAGCTAGTAAAGGATTTGATGTGGCATTTCATTACCTTAATAGTGAAGAAGCTGCTCACACAGCCTGCCAAGAAGCTGCTAAATATAATATTAAAGCAATTTCTCTAAAAGCGGATCTTACTAATCCTGATGAGGCAAAATCTTTAGTAGAAAAAACCGCTAATCAATTAGGAGGTTTATCTGTTATTGTCAATAATGTAGGTAATTATTTAGGTAAAGTGACTAGTGAAGTATCGGTAGAAGAATGGCATTCTACCCTTGATTCTAATCTTAATGCTACTTTCTATATCACTCAAACCGCAATTCCCCATCTTAAGGCTGGAGGCTGGGGGCGAATAGTTAATTTTGCTTGTGCTAATGCCCATCTAGTCAAGGCTCGTAAGACTAATACTGTTTATATTATTGCTAAAACTGGGATTATTATTTATACTAAATCTTTGGCTCAAGAATTAATTAAGGATAAAATTACTGCTAATATAATTGCTCCCGGAATTGTAGAAAATTCCTTTGATGTGGAAGAAATGATTCCTAAATTACCAACTAAAAGGGCTGCAACTTTAGAAGAAATGGTTAATGCTGTGTGGTTTTTCATTAATCCTGCTTCTGATTATATAACAGGACAAGTATTAGAAGTGTCTGGGGGCTGGAATTTATAATTGTAGATTGTGAAATAATAAAAAAAAACTTTGTGGAGAATAAATTAGATGCTTAATCTTGAAAATCTATGTGAACTTTATGACAAATATAATGATGCTTTTAAAGCAAAAGTAGAAGAGTTTACCATTGGTAATAAACATTTTCAGTTTAATTCCCAACCAGCTATTTTAGGGGTAATTAATCTTTCCAGTGACTCTTGGTATCGAGAAAGTGTGTGTTTAACTGTAGAGCAAGCCATACGTCGTGGTTTAACTTTGAATGCTCAAGGTGCGGATTTTGTTGATATCGGGGCAGAGTCTACCTTAGAATATGCTGAAAGAGTTGAAGATGTTAAGCAGAAAAGCAAGATTATGCCTGTGCTTGAATCTTTAAGTAAACAAGGGGTTTTAACTTCTATTGAGACTTATTATCCTAATGTTGCGAAAGAATGTTTACAGGCTGGAGCGAATATTATTAATTTAACTGGCACGGAAGAAACAGAAGATTTTTACCGGGTTATTTCTGAATTTGATGCGGGGGTAATTATTTGTTATGTTCAAGGAAAAAATGTTCGAGAAGTAGGTGATTTCTCTTTTGGAGAGGATCCCGTCAATTTAATGTATGATTATTTTGCCAGACAAGTAGAATTAGCCACCTCCCTTGGAGTGAAAAAAATCTTTATTGATGCGGGTTTAGGGTTTTATTATAAGAATCTTCAAGATAGTTCTCAGAGAATTAACTATCAAATGAAAACTTTTTTAAATTCTTTTCGACTTAGGAAATTAGGATTTCCTGTCTGTCATGCTCTTCCTCATGCTTTTGAATGTTTTGGCGAAGAAGTGAGAACTGCTGAGTCATTTTTTGCAGTTCTGGCATTATTAGGAAAAACAGATTTATTGAGAACTCATGAAGTTCCTAAAATTAAAGCTGTATTAGATACTCTTTCCCTATATCAATAACTAATATAAAACTGTAATTATTTCTAATCTTTACCTATGAGTTTATAGCTCCTTCCAATTTATTTCTATCCAAATCTGGAATATTTTTTGGAGCATAAATATCTAGTAAAGATTTATCAAACTCAAGATCTGGTATTTGAGCAAGGATTCCTAAAGGTTCATTATTTTTAAGGCGATTTTCTTTGCACTTAATTAAAGCCATCAAAGTTTCTCGCTTTGCGCCAACACACTCAAATGGTTTTTCAGTCTTGGGATCGAATAAACGTCTCCAAGTATCTTCAAGTTGAGCAACTCTAAATAAATCTTCACCTACCATTTCTATCGCAAAGCGGCGATTAGTTACGGCTTCAATTAAGGCATATGAAAAAGCACATTTTGGGCATCGACAACACCATTGACTGTCTCCCTCTGCCCATTGAGCTTCATTACATGAAGTTATTTGTTTGAGTAAATTTTGATTCCAAATTGATAAATGATAGACAGTACTAATGGAGTAAATTTCTTCACAAATACTAATATATTTAAATGGTAAACCTTTTCTTTCTAGGAAATCATTAAAACGTTTTATATAAGCACTGCCTTTAGCACTTTGATGATTGACACTACGCCCTGAATATGTGGTATTTGATTCATTAGAACTTCGATCGTTTGCCATAACTAGGAATCGATGTCCTTGATCAGCAGCAATTATCATCATAAGAAATAGGGCATTAGTAATGGTTGGATCGTTACGTACCCCTTGATAATCAAAATATTCGGCTGGATCTTCTTTTGGATGTGCCAGTATTTCCCAGAGATGAGAGTGATTTTTCATGGTATTGAATACAGGGAATTTTTGCAGCCAATTATGGCCTAAGATTCCTCCTGCATTATGTAAAGTGAAAGTTTCAAATGGTAGTTTAGCTCTTTTCATCCACTCAAATGCAAAAGTGCTTTCTTTTCCGCCACCAACTGCCAGAAGATAACTATCATTAACAGGTGGAATAGAATTATTCTCTTCGTCGATTGGGATGTGGTTTTCAGCAAATTCTATTCGAGGCAAACTCTGCCAATCCCATTTTTCTAGATAAAATTTCTGTTGAAGATACCAATAAATATCTTCATTCCACCATTGAGATTCCCATTCTAAACAACTATACCATCTTACTTTTACCTTCTCTGGAGTACATATCTCACAAAGACGATAGATTTCAGCCATGGCAATTCCTATTAGAATTACTGAATTAGTTTCTTTTTTAGGTTTAAATTCAGATGGAAAGTCAATAAAATAAAAATGCTGCCAATTATCAACTAAAAAGGGGAATATAAGTCGCCCATCTTGCCAGTAAGGTTTGTCTGAATAAATGACTTTACAGGTTGGAGATTTTCCTGTTGCCATATATTGGATTCGGGATTCGTGATATCTGCTTTTAAATTCTTCTTCTGAGGGAGAGACTTCCTCATTAAAAATTGAAGTCATTTTCTTTAAGATTCCTCATTTTATTGCTTTTTACAAAGGTATATTCCTTCTTCTTGGTTATCTGATTCCCAATAATTTACTACTTTAATTTGATATTGATTCAGTATTTTTTCAATTAAAGAAGTGGTATAACGATAGGAAAAAAATAATCCAATGCGATCGCCTTTTTGCCATTGAATGACTTCTCCATCTAAAGAGAAATTCACATCTTTTTCTAACTCAAAATAAGTATTAATTCTTTTGATATCTTCATCCTTTTCGTCGGAAACTATTTCAAAATTGATGTTGCCGTCATTCTTTTCGATTCCAGCGTCAAGTAATACTGTTATTAACCAATCTCTTGTTAACTCATTATCATATTGAGAGAAGATTGTTTTAATTCCTTCTAAATAATCTTTTCCTGGTGCTAAATTAGCACTAAAAAGTAAGATATCTCCTGTTTCCAAAAAGTTACTTAAAATCGGCAAAATTTCGTAGGGATAGAAGTTAGGAATCATGCCAAAAAAAGTTATAATTCTAGTTTCTCTGGTATCTTCCTGACTAATTTGGGAGATTAAATCTTCGGCTTCAAGTAAATCACAAACTGTTGGTTGAATTAGTAAATTAGGAAAAGATTCTCTTACTTTTTGAGCAGAAATAATGGATAAAGATAAACTTACATCTACTGGATAATAAATAAATTCTCGATGGTTATTCGTCAAGCAAGATAGTAATAATTTATCTTTTCCTCCATCACCACTTCCTAATCCTATTAATTGAAAACTGCCATTTTCTTGAAGTATTTCTGATGTTGTTTCAAAGCATTTGTTATAGCTATTAATGCAATTTGGATCATGAATCCAAGGAGAATATTTCCTATGAAGTTTTAACCATTTTTGACTTTGTTTTACACTGTCATAGTGAAATTTATGATGGATTTTTTTGTTAGTAAAACTTGCTAAATAATCTCTATATACTCGATGGGGAAATTGACTTGGATGCACCAATACTTTGGCAAAATTATCGTTTTTTGTAGCTGTCATAATCTTGAATTCAAAAATTTACTTGACAATGTTCACTTTACAATTAATTTAGCAAATTCAACCCTTTCCTATCAATCTATCATTTTTTATTAATTTATGAGAAAAACTATAATTGGCATAATGGGCCCAGGAAATAATGCCACAGCAGTAGATCTTGAGAATGCCTATAAATTAGGCAAAGCCATCGCCCTTAAAGGATGGGTATTACTTACAGGAGGTAGAAACTTGGGAGTTATGGAAGCAGCAAGTAAAGGAGCTAAAGAAGTTGATGGATTAACCATAGGAATATTACCGGGCAATAGTACTCTTGGCCTATCAGAAGCAATAGATATAGCAATTATGACAGATTTAGGCAACGCTCGTAATAATATCAATGTTCTTTCCTCTGATGTAGTTATTGCCTGTGGTATGGGTGCCGGTACAGCTTCTGAAATTGCTTTAGCCATTAAAAACAAGAAGAAGGTGATCTTACTAAATAACCATGGATCAAGCCAAGAATTTTTTCAAGAGATCGCACCAAAAAACGTTGTCATCGCCAATAGCCCAGAATCAGCCATAGAAACAGTAGAAGAAATCTTAGCAAATTAACTCAACTCGAAAATCAATATAACTCTAGAATTCAGATTTAAAAAGTACCAATTATAAGTTAGAATATAAGCATAGAAAAGATTGTATTGTTACCAAAACAAACAATTAACAATTAATTTAGAGGATAGAACACAATGGCATTTGAACTTCCATCACTGCCTTATGCAGAAGACGCACTAGCACCACACATTTCAGCAAATACCATAAGTTTTCATTACGGAAAACATCACGCAGGTTATGTCAAGAAATTAAATGCGGCTGTAGAAGGCACTGACATGGCCTCTAAATCATTAGAAGATATTATCAAAGCAACAGCAGGAGATGCTTCCAAAACTGGAGTATTCAATAATGCAGCCCAAGTATGGAATCATACTTTCTACTGGCAATCCATGAAACCAGGTGGCGGTGGCAAACCTACAGGAAAATTAGCCCAAAAGATTGACGAAGTTTTCGGTAGTTACGATAAATTAGTAGAAGAATTAAAAACAGCAGCAGCCGGCCAATTTGGTAGTGGTTGGGCTTGGTTAGTAGCAGATGGTGGCAGCTTAAAAGTTGTTAAAACTCTTAATGCTGAAAACCCAATTACTTCAGGACAAACTCCTTTATTAACTATTGATGTTTGGGAGCACGCTTATTATTTAGATTATCAAAATGCTCGTCCTAGCTATCTTGATAAATATTTTAGTAATTTAGTGAATTGGGATTTTGCTGGTCAAAATTATGCAGCAGTTGCTTAGTAACTAACCAATTTAAGAGATAAAATAAGGGGGCAATTGCCCTCTTAAACTTTTATAAATTCAATGAATAGTAACGAATTAGCAAAATATATTGAAGCTACAAATAGCATTTCTAAACCTTGGTTATTGGTTCAATTACGTTTAAAAAAATTGCAAGAACAAAAAAATAATATTTCAGAACAAGAATATTTGGAAAAACTAGAAGAACTTCTCCAAGACTTGATGGATTTGGGAGAATGGTGGGTTGGTATTGAAGATGAAGTATTTGGGAAATGATATATTAACAGCAAGGCTATGGGAATTTAATTTCCTATTTCTTCTTACTTAATTTCTTTTTACTTAATTAAAAGTCATGGCAAAAGAGAAAACCAAAAATAAAACCACCGAGATAAATCTCAAAGATACTCAATATTATTTTAACCGAGAATTAAGTTGGTTAGAATTCAATTATCGAGTCTTATATGAAGCATTAGATGAGCGCACGCCATTATTAGAAAGGCTCAAATTTACTGCCATTTTTAGCTCCAACTTAGATGAGTTTTTTATGGTAAGAATTGCTGCTTTGAAAAGGCAAGTAGAAGCAGAAGTGGTTAAACTAACTCCAGATGGGCGCACCCCTGAACAACAATTAGAAGAAATTAACAAACGTCTTTCTCCTTTAATCAAAAAACAAGTAGATAATTTTGAAAATAATCTCAAAAAAGAATTAATAAATTATGGAGTTTATTTATTAGATTATATTGATCTCAATCAAGAACAACGGAATTATTTAAAAAAATATTTTGAAGAGCATATTTTTCCGGTATTAACTCCTTTAGCAGTAGATCCTAGTCACCCTTTTCCCCATATATCTAACCTGAGTCTTAACCTCGCCGTCTTAGTAAAAGAGCCTCAAACCCAAAAAGAATTATTCGCTAGAGTTAAAGTTCCTAAAATTTTACCACGTTTTGTAGAGTTACCTAAAGAATTAAGACAACGATCACAACAAAAACAAAAATCAATTTGGACAGCAATACCATTAGAACAAGTAATTGCCCACAACTTAGGAGCATTATTTCCGGGCATGAATGTCCAAGAATGTTATCCATTTAGAGTAACCAGGGATGCTGATTTAGGAGTTCAAGAAGATGAAGCAGATGATTTATTACTAGCTATGCAACAAGAATTACGGAAACGTAGATTTGCGGGAAGCGTAGTACGGTTAGAAATGTATGCTTCAACTCCAGACAAAATTAGACAACAAATCATACAAGGTTTAAGAGTAGAAGAAAATGAAGTTTATATAATTAATGGATTATTAGGATTAGGGGATTTATTTGCTTTTTTAGCTTTGCCATTACCTGAATTAAAAGATAAACCTTGGGATTCTGTGATTCCTTCAACTTTTGAAAGCTATAAAGATCTGATTTTATCTAATAATGAATTCTTTAATGGAGAAGATTTATTTAATAGAATTGCAACTCAAGATATCTTGTTACATCATCCTTATCATTCATTCTCCCGCACAGTACAAAAATTTATTACTATAGCGGCTCACGATCCTAAAGTTTTAGCCTTAAAAATGACACTATATCGGACATCTGGGGATTCTCCCATTATTCAAGCCCTAATTAGTGCAGCAGAGAATGGAAAACAAGTAGTAGCTTTAGTGGAATTAAAAGCCCGTTTCGATGAAGAAAACAATATTCTTTGGGCACAAAAATTAGAAAAAGCCGGAGTTCATGTAGTATATGGCTTAGTAGGACTGAAAACTCATACTAAAATTTGTTTAGTCGTACGGCAAGAAGCTAGCAAAATTAATCGTTATGTCCATATCGGTACCGGAAATTATAACCCTAAAACCGCTAAATTATATACAGATTTAGGGATTTTAAGTGCTAGAGAAGATTTAGGTAAAGACTTAACAGATTTATTTAACTTCTTAACAGGTTACTCTCGACAACAATCTTACCGTAAATTATTAGTTGCGCCAGTGAGTTTACGTAATCGTATGGTTGCCATGATTCAACGGGAAAAACAACATTCTCTTGATGGAGGCAAAGGGCGCATTGTTGCTAAAATGAATTCTTTAGTGGATCCTCAAATTATCGAGAATCTTTATGAAGCTTCCATGGCAGGTGTATCCATTGATTTAATTGTTAGGGGAATATGTTGTTTACGTCCTGGAATTGAAAAGGTTAGTGAAAATATACGAGTTATTAGTATCGTTGGGCGATTTTTAGAACATTCTCGGATTTTCTACTTTTATAATAATGGTAATGAAGAAATATATATCGGAAGTGCTGATTGGATGACCCGTAATTTGGATCGTCGAGTAGAAGCGGTAATGCCTGTAGAATGTCCATCTATTCTGAAAGAATTACAAGAAATTTTGGGTAATAGTTTAGCAGATAATCGTCAAGCTTGGGAATTAAAATCAGATGGAACTTATATTCAACGGAAACCCAAGGAAAATGAAGTGGAGCAAAGTACCCATAATATTTTAATGGAAATGGCATTATCTACTAATATTTAATCTTTCAAAATACTTTTAAAATACTTTTAAAATCTTATTTTTACTAATGGTTGTTAATAAAAACTTGATTTGGCAATTTTTAGGGCAAGGAATGGGGAAAATTTTCACCCTATTTTTTTATATTTTATTACCACGAACTATAGGTTTACAAAATTATGGGGAATTTGCTTTTGTCTATTCTTTTTCCTCCCTTAGTTTTCAACCTTTTGTGGAAATGGGTTTGGATATTCAGATTACTAAATGGGTAAGTGAAAAAAAATTTCAAGTACTTCATAAAATTCTATTATTAAGAACCGGAGTTGCTCTTTTTGCCTCGATAATTAATATCATATTAGCCTTAGTTTTTTCTATTCCTTTAAACATTTTAATTCTGGTTTTAATTTACTTCTTTTTTGCTAATTTACAAACAGCTTTTTTTGGTTTTTTTCGGGGTTTAGAGGAGATGAAATATGAGGGGGTTATTACTCCTATTCAGAAATTATCATCATTATTATTATTATTAATTTTTAGCCAATCTGATTTTAATGGCGGATTATTAGCAGCTTTATGTTTGTCTTTATCTACCATTCCAGGGTTATTATTTTTAATTTTTAAATATTTTAGATTATTCTTTCAAAATCAAGTTAAATTTTCTAATCCTAAGTTTTTGGAGTTAAAATTATCTCAACCTATTAGTTATAAACAAATTATCCAACGAGCGATGATTATGGGAGTGGCTTCTTTATTATGGTTAATGTATTTTAAAATAGATAGTGTGATGTTGGGTTTTTTAACTAACAATAATGAAACCGGTGTTTATAATTTAGCTTATAAATTAATGGAAGCTCCAATTTTTGTTCCTAGTATTATTATGATCGTCTTTTTTCCTAAGTTGACAAAGCCTGAACAATTTAACCAAATCTTCTCTCGATTACTGTTATTTTTACCACCAATTAGTTGTTTAGTTGCGGCAGTTTTCTATTGGCAAGCAGACTTAATTATTAATCTAATTTATGGGATGGAATTTTCAGCAAGTATTCCTGTTTTGCAAGCTTTATCTTTGGCTTTAATTCCTCTTTATTTAGGACAATTAACTACACAATCTTTAATTGCTTTGGATTTAAATCATCAATATTTAAGGATTATTTTGATGGGAACTATTTTTAATATTGTTTTGAATTATTTATTAATTCCTGATTTTGGAGCTTTTGGGGCAGCTTCTGCTACTATTGCTACTGAGATATTAGTAATGTTTTTTTGTGGTTATTTCGTGTGGAAAACTAAGCCTAATGCTTTTAGTTTTTATAATTTTAGAAAACCATAATATCTCGTACAATCCTAAAGAAAAATTTTAGAAAAATCTTAGAAAAAATGCCAGAAAGACATACTTTAAACCTATCCAAAAATGGATCGAATCTCCAATTATCTTATCTAGAATGGAATCTAGAATCTAATCTAGAATCTAATCAAAAAAAACAACCTTTAATTTTATTACATGGATTAGCAGATCATGCTTTAGTGTGGTTAAATTTAGGAGATTATTTAGCAAATAAATATCACATAATTGCCCCAGATTTAAGAGGCCATGGGGAATCTTCTAAACCTAAAACAGGTTATACTTTTGCAGAAATAATTGAAGATTTAGAAGCAATAATGGAGGAAAAAAAATGGGATAAAGTTAATGTAATCGCCCATTCTTGGAGTGCTAAATTATTAACTATTTGGGCAACTAAAAACCCAACCAAAATAGAGAAAATGATTTTAGTAGATCCATTTTTTATTGGTACAATATCAAGTATTTTTAAATTTACATTTCCCATTTTATATAAAGTATTGCCCTTTCTCAAAGCAATGGGACCATTTTCTAGTTACCAAGAAGCAGAAAACTTAGCCAAAACTTTAAAGCAATATCGAGGCTGGAGTGATTTACAAAAGCAAGTATTTCAAACAGGAATTGAGGAAAAAAATGATGGCACTTGGGGGAGTAAATTTACAACAGATGCAAGGGATTATATTTTTGATGAAGTAATGAAAGTACCAGGATTAACCAAAGAAATAGAGATTCCCGCTCTATTTATTAAACCAGAAAAAGGCTTAAATCGAACTCAATGGCAACTCCAACCCTATTATAAATACTTAACACAATTAACTATCAAAGAAGTGCCAGGAAATCATTGGGCACATTTAGTAAAACCAGAAGAATTTAATCTAGCAATAGCAGAATTTTTGCAATCATAATTAAGTAAAATATTGGAAAAATCTCAAAGAAAAAATCTCAAAGAAAAAAACATGAAAATTCGCATAGGAAATGGTTACGATATTCACAAATTAGTAGAAGGAAGAGACTTAATCCTAGGAGGCATAAAAATACCCCATCACTTAGGATTGCTAGGCCATAGCGATGCCGATGCCTTAACCCATGCCATTATGGATGCTATGCTAGGGGCATTAAGCTTAGGAGATATCGGGCATTATTTCCCCCCTACCGATGCCAAATGGGCAGGCGCAAATAGTTTAAAATTATTAGAAGAAGTTAATCAATTGATTCAATCCCATGGTTGGCAAATAGGCAACATTGACTCAGTAATTATCGCCCAACGCCCTAAACTTAAAGCACATCTCAAATCAATGCGGGATTGTCTTGCAGAAGTTTTAGGCATAGAATTAGATCAAGTTAGCATCAAAGCCACTACTAATGAAAAATTAGATGCGGTGGGTAGAGAAGAAGGAATCGCCGTTTATGCCGTGGTTTTGTTAACAAAGTAAATTGACAAAATAATCAATTTTCGATCGTTATTTCTATAGATTTGAGATTACCAAAATTAAGATAATGTATTCTTTAGTAATCGTAGACACCAACTTTAAGGATTAAAACCCATGACAAGTACTATAGACACTTCCAGTAGCCTTTCTTCCATTCCTAATATCGAAGAAATTGCCATCTCCATTGCGGCGAAAAATCTTAATCCAACCATGTTAAGCCAAGAATTCCTCAAAGCCAGTGCCATTATCCCCAATGACTGGGAACCTTCCAAACAACCAGTTTTAAATCCTAGAGGCTCTCAAATTACTTTCAAAAATGGAGTGAATATCGTTGCTCAACCTAATAGTATTAATTTTGCTGAAGGGTTAGCTAATAAAAAACCTGAACAATTACAAATTCCTTTAGTTGCTGGGAAATATATCGAAAAATTACCAATGGCTGAATATCAAGGTATTAATATTAGTCCAAAGAGTCTCATTCCTTTCCCTCAAGATCCCGATGCCGCTAGAAAATTTATCACTCAAACTCTATTAGCAAAAGGGCCTTGGTTAGAATTTGGTACAGGTTCAGTTCAAGCGGGAGTCAATTTATTCTATCAATTGGAAAATTCTCAATTTACTCTCAATATTAATCAGGCAAGATTACAACAACAGGATAAACCAGCTATTGGTGCTCTTTTATTCGCAGGTTCTTTTAGTTATAATATTGGAAAATTTCCAGAAGGAGAACGCCTAAATGGTATGATTCAAATAATTAAAGATTGGCAAAAAAACCTACAAACTTTCCGAGAACTTGTATATCAAAAATTCCTACAAAAACCTATGCCTTCTGAGAATGTTGTCCCATCTGGTAATATTCTTTAAATGTTATCTAAATTTAAGTATACTTAATATGCTTATTTTCTAAAATTTATTCTAAATCCCTCTGAATTAATGGATTAGTCAATTATTTCTAGTTCATTAATTCTCGCTCTATGTTTAAGTTTATTTATGATAAATCATTAAATATTAATTCATCAAAATGTAATTTGTGACATATACTCGTAATATTAATTTTTTAGATAATGAAATAATCAAGTTAAAAACCCTATATCTTTAATATTCTCCCCGTCTCCCAATCTCCCATTCTCCCATTCTCCCCATTCTCCCCGTCTCCCAATCTCCCATTCTCCCAATCTCCCAATCTCCCATTCTCCCATTCTCCCATTCTTCATACCTGCTACAACTTAGACAAAATATTAATCATTAAAATCCTCCCCAATAAAACAGAGGAGGAAGATAAATACTAACTCATAGTCACAAATTCTTCAGCAATGGAAGGATGAATGGCAACAGTAGCATCAAAATCAGACTTTTTAGCACCCATTTTCACAGCGATCGCCACACCTTGAATAATTTCCCCAGCGTGTTCTCCTACCATATGAGCACCCAAAACTCGATCAGAATTTCCATCAACTACCAATTTCATAAAAACCTTTTCATCAAGACCAGTAATCGTGTGATAAGCAGGACGGAACTTAGCACGATGAATTCTCACAGCATCACCAAATTTAGATCTGGCTTCTTCCTCAGTCATCCCAACTGTAGCCGCTTCAGGAGTAGTAAAAATTGCACTAGGAACATTCTCATAACTCATTTTCCAAGACTTACCACCAAATTCTGTATCAGCAAAAGCACGTCCTTCTTTAATAGCAACAGGAGTTAAATTAATGCGATTAGTACAATCCCCAACAGCGTAGATATTTTCAACTGAAGTTTTGCTATATTCATCTACAACAATAGCCCCTTTATCCACTTTAACACCAGTATTTTTTAGTCCTAAATTATCTATATTAGGGACTCTTCCCGTAGCAGATAAATTAACAGCATCTGTTTCAAGAGTACATTCACTGCCATCTTCAGTATTCTTCAACTTCAAATAAAAACAATCACCCTTTTTCTCAACTCCAATAGGTTGGGAATTAGTCATTACTTTAATGCCATGCTTTTGAATTGCTTCTTGAATTTCCGTGCGAATATCCTCATCAAATCCCCGTAAAATCTTGTCTCTTCTTAGAACTAGAGTAACATCAACTCCTAATCCATTCATTATACAAGCAAATTCTACCGCAATATAACCTGCACCAACAATAATCATTCGCTTAGGTGCTTCCGATAACTCAAACATAGCATCAGAAATATTGAGATATTCTTTCCCAGGAATATCAGGCTTCACAGGATAACCCCCAACTGCGATTAAAATTTTCTCCGCAGTTACTTTACGATCGCCAATTTCTATAGTATGATCATCAATCAAACGAGCAGTACCACGAAATAATTCCACTCCTGCTTTATCCAACATCCCCTGATAAATACCATTAAGGCGATTAAGCTCATTATCAATAGCTGTTTTCATTTTGCTCCAATCAAAGGTAGGAGAAACTTTACTCCAGCCATATCCTTCAGATTCCAGAAAAGTACTAGGAAAGCGGGATGAATACACCATGAATTTCTTCGGAATACAACCCCGGTTGACACAAGTCCCACCAAGGCGATCGTTTTCCGCAAGTCCTACTTTTGCTCCATAAGAAGCTGCCCGTCTGCCAGCAGCAATTCCTCCAGAACCACCACCAATTACAAATAAGTTAAAATCATAATCCATAATAAAATTAACCCTCTAATTTTTCAAATAGTTTCATGTTAAATCTTTTCTCCAATGTAAGGCAAATTGTTCTATTTTTCTCAGTGTGGATAGCAGTACCATTTATCTTACCTTACAAAGCTTCTATTGCTCAAACCACTTTGTCACCAACTTTTGAAGCATCTCAACCTAATCCTCAAAATCTTTGTCCTGTTGATTTACCTGAAGCTATTTCTACTATTTTGTCTCGTCCGGAATTTAGGCGATCGCGTTGGGGTATTCTTGTAGAAACTTTATCAACGCAAAAAAATCTCTATTCCCTTGAATCCGACAAATATTTTATTCCTGCTTCCACTTTTAAACTCTTAACTACTGCTGCTGCTTTATATAAATTTGGATCATCTTGGCAAATTAAAACTTCTATTTATCGTAAAAATAATACTTATACTATAGTTGGCAGAGGAGATCCTAGTTTATCTACACAAGATTTAGATAATTTAGCTAGACAATTGAGAGAAAAAGGAATCACTAAAATACCTAATTTAGTTTTTAATCATAGTTATTTTCAAACACCTTACATCCCACCAACTTGGGAATGGCAAGATATAAATTTTTCTTATGCTGTAGGGGTTAATAATTTTACTTTAAATGAAAATACCGTCAATTTAGAATTATTGCCACAACAATTAGGACAAGAATTACAATTTGATTGGTCAGATGATCTCGCAGGGAGTCAATGGCAAATTAAGAATGAAACAATTACAGCAGAAGTAGGAAAACCTTATAATATAAGTATTAATAGAATTTTTGGTAAGCCTATTTTAGAAATTAAAGGAGAATTAGCTATAGATTCTGGTTTAGATACATGGGAAATAGCAGTATTAGATCCTCTTAAATATTTTCAAGACTCTTTCCGTGTTCTTTTATTAAATCAAGGAATATATACTATTAATGAAATAAATACTAATAATATCATAATTGAAACAAATTTAGGCGATGAAATAGCAGTAATAAAATCAGATTCATTGACTAATTTAATAAATATAACCAATCAAGAAAGTAATAACTTATTTGCAGAATCTTTAATACAAATATTAAAAGCTGAATTAAAAACAGAAACAGGTCCAGAAGCTCTTACACAAGTATTAACAGAATTAGGCGTTAATCCAGAAGGATATAAATTAGCAGATGGATCTGGATTATCTCGTCATAATTTAATTACTCCATCAGCTCTAGTAGAAACCTTAAAATTAATGGCACAAATACCAGAAGCAGACATATATCAAAATTCTTTACCTTTGGGTGGGGTTAGTGGTACTTTAAAACGACGTTTTTTAAATATTCCTGAGCAAGGCATAGTTCGTGCCAAAACTGGTACTCTTACTGGAGTTTCGGCTCTTTCTGGCTATTTGTATGGGCCTCATTATGAACCTTTAGTTTTTAGTATTATAGTGAATCAATCTGAACAATCTTCTTCGATTTTACGACAAGGAATTGATGAAATTGTTCTCTTATTGATGAATTTACGATCATGTTGATTGAGTATAATATAAATAAAAATTTTAGATAAAATGATTAAAACTCCTTTGCGTTACCCAGGGGGAAAATCCAGAGCAATAAAAACAATGATTAAATATTTACCAGAAGAATTCAAAGAATATAGAGAGCCATTTGTAGGAGGAGGATCTCTATTTATATATTTAAAACAAAAAAAACCTAATCTTAAAATCTGGATTAATGATTTAAATCAAGAATTATATTTATTCTGGAAAATAGCACAAGAAAATTTACCTAAATTAGTTGAAGAGATAGAATACTTTAAGAATAAATACGGGAATGGGAAACAATTATTTTTAGAAATGACAAATATTGATCCAGAAAAATTATCTAATTTAGAAAGAGCAATTCGTTTTTTCATTCTTAATAGAATTACTTTTTCAGGCACAGTAGAATCAGGGGGATTTTCCCAACAAGCTTTTGATAAAAGATTCACAAATTCCTCAATAGAAAGATTGGAAAAACTCGAATCCATTTTAACTAATGTCAAAATAACTAACTTAGATTACAGTTTATTACTAGAGAAACAACCACAAGATATTGTTATATATTTAGATCCACCTTATTTAAAAGCCACTAAATCAAAATTATATGGAAAAAAAGGAAAACTTCATACTTCTTTTAACCATGATTTATTTGCTAAACAAGTAACTCAATGTCCTAATAAATGGTTAATTACTTATGATAATTGTTCAGAAGTTATAGCAAACTTTCATGATTATCATATTTATCAATGGGAACTGCAATACGGGATGAATAACTATAAACAAAATTCTGCTCAAAAAGGTAGAGAATTATTTATTTGTAATTATGAAGTAGATCTAACACTATACAAAACCAATCCTGACTTATAAGGAAAAGAGAAAATTCACTCTCTCATCCTTTCCTTAATATGATTAGAAAATCTTTTTAATTTTCTTGATCAATTTTTCGTTAAAAGAAGGAGCTTCAATATCATAAACATCCTTTTCATCATCTTTCAAAATTGAACTGAGGTAACCAAATGATGATTTAGCAGAAAAAATCAGACATTGACATTGAGATAACAAATAAATATCCCTTAAAGCTTCCACTCCATTTTTCAATCTTTCTTCACATTCTTGCCAATTTTGGTGTAATCTTTCCCCTGTAGGAGAAAACCATTTTTCAGTTACGATAACATTAGTAAATTTATTTTTAAATTCATTCATCATTGGTAATGAATCAGTAGCTAAAAAAATCTTAGCTTTAGGTTTTTTCTTTAGTTGTTTTTCAACCTGTTCAAAGATTTTATCCACAGGAATTTTCATATCAGTATATCTTATATGCACACCTATATTGTAATCAGAAAAATTATTTTTAATAAAACTATCAAAATCCAATTTTAATTCTTTATTAATTTTAAGATTAGAGTTAATGATTTTTTTTAAAATTTGTTTAGTATTTAATTTAGAATAACGGGAAAAATCACCAGTAAATAAATCTTTTAATTTATCTATTTTGTGAGTATAAGAGCTAAAAAAGAGAATTTTATGAGGATAATCTATTTTTGAAATATCACAAGATATACTATTAACATCTGCACCTTCTTTCTCTAATTTTTGACGCATACCTCCAAAAGTCATAGTATTGACATTACCTATCCAAATTTCAGGAAAAATATCATCTGTATCAGGTAATACACTTAAATCTTCATTTAAAGGGCAATCAAAAAAATAAGGAAAAGAATTAAATGTATCAGATCCACCATAAGAAGTATCTCTCCAATCAACTACTAGTTGACGTTTACTTATTTGACAGTAAAGAATAGCTGTAGCAATTACAAAAATTCTATTGCCTAATCCTGAAGTTCCTTTGACTACAAGATATTTATTTTCTTTCTTCATTATTTAATCAGCCTCAACAATTATTTGTACTTAATCATTATAAACTAAATTTAATATTTAATCATAATAGGCTCATTTTAAAAAATTTACTAATCCAAATTAAATGATTATGAAAGTCCCAAAAGTTTCTACCCTTTCTTGGAAGTACAAAATTAATACTATAATTGATCCCAAGAAAATGGTGTGAAAATGATCCTTCAAGGACAACGTCAATCATCTAAATCATAATTTTAAATTTAGATAAATAGATTCATTAAGGTAAGGTATAAATCTATGTATTTAACTTGAAGACAAACCGCATTTTTCATTAGCAGGCACGGCTTCCATCATTTTTTTTGGATTTGGAAGATTAAGGTTATCCATTAGTTTAATAAAACTATCACGATCATGACCAGCAAATCTAGGATTGAATTTCTTTTCTTCCCCAATTGTGGAAACAGTTTGTCCTTTATAATCATGTCCTGGATAAACGAACGTTCCATCATATAAAGTAAATAATTTTTGAGTGACGCAGTCATATAACTTACCGGCATCACCACTTTGAAAATCTGTACGTCCACAACCACGAATAAAGATAGAATCACCAGTTAAAACCCTATCTCCATTAACTAAATAAGCCATGTGACTATCTGTATGCCCTAAAGTTTCAATGCCCTTGATTTCAATCTGATTCAAGCTTAAAACTTCACCATCTTTAATAAAGCGATCGGCACAGTTAACTGTAGCATTAACAGGAACGATATTTTGGCATCCTGTTAACTGCCGCAATTTGCCACTTCCTGTAATGTGATCTGCATGAAGATGGGTTTCTAGACAGAATTTAAGAGTTAATCCTAATTCTTTTAGTAGCAAAAAATCCCTCTCTACTTGCTCTAATACCGAATCCACTAAAATAGCTTCTTTAGTTTTTGTGTCCGCAATTAAATAAGTATAGGTACAAGATTCTTGATCAAAAAGTTGTCTAAATAGCATAGTTATTATTTAATTCTATAGCTAATATCATAACTTATAGATTTGAGAATAAGTAAAATTAAGTATTTTTTCGGTTTTTTCTTTGAAAACCGTATTATTATCTAAGTACTGATTAAGTAGATTTTATATCTTTAAGATTAGTTTAAGTTAAAAAAAATACTCGTTATCAATTAAGTTGAAATCAAAATACAATCCTAAATGATATCGAGCTAAAAGATACTTTTTGTTGATTAGCTATTACTTATTAATTAACAGTTTATGAATTAATTGTTTCAGGAGTCAAAGACTTTAAATTTGGCTTTTCTTGGGATAAAATATCATCAACAAAATTAACCAAAATAGAAGCTAATAAAATCGAAAAACCACCTAAAACTACTGCATATAAACGATTATTATTGAGAAAATGATCCATTACCCAACCAAGCCCTAAAGCTGCAATAATTTGAGGAATCACAATAAAAGCATTGAAAATTCCCATATAAAGACCCATATTTTTGGCAGAAATATTATTAGCTAACATCGCATAAGGCATACATAAAATACTTGCCCAAGCAATGCCAAAACAACCAATAGGAAATAACATCAAATATTTATCCTGAATAAATAATAAAAAGATCAATCCCATTCCCCCACAAAATAGACAAAAAGAATGAGTTGTTTTACGGCTAGTAACTTCAGCTAATCGAGGTAAAATCCAAGAAAAAATAAAGCAAACACCATTATAAACAGCAATACAAATACCAGCCCATTCAATACCTTCTGTGTAGGATGGAAAACTTTCATCTACGGCACCAAAAATATTGTGAGCAACTGCTGGAGGAAAATATAAAAACACACAAAACATTCCTAGCCAAGTAAAAGATTGTACCAGTGCCAACTGTTTCATGGTTTTTGGCATATTTTTAATTAGGCTCAATATTTCTGAGAGAAAATTGAGAGAAAATTGATTATTTTTTGATGTTTTTTCTGTCTTTTTAACCTCTATTTCTTCTTCTTCTGGTGGATATTCTTTAGTACTAATTATCGTCCAAAGAATTGCTAATAAAAAGATTGTTGCTCCTATATAAAAAGATATTTTAACTGTAATAGGAATAGTATTTTCAATATTAGTATTGCTTGCTAATCCTAAGAGATTATTTAAACACCAAGGTGTTACAGAAGCAATTACGGAACCCGCACCTACAAAACAGCTTTGCATAGCAAATCCTACATTCCATTGTTTTTTAGGTAAAATATCGGCAGTGAAAGCTCGATATGGTTCCATAGTGATATTAATAGATGTATCTAAAATCCAAAGTAATCCCGCTGCCATCCAAAGAGTAGAAGAATTAGGCATTAATATTAATGCTATAGAACTGAGTATTGCTCCTACTAGGAAATAAGGTCTTCTTCTTCCTAATGGTCCCCATGTTCTATCGCTCATATAACCGACAATTGGTTGAGCAATTAATCCACTTACTGGAGCCGCTAACCATAAAATAGGAATTTGTTCTGGATTTGCTCCTAAATATTCGTATATAGCACTAGTATTTGCCATTTGTAGAATCCAACCACATTGAATTCCTAAAAATCCAGTACTCATATTGAGAAGCTGCCAAAAATTTAAGCTAGGTTTTTCTCTTTTTCTGTAACTTATTTCCATAAATCTAATTGTTAATATTCTGATTTTAAATCTCTTTGCATTAAACCTTTTACAGCTTCACTTGGGGTGGTTTCCCCTTGAAGAAGACAATAAATTTGATCTGTTATAGGAACAGAAATTTTTTCTTTTTTTGCCAATTGAATTAAAACTTTAGTTGTGTTTAATCCTTCTGCTGTCCCTTCTACTTCCATTAAAATTTTTTCTAATGAGTACCCTTTACTAAGTTTATAACCTACTTGATAATTACGAGATAGGGGACTATCGCAAGTAGCTAACAAATCTCCCAATCCTGATAACCCAAAAAACGTTTCACTAGAAGCACCTAAATGAGTCCCAATGCGAATTATTTCTGGTAAAGCTCTCGTTAAAAGGGCAGCTTTTGCATTAGCACCTAAATTTAAACCATCGCAAACCCCCGCAGCAATAGCATATACATTTTTTAATGTCCCTCCTAACTCTGTTCCTAATGGATCTTGATTGACATATACTCGAAAATTTTCTGTGGCAAATATTCTTTGAATAGTAAGAGCTGCTTCATCCGAAACACTAGAAACTACTGTAGTTGCTGGTAAACCTTGTTGTATTTCTTTAGATAAATTTGGGCCAGATAATACAACTATGGGAAAATTCCTAAAAGCTTCTTGCCACAATTGAGATGGGGTTTTAGTAGTAATGGCATCTAAACCTTTAGTAGCTGTGACAATTATTGTGTCTGATAATAATTTTATCGAGCTTAGTTTTTCAATAGTAGGCCTTACTCCCGCCATAGAAACTGCTGATACAATTACTTGGCTAGAAGCTACAATTGATTCTAAATTTTCACTACTTGATCGAGACCAAGTTTTTACTTCATAGTTATTTTGTTTTGCTAAAGAGGCCAGAGTTGATCCCCAAATTCCTCTTCCTATAATTGCAATAGTTTTTTGTCTGGTTATCACGCTTTTTTAAAATTAATCAGATAGTTTCCATTTTTAAATAATGGGGTTAGAATCCTGGTATTATTAAAAATATCTAAAGCTCTTAGATTTAAATCATAACAAAAATTAAAAAATAATCAAAATGAATTTTTATTTAGGAATAGATTTTGGCACAACAGGTGCTAGAGGAATAGTTATTGATTCAGAAAATCAGACTATTAATCAATTTCAAGATCTTTTCCCTCAAGATAATAAAAAAGTAATTCTTCATTGGCAAAAAGCCTTATGGGGTATTTTAGAACAACTACCAAATTCTGTTAAACCACAACTTAAAGCTATTGCTATCAATGGTACTTCTTCAACAGTTTTGGTGTGTGATGGAAAAGGCAATCCAGTAGAAGAAGCTATCATGTATAACGATAAACGGGGTATAACTGTCTTCCCAGAGGTGAAGAAAATAGCACCAGAAAATCATGTGGTTTTAAGCTCAACCTCAAGCTTAGCAAAACTCCTATGGTTTTCTAGCCAACCAACCTTTACGAAAGCGAAATACTTCTTGCATCAAGCCGATTGGTTAGCTTTTCTTCTCCACGGCAAATTAGGAATTAGTGATTATCATAATGCCTTAAAACTAGGATATGACGTAGAAAATCTTTGTTATCCATCTTGGTTAGAGAAGTTACCAGAATTTGAACTTTTACCCCAAGTGTTGCCACCAGGGCATCCCGTGGCAGAAATCACTCCAGAAATCTCTCAACGTTTTCAATTGCCTCAAGATTGTCTAGTATGTACAGGTACTACAGATAGTATTGCGGCTTTTTTAGCTAGTGGGGTAAGTAAACCGGGAGAGGCAGTCACATCGTTAGGATCTACTTTAGTATTAAAATTATTAAGCTCAATTCGGGTAGAAAATAGTCAATATGGAATTTACAGTCATCGTTTAGGGGATAATTGGCTAACTGGAGGTGCATCTAATACTGGAGGTGCAGTTTTAAAGCATTTTTTTACTGATTCCCAATTAAAAGAATTAAGTAGCAAAATCAATCTTGATCATCCTAGTCAATTAGATTATTATCCATTACTAGAAGCTGGAGAGCGTTTCCCCATTAATGATCCCCAACTATTGCCTAAATTAACCCCTCGCCCAGATAATCAAGTAGATTTTCTCCATGGATTATTACAAAGCATGGCAAAAATCGAATCTGATGGCTATAACTTATTACAAAAATTAGGAGCAACTCCTTTAGAGAAAGTTTATAGTGCAGGAGGAGGAGCAAAAAATCCTATTTGGAGAAAAATTCGCCAAAATTATTTACTCGTGCCTGTAGAATTATCAGTAAATACCCAAGCAGCTTATGGCACTGCTACTTTGGCTAAAAAAAGCCTTGAGAATTAATACTTGAGGATTGACAATAAAGCAATATAGCTAGGAAGCAATTCTTGAGCTAATGTGATAGAATAGTAAATCTCAGTATTTAAATCGTAGGTTACTATGTCTTTAACACAAAAAGAAAAACAAGAATTAATTAGTGATTACCAAATCCATGAAACCGATACCGGTTCAGCCGATTTACAAATAGCTATGTTAACTAAACGAATTAATCAATTAACTACTCATCTAAAAGCAAATAATAAAGATCATTCTTCTAGACGAGGATTGTTGAAAATGATTGGTCGTCGCAAACGTTTATTGAATTATCTCAAAACCGAAGATGGCGATCGTTATAAAAACTTAATCTCTAAATTGGGTATTAGAGGCTAAAGTAGTATATTCAGTTATAGTATTAATTATAAAAAGATGAGAATATTTCTGTAGTTGTATCAGTATTAATAGGTTAAAGAAATAAAAAAAGAATTAGATATCATTCTTTAATAAATTATCTAAATTGTCAAAAACCAGAAGCTTATCTTAATCTAAATAAAACCTCTAGATCAAATTATGTCCAAAGAAGACAAATCCAAAGAAGAGAAAAAAGAGCGGTTGCCTTTTGAGCCGCGTCAAAACAAGAAAAAAAATCCGAAAAAACCTCCTGTTTCCAGTGCTCCAGTTTCTAAACCAGCATCTGCCTTTGATAACAAAAATGGTAGCCTTTCAGCAATTCCCAAAGCAGTAAGCGATCGCATGGTGCGTCGGATGACATTATTCTCTGGAATACCTACAGTGACAGGGATGCTATCTTTTGTAATTTTTTACTTCATAGTAAGTAATGAAATCCTTAAGATTCCGACACAAGTAGTAGTTTTTGTTAGTATAGGGTTATTTGGGTTAGGAGTTGTGGGCTTAAGTTATGGCATTTTATCAACTTCCTGGGATGAAAATAGGGTAGGGGGTAGATGGGGTTTCTCTGAGTTTAAGTTAAACTTTGGCAGAATGACCAATGCGTGGCGAGCTGCGAGAAAAGAAGCGAAAGGAGAATAATCCCTGCAAGATGTTGAGCAAAAATGCAAATTTTAACTATATTTTTATAATTCAGTTCAGAAAATAATGAAAAAATATAGTAAATAAAACCGAATTAATTATATTTCAATAATTTCTTTGCTTAGTATTAAAGTCAAGAAAAAGTTGAATTAACAAGAAAAACCTTACAAATAAAAGGAAATAACAGATGATCGTAGTAATGAAAGTTGGCTCACCAGAAGCTGAAATCAGTCGTGTTAGTGAAGATTTACAAGGCTGGGGTTTAACGCCAGAGAAAATTGTTGGTCAACACAAAGTAGTAATTGGATTAGTAGGGGAAACTGCAAGCTTAAATCCTGAACAAATTCAAGAAATTAGCCCTTGGATTGAAACAGTATTACGGGTAGAGAAGCCTTTTAAACGTACTAGCTTGGAATATCGTCATGGACAACCATCTGATGTAGTAGTTCCTACTCCTTCTGGAGATGTAACTTTTGGTATTAATCATCCTGTGGTTATAGTAGCAGGTCCTTGTTCTGTTGAAAACGAGGAAATGATTGTTGAAACTGCACAACGAGTTAAAGCAGCAGGGGCACATTTTCTTCGAGGTGGGGCTTATAAACCTCGTACTTCTCCCTATTCTTTCCAAGGCCATGGAGAAAGTGCTTTAAATTTATTAGATGCAGCAAGATCTGCTAGTGGCTTGGGTATTATTACTGAGGTAATGGATACCGCTGATGTAGAAAAAATTGCTGAAGTAGCTGATGTCTTACAAGTAGGAGCTAGAAATATGCAGAATTTCGCTCTACTTAAGAAGGTTGGCTCTCAAGATAAACCAGTTCTTCTGAAGCGAGGTATGGCAGCAACTATTACTGATTGGTTGATGGCAGCTGAATATATTTTGGCTAGTGGCAATTCTAATGTAATTCTTTGTGAGCGGGGTATCCGTACTTTCGATCGAGAATATACTCGTAATACTTTAGATTTATCTTGTATTCCAGTATTGCGTTCTTTAACTCATTTACCAATCATGATTGATCCTAGTCATGCTACTGGTAAGTCTGAATATGTACCAACCATGGCTTTTGCTTCTATTGCGGCTGGCGCTGATTCTCTGATGATTGAAGTTCATCCTAATCCTGCTAAAGCTCTTTCTGATGGCCCTCAATCTTTAACTCCTGAACGCTTTGATCGTTTGATGCAAGAATTATCCGTAATTGGCAAGGCAGTCGATCGTTGGAGTCAACCAGAAATGGCTTTAACTAAATAATTTATATCATTAACAACTATCTCTAGATAGGGTGATTCAGATCATCCTATTTATTTGATTTTTTGGTATAAAATTGTTAAAAAAGATATTATTTTAGATTTTCTAAAAATTAAATTTTATTTATAAACTATATAACTGTTGATTTTTTTATTATCTTATTGACGATTTTTATCTTTAACTATTTGATCCCATAAATTAGATTATATCAATTCTTTGATTGATTGTCTATTAGGATTATCCGATCTTGTCAAAATAAACACAAAAGGGTTAACCTTGTGTTAGTGGTCAACCCTTATTTTGGAAATGCGTTTTTAAACTGATATTTTATATTTTATTGAAGCACTAACTTAACGTTAGCGTTTTGTAGACCACGTTGCTTAACATCTGATAAAGTCTTATTTACAGCGTACTTTTGGTTGATGGAGTTGATTAACTCAGTCTGATTGTGCTTTTTAGCAACTCCCCAAAGATCGGCGATTAGATCGTAAGTACCATCACTATTGAGAGACCAACCTAGATCGTATTCTCCTTCTAGAATAGCAACGATGTCGCAACGAACTTGTTGGCCATTGTAACCACGTACATTTGCATCAGTCTTGATATTGATACCTAGATCTTTTAAAGAAGTCTTTAAGATTTCTGCATCAACGATCTTAGTGCGTAAAGTACTGAAATGAGACATTGAAATTTCCTCCAATCTAATCAACAACTATATAGTTTTTTGTTTTCATGTACCCCTTTTGTTTGTGTTTAGGGGTTTTTATCTTAGCTGCTAGCTTCTAATTCGCTAGCCTTTCTTCCTGTAGAGACAGAAGAGAAAGCCTGTTAAAACTCCAATCGCTGATATTCAGCAACGGAGGCAGATGCAGGTCGTGCTCGTTGTCTGGCCCAATCTCGTAGGGCTGTTACCTGCTCTGTCATTGTCCGGGACAAAGGTAGGGTTGATTTAATAGCAGCAATGATATCCAACTGCGTAAATTCCCTGTCTTGAGCAAAAGCATCATACATCGCAGCGATTAATGCTTGTTCAATCTCTGCCCCAGAAAAACCTTCTGATACCTTAGCTAGTTGCTCTATATCGAAGCGGTTTATATCTGAGCGACGCTTTTTAAGGTGAATTCTGAAAATATCTTGACGTTCCTCTGTATTAGGTAAATCTACAAAGAAGATCTCGTCGAAACGCCCTTTGCGGAGAAATTCTCCTGGTAATTTTTCTAATCGGTTGGCTGTTGCCATTACAAACACTGGGGAAGTTTTTTCTTGCATCCATGTCAGGAATGAACCAAATATTCTACTTGATGTTCCTCCATCTGAATCCGCTGATCCAGTGCCTCCAGCAAATGCTTTATCTAATTCATCTATAAACAAGATGACTGGTGAGATTGATTCTGCTGTTTTGAGTGCGTTTCTTAAGTTAGCTTCCGATCGCCCTACCATTGAGCCATCATAAACTCTTCCCATATCTAGTCTTAGGATTGGTAATCCCCACAAACGGGAGGTAGTTTTAGCGATAAGAGACTTTCCACATCCTGGCACACCCAGAATTAGCATTCCTTTTGGCTGAGGTAAGCCGTACTCTCTAGCTCTTTCTGTGAAAGCATTGGAACGCTGTACTAGCCATTTTTTCAACTCTTCTAAGCCGCCAACTGCATCTATGGTTTCGTCTTCTTCGATATACTCTAGAATTCCATTCCGGCGAATTAGTTGTTTTTTCTCCGATAGCACAATTTCTACTTCTGATTCTGTTAGTCGGCCGGCTTTTACCTGAGCTTTTCTATATACTTTTTCAGCTTCATCTTTGGTTAATCCTAATGCCGCTCTTAACAGTTTCTCTCTTACTTCAGTCGTTATTCTGCGACTTTTAGCTTTTCTGAGTTGTTGAGATAGTACTTCGTCTAATTCTTTTAAATTTGGTAGTGGAAAATCGAGAACAATCACATCTTTTTCTAACTCTATAGGAATTTCCTGAATTGGTGACATTAAGATAATAATCTTTTCGTCTCCCTTAAAGTTAGCTATAGCATCTCTTAACCATCGATTCACTGGGGGTGATTCTATAAATGGATGTAAGTCTTTAAATATATATATACCCGGCTCTTTTTGTCTTATTGTCCATTCGATCGCCGCTTCTGGAGATACTGTATTGTGCTGGGTTGTTTGCCTTGGTTGACCATATTCAACGATTCCGTGGGTTACCGTCCAGATATAGACCCGCCGATGTTCGCTTTCTTTCTGGGATATTTGACTTATTGCAGATTCTGCTCTTTCCTCTTCTGAAGTCATCAAATATATCAGAGGATATTGAGCTTCTATTAAGATTTTTAGCTCTTCTTTCATAACATCGACCTTTTCTTTCTAGAGGTTTACCACTTGATCTCGTTGGCTTAGGTTGACCCAAGCCTTTTCAACACACAACCAATTCTCCCTGTGAATCTGTCTTGGTTTTGACTTTTTCTTTCACCTCTTCCATCGAGAATTCTTCTTCTAACACTGCCGAGGGTTGATTCTTTAAGGAGACTAATTCTCCGTCTTTCATCACTAATGCTGTGTTACATTCAGGACAGAGGTGAACTTGGTGAGTTCGCCCGTGAGAGGTTGGGATTGGATCTTCCACTTTTTCTGGGTTTTCTAGGTAGAATGCTAATGCTTTTTCTACCATTGCTGACATTGATTCTAAATCTACTGCCGATTTGATTTTTAATTGGCGGTGTAGTCTTTGTGGAAGATATAGTGTGACTTTTTGCTTCTCCTGCATATCACTCTCGTTGGTTTTACCCGGGTATGTTCTAACAATAACTATTTTTTTTTTATCTGTCAAGCCATTTACCCGTTTTGACAGCATTATCGTAACATTTGTTTACATTCTTTGTAAATAGTTGGGGAAATACTTAGATCAAATCACCATATTCTCCCCACTCTGCTTATTCTTCCCATCCTCCCCTTTAATGTCTATCACTATTACGAGAAGAATGATATTAGGGGAATTTTATTTTTAATTTTGGAAGAGTAATAATGATAAATTCTCTCTCTTTACTACTCTCCCAATGCTTATTTTTCTGGGGTTTCTTTCGTTTTTAATCTACTTAAACCTAGAAGATAAGTCTACTAACTATTTAGTAAAACCCCTCTTAGGGAAGAATCCCTCTAAACCTTTATTGACAAGGGATTGTCTGATTCAAGTTCAAAACAATTCGATCGATAGCTCGAACCAAACTAGTGCCTGAGCGATTAGGTTGATTAACGATAATACTAAAAGCTAATGTGCCATATTCTGGATGATCTAAATAACCTGATAAAGCTCTAACTCCTCTGAGGGTACCTGTTTTAGCTAATACTCTGCCTCTCACGGGGGTATTTTTCAGTCGATTGCGCAAAGTCCCACTAACTCCTGCTACAGGTAAAGAGGAAAGAAATACTTCTTGGTTGCGATCATAATACATAGCCCGAAGCAGTTGAACTAAAGCTCTGGGAGTAGCAAGATTATTTCTAGATAAACCAGAGCCATCGGCTAAATGAAAAGATCTGGGATTAACTCCTAATTTACTTAAAGTTTGTTTAGCTACACGGGATCCCCCAATATGACTCAATAAAACATCGGCATAGCTATTGTTACTTCTACGATTAGTAATGGCAATCCAGTTACTCAAAGAAGTCGATCGAATAGAAGATTGTGGATTCAATCTTTGTAAAGCAGCAGCAGTAGTCAAAAGTTTGGTATTAGAGGCAGGAATTAAACCATTATCAGCATTATGTTGATAAAGGGTATATCCTTGATTAACAGATTGAATTAATACCCCCCATCTTCCGCCATATTCTTTAATTACACTATCTATAGTTGGTTTGAGGGCTTCTTGACAAAAACCGTTACCAAAATTTTCTGGCCGGGGAACGGGAATTTCGATGGAATTTACCCCTTGAGGGAAATAACTAATAGTGTTAGATTTTATTTCTCTAGCTTTAACAGGTTGACTTAGAGCGATCATCGTTAAAGCAGATAAGGTTAAAGGTTTGAATATATTTTGGTTTTTCTTCATATTTTAGTAAAAAAAAAATAGTTGATTTGAAAATTACTTAGGAAACTAATAGAGATGATAACCAAGATGCCAACCATTTCAAAAGAAGATTAAGAGATAAGTTGGAATTCTTGTTCCATTTAGTTGTCTTTTGATCTTGGGCAGAATTTTTCGCCGAAGATGCTTGATATTTCTGTTTGTATTCCTGATAAGCTACATTAAGTTTTGATGTTACTTTTGTAGCATTAGGATGTTCATTAAGATCAGGATGCCATTGCCGGATTAAATTTTTATATGCACTTTCAACTTCACTAATACTGGCTTTAGATGTTACTCCTAAAATTTGCCACCATAATGGCGATCGTTCTTTCGCCCACACCTGAATTGATTGAAGTTGATTTAGTTGTTGTTGTAAAGTTTTCCAATGGATGCCATAACATACTTGGTAAACTGCTTTTAAAGATTGTCCATCTATTTGATCACAGATACTGTTATGCCATAGTTTAAATTCCGATATTATTTTGACTTGTTGGTGTAATTCTAATTCAAAAAACCGATTTTCAGGAAGTTTTTCTAGAACTTTTTTAGCATTATTTTTAGGTTCTGGCAATTGTAATAACCAAGATAATTCTTTACAGAAAGTAGTTGCTTCTGGAAAACTTTTCCATTGCCAATAATTAATTCCTGGTTTTGCTAGGTTATTTTGATAAAATTTATGCCATTGAAGGCTTAAAACACAAGCTAAGGGTGTCATCAGAGGATTAGCTAAGGGATATGATTGCCCTTGTAATACCTTTGTTGGTGCATCTTCCCATAAGCAAGCTAAAGGTGTCATCAGAGGATTAGCTAGGGGATATGATTGCCCTTGTAACACTTTTGTTGGTGCATCTTCCCATAAACAAGCTAAGGGTGTCATCAGAGGATTAGCTAAGGGATATGATTGCCCTTGTAACACTTCCGTTGGTGCATCTTCCCATAAACATACTAAAGAAGAAAATTGCCCTTTGAGTTGGGATGATGGAGTTGAATTGTAGATTATAATACTACATCCACAGAGAAAAATACCAAATAATAAAGTTGAGAGTATAATCGTTTGAATTATACTTAATAATTCCATAGTAATACTTATTTTGATGATTTTGATAGTATATAGGGATTTACCATATTTTGGAATTTTTGCAAATTTAAACTAAACAAATTTAAACTAAGCAAAATAATATTAAGTTATATTCCCTATAGCCACTATCTATGGATAGTTCCATTGAAAATCATTATTAAAATATTATTAAATGGCCTCTTTGTCAATCAAAAAAGTTAATCGGAGAAATTCCATCCCTTTGTTGATTATTTTTGAATTATTTTGTCTATATTTTAGGATTATGGTGATTGTTAAGATTTTCTAAGGAATTTGGACCTTAAGTATTACTACCAATTAATATTATAACACAATTCTTAATAAATTATTTATTTTTATTTTTTTAATGATTATTTTGTAGTGATTTTAGCAAGCTTTTAAGTTTTCACTAAATATTTTAATGTCATATTTTTGCTAGTTGATTTTTTTATTAAAATCCAATGGATAATTAAGAAAATACTATAATTATCTATAATTATCCATATTTATAAACTAAATTATCTCCACCTAGATTTCATCCCAACCTTCCACTCCACTTGACATTACATAACTAGTAACACTTGCTTCAAAGAAATTTGCTTTTGTATGAGCTGCTTTTTTGGTATCAGAAAAACGCTCTAAATGATTATAAGGACTTTTATTATATTTTTCTTCAGTATATAAAGGTTTTAAGCCAATGGATCGCAATCTAATATTAGCCAAATACTTAGTATATTGTTCTGTACTAGCTTCTGTGATACCTAAAATATCATTATCCACAATATGATTAGTCCATTTGCATTCATGCTCTACTGCGGCAGCAAACATATCATAAATTTGATCAATAGAATGGGGAAATATTGCGCGGGCTTCTGGAATTAATTTTTGATATAACCTTACATGACTTAATTCATCTCGATTAATCATTTTCAAAATATCTGCTGAACCTGGCATTAACATTCTCGAAGCTAGGTTATAAAAGAAAATAAACCCATTATAAAAATATAAACCCTCTAGTAAATAATCTGCTAATAAGGAAATAAAATAATTTTCTTTAGTAGGATTATCCACATATTTCTGATAAATTCCGGCAACAAATTTGCATCTTTCTGCTAAAATATCGTCAGTACGCCAGAAGTCATATACAGTATTACGACGATCGGGGGGAATAATAGTTTCAATTATATACTGATAGCTTTGATTGTGCATGGCTTCTTGGGAAATTTGTTCTGCCATACATAGACTAATTTCCGGAGCAGTTATAGCACTTTTCAGATGAGGAATATTATAAGTTTGAACAGAATCTAAAAAAGTTAGGTAAGAAAGAATCCCGTCATAAGCTTTACGCTCTTGGGAAGTGAGATTCCAATAATCTGTTACATCTTGAGTAATATCCAGTTTTTGAGGAATCCAAAAATTTTCTCTCATTTGTTGGTACAATCCTATTGCCCATGAATAGCGAACATCATTTAGTTGCATAAGATTAGTTGTATTTCCAAACCAAATCGAGCGATTTTCAATGCGATCATCTCCTTCTGGATTAAATATAGGAGTAACGGGCATTTTATCGGATTTTTTAAAAAGGGTATTAACCATAAGTAGGAAGTTAAACATTGTTAAATCTATACTTTTAGAGCAAAAAAAATTGTACTAAAAAAACAATTATCAAGATATGGAAGAATTTACTCAATAAAATCTTCATATTTGAAATTTAAAAGTTGGTACAAAAATAAAACTTTTTCAGTAGAAAGCTAGAAAAAGCAAAATCACCATAAATAAATTAGGGTTAATTATTGTAATTTCCAGCTTTAAAGCTAAGCTAATAGTTACAAAAGTAGTTCATGACTATCAATTAATTAGCACAAGCAGAACACTCCTCATTTGATTCTTTAAAATTATCTTTTTGAACTGTTCTAATATAGTAAATTGCCTTACATTTATTTTCCCAAGCCATGATAATAGTATCAAAAATATCCTTAGCTTTAAGAGTTTTTTGAGGATCTTCTGGGAAATATACTCCTTGGTTGAGATTAAATACTAACTCCATAGAAATACCTGTATCGATCCATTCTTGAATCTTAGCCACAGTTTGAATAACTTCCTTTTGATCTAAAGACTTGTTTTCTTGATAAAACCAGAGAGAATCCTTGATAAAAGGAGGAGCAATTGGTACAGTGCCTTTAGCCCATTTATCATAGAAAAAGCGACTATAAACTGGGAGAATACTAGCACTACAACCTTGAACTAATGAGGATGAAGTATTAGGAGCGATGGCTGTAATATGGGAATTACGAATACCGAACTTTTGAATATGATCAGCTAATTCTAACCAACGTTGTGGAGAATAAGCATTTTCCAAAAACCATTCTTTAGGTTTGGCATTAATTAACTTGCCTTGACTCCATTCGCTACCAGGAAAAGCAGGATAGGCTCCTCTTTCTTGGGCTAATTTCATAGAAGCTTCGGTGCAATAGTAGCTGATTTCTTCAAAGAGATAACTAATTTTTTCTCGATGGATATAGGTAAGATGACGTTTAGCTAACCAATCTGCTAATCCCATACAACCAACTCCTATGGTGCGATAACGTTGATTGTGATTAGCGGCATCTCCAAAAGGTGGGTTGGTAAGTTCGATGGTATTATCGAGAATTCTAACGGCACTTTGGCAGATTTGAGGTAATTCTGTTTCTTCAACGTTGGCAAGATTGAGGGAGACTAAATTACAACAGTGGGCGTATTTTCCTGGAGTGACATTAGAATAAGATTCGGTACATAAATTTACCCCTGGAATATAACCGTCATGTTTATTGGGATTTGCTTCATTAATAGTATCTTTGAAGGCAAGATAAGGCATTCCTGTCTCAACTTGCGATCGCATGATATCTTTAAATAATTCCCTAGCATTAACCTTTTTATAGAGAGTTAATTCTGTGCCAACTGCTGATTCAATAATTGCATAGGCTTTTTCAAATTCTTCACCCCATAATTCTGGTAATTTTATGCCTAATTTGAGGGAAACTTCGTAAGGGTCCACTAATGTCCATTCTTCCTGATTTTTAACCCGACGCATGAATTCATTGGGAATAACTAATTGGGGAAAGATATCATAAGCTTTGCGACGACGATCGCCATTTTCTGTTTGAATTTCTAAAAATTCTGGTACATCTAAATGCCAAATATCGACACTAATAGTAACGGCTCCAGCTCTTCTACCCCCTTGGTTAACGGCAATAGCCGTATCATTGAGGATTTTTATCCAAGGGATGATCCCACCTGATGCGTTAGCTTTTTGCATTACCCAACTACCAGTTGAACGAATTCTACTGACATTAACTCCTACCCCACCGCCATTTTTAGAAATTCTTGCGGTATTGGTAATTTCTTCAAAGATGCTTTCTAGATTATCGTCAATAGAAAGAATAAAACAAGAAGTGAGGGATCCTTGAGGAATTCTGAGATTAGCCAAGATTGGAGTAGCTAGAGAGATTTTACGACGGGCGATGGCTTCGTAGAAATTTTTAGCCATTTTTAACCGATTTTCCGGTGCTTCAACCATAGCTAATAATAAAGCACAAGTTAAAAAAGCTTCTTGAGGCAATTCATCGGGAAGAAGATAGCGACTAGTAAGTAATACGGCACCAGCATAATCGTAGTCATTATCCCAATATTCATTAATCCAGCTTCCAGCTTCTTGCAATTCTTGATGAGTATAGGTTAAAATTCTTTTATCATATTGATTAGACTCTAGTTTGCTTGCAACTGTTTGAGGAAAATTCTCATAGAAGTAACCACGATGAGTGATGGTTTCTTTCCATAGATTCCAAATATGTAATCTTCCTGCTACGTAACGCCAGTCAGGTTCCTCGATATTACACATTTCCAAGGCACAGTTAATGAGGTTATCTTGGATTTCTCTAGTGCTAATTCCGTTGCGCAATCTAGTTGTTAAACCTGCTTCTAAGGCTATGGGATTAACATCTTTACCATCGCAAGCCCATTCTACCACTCGACGTATTTTTCCGATATTAAGAGCTTCTAATGAGCCATTTCGTTTAATTACTTTAATATTGTTATTGTATCTTGGTTGATTGTTGTTTTGGGAATCCATTTCCTCGATTGAATTTAATCTTTTCTTTGAAATTACTGATAAGGTTTGTTGCATAGTGGGCAAACAGAGTTTGTTTAATACTGTCGATTTTCTTTATTATACCACATATTTTGTGTTTTGAACTTATTTGTACTCTATATGTAGTGTTGTTTATCAAAACTTTATGTATTACATAAATTGCCAATTTGAGGATTAAGTTGTAATTGTTAAGTAAAGATTGATCATCGTAAGTTTTCGATTATTTTTGGAAGACTTAAATTTATAGTATATCTTAGATAATTTTTTTATAAGTATTGTATGCTATATTTTTAGTATTAAATATTCCTTGAATTTACAATAGGTTAACTCTACCAAAAATTTCAAAATAATTATGACAATTGTCAGTTGCTAGATTCTATCAAACTTCAACCATTGGAAATATTGAGAATTCCTAAATTATAGAAAATACAGGTTAAATACAATTTGTCATTACAGAAAAATATTAACTTTAACTGACTACCACCTTCAAGTAGTAGTAAGCTATAAGATTTAGTAACATTTTTAATTAATAAAGGTTATGATTCTGTAGGAGTAAAAATAATAAATATGATCGATCGCTGGCTTCAAATCAAAATTTTAGTGAAAGATTATCAACCTGAATTGTTAGAGGGGCTAGAAAACTGGCTCAACTTAGGTTTAATTAGTGAAAATAAGCTTAAGGAAATCTGCGAAAAACAATTAATTTGTCCTTTACCACAAGTTAGTGTTCAATCAAAAATCCCTGTTTTAACTAAAAATAAAATTAAAAAGAATAATTTGGTTGGGCAAAAAATCCTTGCAACCACAAACAATGATCATCTTTTAAGTAATATTTGGCAAGCTTTTAAAGATGAATTAAGTATTCGTTGGTTGCTATTTTTGGGTTTGTTTTTAGTGGTAATCTCTTCAGGAGTATTAGCTGCTACTCAATGGAGTAAATTTCCTCCCTTTGGCCAATATTTAGTTTTGTGGACATATACTGTTATTTTTTGGGGGGTTGGTTTTTGGGCAAGTGAAAAAGAAGATTTAAAACTAACTTCTCAAACCCTACAAACCATTGGCATACTTTTACTACCCCTTAATTTTTGGGCTATGGATAGTTTTAGGCTATGGAGTAATTTTTTGGGTTGGTTAGTAATAGGAATTGGGGGGGTTATACTGAGTTTTATTTACTATTTTTATCGCAGACAAAAAGAAACTAATTTAAATCTAATATATTTATTTCTATTTTTGGCTTTAAGCTATTTGCAATTAGGTTGGGAGATTCCTAGATTCCCTTTAATTGCTATTTATAGTAGTTCAATTATTTCGGCTTTTGTTATCCCTTTTATCCAAAATTCTTTGATTCAAAATCAAGGTTTAATGGTTTATGCCTTAAGCATATTATTGATGCGAGGTATTTTTATTGAAAGTTTACCAATCCAAACTTTAGGATTAGCAATTGGTATTTTAGGTTGGTTATTAACCAGAAATATTGCCGATGAATCAACTCTTGAAAATCCACCACAAATCAATCAATTAAAATCATCTTTAGAATCACCCGTTAATAAATTTCTACAAATACTTGGCATTATTTTACAATTTATAGGTTGGTTAGTTTGTGTAGGAGAAACAACTCCTTGGCAAGCAACTTTTGTCAGTGGATTAGCATTGCATTGTTTTGCCTTTCGCTTGCAGAAATATTGGTTACGCAAAGATTTATTGGCTATATTTATTATCGGTTTCCAATTGATATTGTTAGTATTTTTAGGTTATGACTTTATTCCCGATAGATTTATGGAAGAAGGGATTAATATTGCCTCTCAAATCTATATTATTGGTTTTGTTTGGTTAACAGGATGGTTGTATCGTCAAGAGAAAATTAAGTTAGTTATTTTTGGAGAATTGCTTTTTATTTCCTTAGGAATTGGCTTAACTTTATTCAATCTATATAATCCATTTTTGCGCTCACTAAATCTTCTAATTACAACTGCAACTATTGGCTATATAACCAACAAAAGACATCAAGATAATCTTCTATTAATCTACATAACTCAAACTTTTGGATTGCTAACAATTACTGCCACAATCGATTGGTGGTTTAAGCCAATTCCTCAAAATATTTGGGCAATTATTTTACTAGGATTAATGTTAGGAGAATGGCTAATAGGAAATTTAGAAACCCATTCCACTAGTCAACAGAAATGGTACAAAAGTTGTTGGAATTATGGATTTGTCTTAGCAACAATTAGCTATCTATTGCTATTAGATAAACCTCAAAACTTATTGCTATTAAAACAAACAAACTTGTATGGAAATCTTTGGTGGTTACTTACACCTTTAACATTAACCATTATCACCAGTCAAAAAGAAGGTAATCGAAGATTTCAAAGTGGAAAATTTAGCTTAGTTGCATTAGTATTTGCCCAATTTTTAACCCTATGGCAATTAGAAACCAGATGGATAGGCTTAGGAATTGCCACCGTCTTAATGTTTATTAACACTTATTATCTACGCCATCTCTATATGGCAATGGTAAATATTGGTTTTGTTTTAGGATTTTTAGCCTCAATAATTTCCCCTCATATTTCCAATAATGCTTGGTATTTAGTAGGAGGAATAGCAATATTTATCTTGTGGCAAACTGCCGATATTTTCCAAAAACCTCTAGGAAAATTATATGGAGAAGCCGCTAATAACTGGGGAATTTTATTATCAATATTAGAATTAGGAATCTTCAGCTTTTATCATTTATCCCAAGAATTTGCAACCATTTCTCCCCACTGGGAAATTTTATTAGCCTTTGCCTTAATTACCTTTAGTATCATTAATCGCTACCGCAAACAACTCAACGATATAGCAGTTTACGGTATTTGTTGGGGAATAGAAATTTGCTTAGTAGAGATAATTCGCTTTGGAAATGGCAACCTTTTAGACTTAGCAATAGGGAATATTTTCATAGCATTAGCCACTCTTTTCTTAACCAACAAATTACTATCAAAGCAATCCTCTCAAGCAAATTTATTTAGCCTCAAAATCTTACCTTTAATCTATGGAATCCTAGCAATTTATTTCCGTTGGGATTATTTTACAGCTTATACAGGCTTAATTACTTTTGGTAGTGGAGTAGTTGGATTGGGAGTTGGTTGTAGAGATAAACAATGGAAATCTATTCGCTATCTTTCCCTAGCATTTCTTTCCTTATCTGCTTGTGAATTAGCTTTTTATCAAATAACACAAGCCGAAAAAATTTCCCTAGCCGATAATCTTACTATCTTGGCAATTGTTACCGCAATATTTGCCTTAATTTATCGTAGCTTTGTTTGCTTTTTAAACAAGAAAAGAAAAGCAATCTTTTTGAATTTAACTACTCAGGAAATCAAAAAAATTGCCCATATTCATTGGGGAATAAGTAGCATTTTAAATTTAATTTCTATACCCATTGTGTTAGTTAATTCTGTGTTATTAAATTTTGCTTTAGTAAATTCAAGCCAAACAAATCTAACTAACTACAGAATAATATTAACCTTAATCCTAGCTGCTTACGCTTTAATTCAAGGGCGAAATTATCTACCAAAAAATTCAGCAGATAATAACAATAACCTAGAAAAAAATTCCGAAAAAAATTCCGACTGGTGGATTTATATCGGCTTACTAGAAATTCTCACAATTATTATATATACTCGTTTAATTTATCCAAGTTTAAGCTTCTTAGATTCTTGGTGGGTAATCATTGCCTCTGGAATTGCTTTACTTTTCTATCAAATTCCTTGGGAAACTTGGGGATGGAAATCTACTCCTTGGCATCGTGTTGCTTTAGTCATTCCCACATTCTCCGCTTTTATTTTTGTAGAGGATATTTCTTACCTTAGTTTGTTAACCGTTTCCAGTGTTTATCTTCGTCTTTGGATAAAGACTAAAAATATTCGTTGGAGTTATTTAAGTTTGGCATTTTTTGATTGGGGAATGATTCGTTTTCTCATCGAAAATGACTATATTAATAATCTTTGGTATGCTTTTTGTGTAGGATTTTATTTGCTATATATCGCACAATTCGATCCATTTTTTACCAACAAAAAACAACGAAAAAATCGTCATTACCTTCGCATTTTAGGTAGTGGAATTATTTGTTTAGTCGCTTTAATCTTCTACCAAGAGACAGGTTTAACCCCCGGTATTATTAGTTTAATTTTTGTTTTCTTAGGATTAGGATTGCAAATTCGAGCATTTTTATTTGTCGGCACAATTAATTTTATCCTAACAGTTTTTTATCAATTAGTGTTCTTAATTTTTACCTATTCTTTCCTAAAATGGGCTTTAGTTTTAATCTGTGGAATTGCTTTAATTAGTTTTGCTGCTTACTTTGAAAAACATCGGGATTCTGTTATCTTATTCCTCCAAAATTGGTTTGCAAAATTACGTCAATGGGAATAGTATTTTTTAAGCAAATTTGTAGTATAATAAGAAATAAAGATTATCAATAGAGCAAGCCTAATAATATTTAAATTTATAATTTTATATTAAGGTAATGATAATAAGGAGACTAAAAAATGTTTAGAAAAAATTTGACTGTTATTACATTAATAACTTTTATTCCTTTCTTAACAGCATGTACAGATTCTCAGAGAGAATCAGCAAAACAGTTAAGGGAATCTTCCGTTAACTATTTTGAAGCATTTAATGAACATCATAAATGTCTAGAGTCTAAGACTGAAGAAGAGTGTAAACAACATTCAGAAATAGCAGTTGATCATTTAGAGGAAGGGATAAATACAATAAGTCAAAGTTTACATGAAATCATTGAAGCCTCTAAAGAGGAAGTTTCAAAACAAATAAACAGCTTATCACCAGAACAAAAAAAACGACTTAAAAATGAAGTATCTGTAGCACAAGCTCAATTATTCCAAACACTTAACTATCCAGATACTATCAAAAATTTTAAGCAAAATTATCCTATTTCTATTGTTATTATTGAGCAAGCAAAATTACTCAAAGAACGAGGAATTATTAATGGAAGTCATAGAATAGGACTAATACTATTTGATTCATCAGGAGTAATTTCACTAGCAGCTCCTATTCCTAATGCATTAGGGAGTTCTTTTATTAGTATTCCAATATATTTTCCACCAGAAACGAAAACAATAATAATCATTCCTGAAGAAGGATCTGAAATAAGATTAAATCTTAATAAAGATTTTATATACAATATTGAAGATAAAACTATTGCAATGAAAGATGGAGCTATTCATAATTTATCAGACTATGGCACTCTTAAAATAATTCAATGGCAAGGTTCACAAGTGATTCTGGATTTTTCTAAATAACTTGCATATTGATTACATCTTGATGCCCGAAAATGAAAAAAGGGTAGAAAAAACTACCCCAAAAAACCATATCCAAAAAACTAACCAAGTAATTCAGATGCACGTTTAACAAAAGCATCAGCAGTCAAACCATTAAAAGCCATAATTTGACCAGCACTTGAACCAGTTTCACCACGCTTCCAAGCAAAAATATCACGCTTAGAATTGCTACGTAACATAACAGGCTCTAACATAGCACTACTTCCACCAGTCACACCAATTAAAACATCTCCACCAAAAAGACCATCAAAACCAGTATCATCTAAGAAAAGAGAATCAGAATCAGTACAAGTATTCCAAGCCACATCACTAGGGCGATATAAACGACGAGGATTAATCACAGAAACGATACGCACACCAATACCATTACTTTCTAATTGCTTAGCAGCATCAAAAACAGGAATCAAAGTCATATCCCCAATTACAGCAAAAACAACCTTCTGCTTACCTTCGCTTTCATATAAAACCACACCACCATCTTGTAAACCTTGACGAGTTTGAGCCAAAGTAGTTCTTACAGGCAAAGGAGACTTACTAGCAGTAATAGTAATTCCCTTATTTTTTGTACTCAAAGCCCAGTCATAACACACTTGAATACTATTAGCATCGCAAGGGAATAAAGGAAAAATATTACCATTACGCATCATTCCTGCAAAATAATTCTCAATTTCAGGACGTTGATGAGTCCAACCATTTCGCCCTTGTTCCAAAGCACCTGCCGTAAATAACGTAATAGTAGAAGGTGTGGGACGGCGTAATTCAGCCATTGCCTGAGTAACAGTTTGCCAAATAGGTAAACCATTCACAACAAATGATTCATAAGAACACCATAAAGTTCTCGATCCAAATAATGCCAAACCCACAGCTAAACCAGCACAAGCATCCTCACTTAATGGCTCATAAACTTGACCTCCTGGTCCTTGAAAATAAACATCATCAACCGTTGGATGAAGGATTTTCAAAGCAATATTAATGTTATTAATACCAGAAGCAGCATTACCATCAGCATTAGTTACTACAAAATTAGCATCTTTTTTACCAACATGAGCAACTAATTCTCCCATTGCTGTGGTAGCAACTTTCTTATCACCACCAACTGGGAATTCTTCTAAAGGTAATTCTCCTAATTCTGGTAAAGGCAATTCCTGTTCAGTTACTACTGTACGAACCGCAGGACCACCACCGGCACGTTCAAAATTAGTTCTGACTAACTGCCATGCTTCAGGAGATAAAGCTCTCTCTTGTAAAGCAGATACAATATAATCCTTCTCTAAAGTATCTCCCGGATAAAGATTATGGGATTTAGAACCACGTTTATGAACTCCAGCCCCTTTAAGTTGCTTCACAATTAACACTGTTAACTTACCACCAAAAGCAGATTTAGCCGCTTTATCAGTTCCTTCTAGAATAGCTTTAGTAAATTCTAACCGTTTTTCAAAGGAAAACTTAGTACTATCAACATATTCTCCAGGTTGATTAGCATCATCGAAGTCTTTCGCATTTATCAAGATCACTTCTTGGAAACCATTACCCTTCCAGTATTGAATCATTTCCTCATTAGATTTAGTGGAAACCATACTATGGTGCTCTTGACTAAAACCATTCCAAACTAAGATAGGTAAGAAATTAGTAACTTCAGGGAAAGCAGTATTAAAGTGCCCGAAACTACTCATCACATAAGGCTCACCGATTCCTCCATCCCCAATAGTTACAGGGAAAAGCACATCACCATGTAATTTAGCACCAGCCATAGCAAAATGTTGCCCTTGCCCTAGAGGCCCTGCGGGATTAAGCAAACCTGGAATTTGTCCAGATAAATGTCCTAACAATCCGTGCATTTCTCGGAATCTTTCCCCCATTTGTTCCACCGTAGCGATGCCCATTTCTTCCAAAGAACGATCGAGAAACATATTGCTATAAAAACCTGGGGCGTGGTGACCTACTTCAGTAATAATATTTTTGTGACCTAGCATAACCAAAGCAGCAATTCCATCAGCGATACTAGCAAATCCCCCTGGATGGCCTGAAGCTTTAGTCGCTGTAGTTTGTAGAGTTAGGTAGCGTAAAGCATCGGCTGCTAATAGAGTTTGAAAAACTGCCGCTTCGGAGATAGGAGATTCAATTGCAGTTTTTCCAGAAGGGATAGCTGCATCAGTGCCGTATTTTTCAAATCCTGGTAAATTCTCGCCAAAAAATTTAATGCCTTGACAAAATGTAGGTATTTTGCTAGCTACTGTCATTATATACCTCGCCTATACTATAATTTAATTATTAATTCATAATTACAGCATTATACCCTCTTGGCAAGGCCCAATTCATTTCTTGATTAAATCTGTGTTATAAAGATACTCTATTGTTGATATTTGATTAAAGATGTTTTATAATTAAGACATAAATCGAAAAAGCCTTGACAAAAAACAAGATATTTAATATAATTTATAGCCTGTCAATCTTGACAAATTAGAATGGCAAATAAAGAAGAAGTAAGATTTGACTACGTAAAAATCGGAATCGCTTCACCAGAGCGTATTCGACAATGGGGAGAAAGAACCTTACCCAACGGGGAAGTCGTGGGAGAAGTGACTACCCCTGAAACCATTAACTATCGAACCCTAAAGCCAGAAATGGATGGGCTATTTTGCGAGCGCATCTTTGGCCCTAGTAAAGATTGGGAATGTTGGTGTGGAAAATACAAACGGGTACGTCACCGTGGTATTGTTTGTGAGCGTTGTGGCGTTGAAGTAACTGAATCCCGAGTGCGTCGTCATCGCATGGGTTACATTAAGTTAGCTGCACCTGTTACTCATGTTTGGTATCTCAAAGGTATTCCTAGTTATCTTAGTATTTTACTGGATATGCCCTTAAGAGATGTGGAACAAATTGTTTATTTTAATTCCTATGTAGTTCTCAATCCTGGTAATCATCCAAGTCTAAGTTATAAACAAATGATTAACGAAGACCAATGGATGGAAATCGAAGAGCAGATTTATGCCATTGATTCGGAATTAATAGGAGTTGAAGTAGGAATTGGAGCTGAGGCAGTAGAGCGTTTACTTCAGGAAATCAAACTAGAAGAAGAAGCCGAAAAGCTTCGAGAGCAGGTTATCGAGAGTAAAGGGCAAAAGCGCGCTAAATTAATTAAGCGTTTGCGAGTGATAGATAACTTCGTGGCAACAGGTTCTAAGCCTGAATGGATGGTACTTTCGGTAATACCTGTAATTCCCCCAGATTTGCGCCCCATGGTTCAATTGGATGGAGGACGTTTTGCAACTTCTGATTTAAACGATCTTTATCGTCGGGTGATTAATCGGAATAATCGCCTATCTCGTTTGCAGGAAATCCTCGCTCCTGAGATTATTGTGCGTAACGAAAAGCGGATGCTTCAAGAAGCCGTTGATGCCTTAATCGATAATGGTAGACGCGGGCGTACGGTGGTTGGTGCTAACAATCGTCCGTTTAAATCTCTTTCCGATATTATTGAAGGGAAGCAAGGCCGTTTCCGTCAGAATTTGTTAGGTAAACGGGTTGATTATTCTGGTCGATCGGTAATTGTAGTTGGACCGAATTTGAAAATATTTCAATGTGGTTTACCACGGGAAATGGCTATCGAATTGTTCCAGCCCTTTGTGATTAACCGTTTAATCTCCCATGGTTATGTTAATAACATTAAAGCTGCTAAAAAATTAATTCAAAAGAGCGATCCTTTAATTTGGAAAGTGCTAGAAGATGTAATTTCTGGACACCCAGTTTTACTCAATCGAGCACCAACCTTACACCGTTTAGGGATTCAATCCTTTGAACCAATTTTAGTAGAAGGTCGAGCCATTCAGTTGCATCCTTTAGTGTGTCCACCTTTCAACGCGGATTTTGACGGAGATCAAATGGCGGTACACGTGCCTTTATCATTAGAATCCCAAGCAGAAGCTAGATTATTAATGATGGCTTGTCATAATATTCTTTCACCTGCCACAGGCCGTCCCATAATTGCACCTTCTCAAGATATGGTTTTAGGATGTTATTATCTCACAGCAGAGAATCCTTTTACTCAATTAGATAGAGATCATTATTTTTCTACTATTGAAAGTGCGATTAAAACTTATGAAATTGGAGCTATTCCCCTTCATGCTTATGTTTGGGTCAGGTATGATGGTGAAGTAGAAGCTGGAGAACCAGATGATGAAGTAATTAAAAGTGAAACCTCAGAAGATGGTAGTGTAGTTAAACATTACAAATTCCGAAGAGTTAGAGAAAATGCTGATGGTGAGGTAGTTTCTCAATATATATATACTACTGTAGGTCGCATTATTTACAATAAAGTAATTAGTGATGCTTTAAGTCTTGATGTTGCTTTCACTTCTTAACTAGTAAATGATTAAGTAATACTTTTTAATATGAAGCATTCAGTTGATTATTTTCTGGATGCTATTTTTTTATTCTATAATATTTTTAGTATTGTTAAATTTTATATACTAAAAACAATACTGTTAATTTTATAGTATATATCAAAACCCCAAATCCGCTTTAGCCGCATCAGCAGTAGCAGCAAGTTCATCATCCGGCATTTCCCTGTAATCTGTAGCACCAATTTCGGCATAAAACTGTCGATCGTAGGAACGAGTGCGCACAACTACCGCCATAGGCACCGCATAACCTAAAATTAATGCTTGTTGTTTGGAATCCAACTTAGCTAAAACCGATCGTAAACCTTGAGATCCCGACACACCTGTAAAAATAGCATCAATATCCTTATCATCATTCAATAAACAAGTGATACGAGTACCAACTTGAGACATAACCTCCTTATCAATTCCTGAAGGACGCTGATCCACAACTAACAAAGTCACAAAATATTTACGCATTTCCCTAGCAATTGTCCCAAAAATAGTTCTATGTACCACCTTTGGATCGAGAAAACGGTGAGCCTCTTCGATAGTAATGACTAAAGGATTAGGTCGATCGCTAGGATTTTTCGACTGTAAAAACTTTTCCGCCTTGTATACATAAGACTTATGGATTCGACGAGTAATCATATTAGTCGCCAACATATAAGAAAGCATATTAGATTGACTGCCAAACTCGATTACCACGTGCTTTCCCGCATCCAAAGACTGTAAAATTTGGTCAATATAATTATGACGACAACTATTGCGAATATATTTTAATGATTCCAAACGCTTTAACTTCCGTTGCAAAGCCATAATAGAACTTTGATTACCCTGTTTATCCTGACAAAATTCTTTAATATCCTCATTGGACATATGAAGTAAATGGATAATCCAAGACTTCCCATATTCAGAAGCCAGAATATTAACATTATCCATGCTAGCCTCAGATAAATTTAACTCAAAAGCAATTAACTGAATATCCTCAATTTCGATTTGATCGAAACCCAAATATAATTCTTGAACATTTCTAACCCCACGACGCTTAGTAGATTCAGGATCTAAAGTATAAATTTCCACCAAACCAGGGAAAAGTTGTGCCAAACCCTTAACCATATTGACACTCATATCGTTTCCACCTTCTCGGATAGCTTCCCAACCATACTCCGAGTGCATATCAAACATGAGATTAACCCCCGCTCGTTTGCTAATAATCCCAGCAAGTAATAAACGAGTTAAGAAAGATTTCCCCGTACCAGACTTCCCAAAAATACCATTACTGCGCTCTACAAAAAGATTTAAATCGATACATATAGGAACTTCCATATCTAAAGGTTGACCTATATTGAACTTGCAACCATTAACATCATCTTCCGAACCAAAAACTCTACGAAAATCGTCTTCTGTCGCTTCATAAACAGGACTAAAATGACTAGGAATAGTTTTAACTGGTATGAGTGCTAAATTACTCTCAATTCCTTCTGGTAATGAACTATAATCTATTTCATCCGGATCTACTTGTTCTGAAGGAGTAAACATTAATTCAGGAGTGATGGTGATATCACCAAAAATATCGTTACCTGCAAGCACTTGCTGCATAAAAAAATCATCTGGGTGGGGAGGATTGGCTAAAATTCTAGGAGTTGAAGTGCCCAAAGCAACATCAACTAATAATCCAAAAAAACGCGATCGTCTACCTTGAATTACCAAAAATTTACCAACTCGCATATCTTCTACAGAGACGTTGGGATATAATCTTACTTCTAATCCTTTAGAGAGGGAACCTTCAATAACGGAGCCTAATGGTTTTCCTGATTTCATGTTTTATTGTGATATCTAATTTTTTGGTTATTATTTTATTTTTAATTTTGGATTATGGTTTTTATGCACAATTTTCCTAGATTTCAATTCATCCTAGGTTGTAAAAATTTGCTTTCTTTAGTATTACATTGTTAGGAAAGTTTTAACACATTAGATCAATTATGAATTTAGCAAATAAACAAATATTAGTAGTTCAAGGAGATATCACCCAACAAGGAGTTGATGCCATTGTTAACGCGGCTAATAATAGCCTTCAAGGAGGCGCAGGAGTAGATGGTGCCATACATCGAGCAGCAGGAGAGGAGTTATTAAAGGAATGTCTTACCCTAGGGGGTTGTGCCACTGGAGATGCCAAAATCACTAAGGGATATAATTTGCCTGCTAAATGGGTAATCCACACTGTGGGCCCTGTTTGGCGAGGTGGTAATAATGGAGAAGATGAATTATTAACTCAATGTTACCGTCGTTGTTTGGAATTAGCCCAAGAGTATCAAATCTCTAGAATCGCTTTTCCTGCAATTAGTACAGGTGCTTATGGATTTCCTTTAGAAAGAGCTACAAAAATAGCCATTACTGAGGTTAAAAGTTTTCTAGAAAAAGATACTTGTATTGAGCAAGTTATTTTCGTTTGTTTTTCTCAAGAATCCTATAATTGCTATCAACAATTGATAAAAAAAATTCTCACTGGAGAAATAAAAACTTAGGTATAATTTTAAGATTGTAAAATATTTAATTATTTTCCTAGAAACTAAATGAATACCACAATTATTATAACTGCTTTGTTAGCATTTTATTTAGCATGGAATCTTGGGGCAAATGATGTTGCTAATTCCATGGGAACTTCCGTAGGTTCAAAAATTCTTACCCTAAGAAATGCCCTAATTATTGCAGGAATTTTAGAATTTACAGGAGCAGTTATTTTCGGAGAAAAAGTTACTCAAACTTTGGCAGTTGATGTGGCTAATCCTGCTTTATTTGCTCAAAATCCTCAATTATTATTATTAGGAATGGTAGCGGTTTTAATTTCTTCTGGTTTCTGGTTACAAATTGCTACAAGTCAAGGTTTACCAGTGGCTTCTAGTCATGCAATTGTTGGTGCGATCGCCGGTTTTAGTTGGGTAATAGGAGGGAAAGAAGCGGTTGATTGGCAGAATATTTTATTTATTTGTTCAGGATGGATTTTAACTCCAGTAATTAGTAGTATAATTGCGGCTTTATTTTATAGTTTAATTAGGAATTGGATTTTAAATCGCGAAGATGGTTTATCCCAATTACAAGAGTGGATTCCTTGGATTAGTGCCACACTTTTGGGAGTATTTGGAGTAGTAGTTTTATATCCATTATCAAATCAAATTTCCTTTTCAACTTTTGGCTTTCCTAAACATAATTTCCCCATTATTATTGGTAGTATTGCTGCCATTTCTTTAAGTTTAAATAGTTGGCAAAAACTAGAGAAATTAAAAACTCAAGAAAGTAATTCAGAAAGTAATTCAGAAAGTAATTCAGAAAATAATTCAGAAAATAAATCCCAAAAAACATTAGAAATAGTTTTAGGTAGATTTCAAGTTATAAGTGCTTGTTTTGTAGCCTTTGCCCATGGTTCAAATGATGTAGGTAATGCCATTGCGCCTTTAGCTACCATTGCTTATATCTTAACTAATAATGCCGTGCCTTTAAACAGTTTAAATATTCCCCTTTGGATTTTAATTTTAGGAGGGATAGGAATTATTTGTGGTTTAGGATTTCAAGGAAAAAAAGTAATTAATACCATAGGAGAAGGAATTATTCCTCTCAAACCTAGTAGTGGATTTTGTGCAGAAATTGCTACAGCCACGACAATTTTATTTGCTTCACGTCTTGGTTTACCAGTATCTACATCCCATGCGTTGGTAGGAGGGGTGATTGGTATTGGCATAATTCAACAGGGAAAAAATTTGAATTTATCTACTATTAAATCGGTGATTTTTGCTTGGGTGATTACTTTACCAATTACAGCATTTCTTGGGGCGATAATTTTGAAATTACTGTTAATTTTCTTCTAAATTCTTCTTCTAAATTCTTCTTTTAAATCGAGATAATTTTGAATCGAGATAATTTTAAATTGGAATATAATTTATGATTTTAAATTGATTTTAAATAATTTTAATTGTTTGATATTAGGGCTGTTGAGATGATAATTAGATCATTAGATTAACAACCCTAAGTTTAAGCCATCCGAGGCATAATCAATCTCCAAATTTCATATTAAAGCATCATTTTGACTGATGTACTATCCTATAAATCTTTAGTTGCTTCAGCAAAAGCGGCACATACAAAAGGAGCATTTGATACTTTTCGATAACAACATCCAGTCCAAAACCAAGAGCGACGCTTATTATAGATAAATAATTCTCCTCTAGTGAGTGATTCTTTTTGGATAACATCATGAAGAGAACTAATTAAAGCATATAAAGCAGTTTGGGATTCAATATCTTTAGCTTTAACTAACGAAAAATCTCCAGTAATTTCAATTTTACCATTTGGTAAAGTAGTTATTAAGTTTTTCCATGGAGAAGAAATAATTTCACCTTGGGAATCCTGAAATTGAAACTGAAAACGAGGAGATGATAATATAGACTTGCAGTGAGAACTTAACTTGCCAATAGCCTCATGAAAATCAGCAAAATAGATTTCAATAGGAGTATCATTATTTAAGCTCAAAACCATAACATATTCTGAAGCATAACTAGGATTATGATTAGGAGAAAATTTATGAATTACATGATTAGCCTTTTCTTCTTGATAGGATAAAGGTTTTAGATGGCAAGTAGAAGCTATTCCAGTAAGAATCGCCTCACATACAAAATTGTTTTGTCCACTATGATCTAATAAAAGATGAGAATCTATCGGTAGATTAGTTATTTTTGCAAAAGATAATCCATTAGGTTGCTGAATTTTTTCTAGCAATTTCTTGATTTCATCTGTTAAATATATTTCAGCTAACTTAGCTGCATCAATTATGGCAGAAGGATTTCCATGGCTTAATGCCGATAAATTTTCTGCTTTTTCAAGCCAAGCTTGACGATTTAATTCTGGGAGTTGAGCTAAGTTATTCACAAGCATTTTCATATTGAAATGATCTTCTTCCTCTAATTTAAGTTGCCTCTAATATCTACATCAGATCAAGGCACTTTTCCTTATGCAGATTTGCTTGTAATATTTTAACATAATTTTCCTGACTTTGTCATGTTAAGGATTAAAATACCTGATTGAAAGCCTTGATGGATTTGTTATAATATTATTTATTAGGGAAAATACTCATAACTTATTGTCAAAGGGTTATCAAAGTTATTCCCTCAAAAAACTATAAAATAATCCACTCATCGTTAGTCATGGTTTTTCAAGGAAAAATGATGAAATACATCCTGTATAAAAAAAATTAATAAAAATTTCAAAAGAGGAAGATATGGATTATCAAGAAGCACTTACCATTGTTAATCAAGCGATATCTAGCAAAATAGGTAGACTACTAAGAGATGTAGAAATAATGGTATTTCGAGGTTCTTGGTTGGGTTTAACTTATGATCAAATGGCTAAAGATTCTCCTTATGAATCAAACTATCTTAAAGGAGATGTGGGCCATAAATTATGGAAAATGCTCTCTTGTGCATTAGGAGAGGAGGTAAGCAAAAGGAATTTTAAAGCAGCAGTGGAAAGAGCTGGATTGCAATTTCTTGAACAAAGAGAAGACAAGGAAAAGCCTAGCTTAATATCTGAAACTGTCTCTAATTCTAAGGAAGATAATTTTAACCAAGATAATTCTAAGCAAGATTGGGATCGAACGATGGATGTATCAGTTTTTTATGGTAGATCCAAAGAACTAACTCAATTAGAGGAATGGATTCTCAAGAAAAATTGCCGAATTGTAGCATTAATAGGGATGGCAGGAATTGGAAAAACATCTTTATCAGTTAAATTAGCAGAAAAAATCCACCATAACTTTGAATATCTAATTTGGAGAAGCTTAGATTATGCACCATCATTACACAAACTAATAGAAGATCTAGTGTTTTTTTTATCTGATGGTGAACAAAAAGAGATACCAGATGTAGATGAGGAAGCAATTTTAGTCTTAATGAACTATTTGAGAAAGCATAGATGTTTATTAGTATTAGACGACTGGGAAAACATTTTACCAGAATGGAACTTAGATCCTGAATATGGTGAAAAATATCAAAGTTATGGTAACTTGATTAAACAAATTGGGGAACAACGTCATCAAAGTTGTTTAATTTTAAATAGTAGAGAAAAACCCCACGAAATCAATTTAGTAGAGGGGAAATATGTCTATTCTTTACAAATTGAAGGATTAGGAAAAGCAGCTAAAGAAATCTTAAAAGATAAAGATTTATTAAATCCAGAAGATTGGGAAGAATTAATCAGAATTTATCGGGGGAATCCTTTAGCATTAAAATTAATTGCTACTAGAATTAAACAAGTATTTGATGGAAAAGTTTCTGAATTTTTGGATTTAGGAAGCACCATGATTATTGATGAATTTAAGGAAGAATTAGATGAACAGTTTAATAACCGTTTATCAGATTTAGAAAAAGAGATTATGTTCTGTCTGGCAAAAAATCAAAAACCCATTTCTTTTTATCAATTACAACAATCTTTGCAACTAGATTCAGTTTCCAATTTAATAGAAGCTTTAAACTCGTTATTTTGGTTATCTTTGATAGAAAAAATCTCGACAAAAGAAATACTTTTTACCCTCCAACCTGTGATCAGAAAATATGTAAATAAAATGGTAAATAGGTAAATGATAATCTTATAAATTTAACATTAAACAATTAAAAAGAGGTAAAAAATGAACCTTAATAATAATAATAATAGGGAGGATTTAATCTGCGGGCAATACCAGATTATTAAGCTTTTAGAAGAAAGCAAATTTAGTACCATTTACTTAGCAGAAGATACTCGTCTTCCTAGTCACCCTCGGTGTTTTGTGAAAAAATTAAAACTTAATCATAGTGATCCAAAAGTTTTAACAACTGCTAAACGATTGTTAGACAGAGAAGCCAATACTTTATATAAATTAACAGAACATCCTCAAATTCCTAGACTTTTAGCTCATTGTCAGGAAAATGAACAATTGTATCTGATTGAAGAATTTATTGAAGGGGAAAATTTAAGTAAAGAAATAATTGAAGGAGAACAATGGAATGAGGAATTAGTTAAAAATTTTTTAGAAGAAATTCTAAATATTTTAGTTGAGATTCAAAAACATCGAGTAATTCATAGAGATTTAAAACCCTCAAATTTAATGCGAAGAGCATCCGATGGCAAAATTGTTATTGTTGATTTTGGTTCAGTCAAAGAAATAAGAACCCATATGAGCAGTAGCAAAACCATTATTGTAGGGACTCCGGGTTATATGCCTCCAGAACAACTCAATGGAAAACCCCAATTAAATAGCGATATCTATGCTTTAGGGATGATTTGTATTCAAGCTTTAACAGGGAAGTTACCTCGTCAATTAGAGCGAGATGATAAAGGGGAAACTATCTGGCGCAATTATGCTAAGGTTAGTCGTAAATTTGCCAATATTTTAGATAATATGATTCGCTCTAAAGCTTCTGAGCGTTATCAATCAGCTAATCAAGTTTTAAATGCACTCAAGAGTTTGAAAAATTCAAATTATAAATTTTCTTTGCCATTATTTTCTCTTCATAAAAAATCCAATATAAAATATAACATCAAAATTAATCCTACTTATTTAATATTAATTTTTAGCACATTATTAAACCTATTTTTTCTAGGAAATTTTTTTGAGAAAGAACTTGAAAAGCCTTTATCAAAATTTGATTATATTCATTCTCAAGGAGGTTTAAGACTCAAATATTCACCAGATATACTATTAATTAGACAACAAAAAAATACTTATTCTAATAATACTAATAAAGCAATTTTTTCTCTTCATCATTTTTGTCCCTGTGTTTTTTACACGCCAATTGTCACAGTAGAAACTGAAAATTTAGAAAATATATCCAAAAATACCGAAAATCAACTATCATTATTTCTAGAAAACAATGAAAATCAAACAACATTTATCAAATATTTAGGACAAAACCTGAATAAAAATTATCTTCAAGAAAATTATCTAAAAGAAAAAAAACTTACTACTCTTAAAGTTAAAGAAAGTATTGATAAAAGTATGAGACCTCATTTAACAAAGCAGGAAAAATGGATAGTAAAAAATAATATCCTATACTTGATAACATATAAAGCAACCAAAAGTAAATATCATCAATGTTTAAATATTGTAGAAGAAATGATAAACTCAATACAGATAGAACAACAAAAAATTAAATTTTAGATCAAACAATTAAAACTAAAAATTAAAACTAAAAATTAAAACTATAAGAATATAAAGTGACATCAATAACATCAGAAATTCAACAAAGAATTGAACAACTTCGAGAAAAATTGCACCAAGCCAATCATGCTTACTATATCCTTGATAACCCCATCTTAGACGATTCAATTTACGATGGATTATATAGAGAATTACAAGAATTAGAAACTCAATATCCTCAATTAATTACATCAGATAGCCCAACTCAAAGAGTAGGAAATAAACCTGCTACTCATTTTACTTCAGTTAAACATAATATCCCCCTTTATAGTTTAGAAAATGCTTTTAATCTCCCAGAATTTGCTAAATGGATTGAACGTTGGCAACGTCAAATTAAAGAAGAAAAAGAAGTAGAAAATACTGGTTATGTCTGCGAATTAAAAATAGATGGTTCCGCATTAGCTTTAACTTATAAAAATGGAATTTTAGTACAAGGTTTAACCAGAGGAGATGGCATTACAGGAGAAGATATTACCCAAAATATTCGCACTATTCGCTCAATTCCTTTACGTTTAAATCTAACAGAAATTCCTCCCATTGTAGAAGTTAGAGGGGAAGCTTTCTTGCCTTTAGATGAGTTTAATCGCCTCAATGAAGAAAGGGAAAAAGCAGGGGAATCTTTATTTGCTAATCCTAGAAATGCAGCAGCAGGAAGTTTACGACAATTAGATTCTAAAAAAGTTGCTGAAAGAAGATTACAATTTTTTGCTTATACCTTGTATCTTCCTGATTCTGAATCTTTATCTTCTCAATGGAAATCTCTAGAATTATTACAACAAATGGGCTTTTTAGTTAACCCAAATCGTCAGCTTTGTAACTCAATTCAAGAAGTAGAAAAATACTATCAATATTGGGAAGTAAATAGAGAAAATTTGCCCTATATGACAGATGGAGTTGTAGTTAAAATCAATGACTATAATTTACAAAAAACTCTCGGTTTTACTCAAAAATTTCCTCGTTGGGCAATAGCTTTAAAATATCCCGCCGAAGAAGTACCAACTATTATTGAAAATATTACAGTAAATGTTGGACGCACCGGGGCAATTACTCCTATGGCTATCATGAAACCAGTTAAATTAGCGGGCACAATTGTTCAACGAGCAACTCTACATAATAGTGATAGAATTACCCAATTAGATATTCGCATTGGAGATACGGCGATCGTTCGCAAAGCTGGAGAAATCATACCTGAAATTGTTAGAATCATACCTGATTTGCGCCCTAAAGATACTCAACCTTGGCAATTTCCTAATAATTGTCCTGAATGTAATTCCATTTTGGTACGCCCAAAAAATGAAGCAATTACTCGCTGTTTAAATAGTTCTTGCCCTGCTATTTTAAGGGGGAGTTTAACACATTGGGCTTCTCGTGATGCTTTGGATATTCGAGGTTTAGGAGAGAAAATTGTTGCTCTATTAATTGATAATCATTTAGTTAATTCTTTGGCGGATTTATATTGTTTATCTAGGGAAAAAATTGCTTCTTTAGACAGAATGGGCGATCGCTCAGCTGAGAAATTAATGGAGGCAATTGAGAATTCTAAAAATAAACCTTGGGCTAGGGTATTATATGGGTTAGGAATTCGTTATGTTGGCAGTGTTAATGCTCAATTATTAGCGGATAATTTTCCTACCGTAGAGGAATTATCAAAAGCATCTTTAGCCAAGTTAGAAGGTGTTTATGGTATTGGCATAGAAATCGCTCAATCTGTTGTGGATTGGTTTAATTTATCAGCTAATCAAGATTTAATTAAGGCGTTAAAAGCTGCAGGTTTGCAATTGGAAAAGTCTTCTAAATCTTATCCTAAAATTTCTAACTCTTTATCTGGTAAAATATTTGTTATTACTGGAACTTTGCCTAGTTTAAAACGAGATGAAGCTAAAGAATTAATCCAAAAAGCAGGGGGAAAAGTAAGCAATTCTATAAGTAGTAAAACTGATTATTTACTATTAGGAGAATCTCCTGGATCGAAATTAGAAAAGGCAAAAAAATTAGGCATAAATCAACTTAATGAAACACAATTATTGGAAATGATACAAGGTAATTCTAAGGCTAATTCTGAATTAAATACTGATATTAATTCTGAAGTTAATTCTGAAGTTAATAATCAAGGCAATCAAATAACAACAAGTAAAGAAACTAAATCTATGAAAGTTACTGATTCTCCCGTAGAAGACAACAAAAATAATCCAGATTCTCTCCAAGAAAACAAAGAAGAAGAAAAGAAGGAAAAGCTTCAGGCAAATATGTTAGATTCTCTAGAAAAAGAAGTAGAAAAATTAGGAATAAATAAAATTAATCGCCATATATTTTTATGTGCAGATCAAACTAAACCTAAATGTTGTAGTAAACCTGCCAGTATAGAAGCATGGGATTATTTGAAAAAAAGGTTAAAAGAGTTAGGTTTAGATAAAGTAACTGAAGCTAATGAAGCTAATTCTACCTGTGTTTTTCGCACAAAAGCTAATTGTTTGAGAGTATGCAAGTCGGGACCAATTATGTTAGTTTATCCTGATGGGGTTTGGTATCATACTGCTAATCCTGAAGTGATTGAAAGAATTATTCAAGAACATCTCATCGGTAATAAAATTGTCCAAGAATTTGCTTTTCATACTCATCCTTTATCTTAGATAATAAATAGTATTAATTGAATTTAATTATGCTTAAACGAACAATATTTTTAGGAATATTTAATAATTAAAGTTATCCAATCGTAAGATAATAAATGAGGTAATTTAGATAATCAACTAATCAAAGGAGAAATAAAAATGCCTCAAGTACAACATATCGTATTAGTTCAATACAAACAAGATACTCCACAAGAAAAGATTGATGAAATTTTCACTAGACTAGGGGATCTTCAAAATGAAATTAAGGGAATATTATCTTATACTTATGGACCAAATTCTAGTCCTGAAAACTTGAATCAAGGTTATAGTCATGGATTTACCATGGTTTTTGCCAGCCCTGAAGTTCGAGATGAGTATTTAAATAATGAAACTCATCAAGCTATTGGCGCAGAGATTTTAGATAATAGTTATAATATCTTAGTTCTTGACTATAATTTTGAGCCATAGATTTAAGAATAATATTAGGTTATTTTAAAATGTATAATCCACTAAAGGAAGTATCAATAATCTATTTACTTAAAAACATAATCGAGATCTTTAAAATTATTCAAAAATCTCCGAGTGACTTCCTGTACGTAAAAGAATTAGAGATTCAGCTTCAATCTTATAGATGAGAAGCCAATCTGGTTCAATATGACATTCACGATAACCTTTCCAATTTCCAGAAAGATAATTATCTCTGTAAACAGAAGGAAGTTGATTTCCGGCTTGTAAAATTTCTAAAGTTGTTTTTAATTTTTGTATATCCTTCCCTTGTTTAGTTATTTTTTTAGAATCTTTCTTTAATTGACTTGTTATCCTTATACTATACATTATTTTTTATTCATGTATAGAATTAAACAATTCATCTACACTTTCGTATGATTCTAAATTTTCATGATTTTCTGCTTCAATCATTGCGGCTTTAGTTTCTCTGTTAGGCTTTTTATCATGGCAATTTGGATTATTATTATTTTTTTTTGACTTTTGAACAATCAATTTTTCAAGCTTATCAAGATTGGAGTTCATTATAGTAATTCTCTCTATCTACTAAATCTTCTATATAGCTATATTATACCACAAAATTGGATTATTGATAAATCCCATAAATAATAGCCACAACATGAAAGAATAATGGTGCATTTTAATAATAAACACACCATTTTATTTGTTGTTTTATTGTTTTATTTAATTCTCTTCCTCTTTCTTAGGAGGCTTGTAAGTAGAAGCCACTTCCAATTCCTTTAACTGCTTTTTATCCACAGTAGCAGGCGCATCAGTTAACAAACAACTAGCCTGTTGAGTTTTAGGAAAAGCAATCACATTACGAATGGAATCTTCACCAGCCAATAACATAACTAAACGATCTAAACCATAAGCAATTCCACCATGAGGAGGAGTGCCATATTCAAAAGCTTCTAATAAAAAGCCAAATTTATTAATAGCTTCCTCCATAGATAAACCAATAGTTTGAAATACCTTTTCTTGAATATCTCGCTGATAAATTCTCAGGCTACCTCCACCAATTTCAATACCATTTAAAACTAAATCATAGGCTTGTGCTCTAGCAGTTTTTAAATCATTAATATCTTCTAAATTAGGTGCAGTAAATGGATGATGTAATGCTTCTAATCGTTTCTCATCCTCATTCCATTCAAACATGGGGAAATCAGTTATCCATAAAAGATTCATTTTATTGCTATCAATTAAACCTAACTCTTCTCCTATTACTAAACGAAGACGATCGAGAGACTTATTAACAGTATTAATATCCCCTGCGCCAAATAATAATAAATGACCAGGTTTAGCTTGAGTCAAATTTAAAATTGTTTCCTTTTGTTCAGCACTAAGATTATCTTTAATAGCCCCAATAGTTTCAATTTGATTATCATCTTTTACCCTAATAAAAGCAATACCTTTAGCACCAGCTTCACAAGCCTTAGTAAACAAATCTCCACCCGGTTTAATTCTGACATTAGAGATTAAATCATTGCCTCCTGGAATGGGTAAAATCTTAACAATTCCACCACTTTTAATAGCACCAGAAAAAACTTTAAAACCAGAATCTTTTACAATTTCAGAAACATCAACTAACTCCAAACCAAAACGAGTATCTGGGCGATCGGTTCCATAACGCAACATAGCATCAGCATAAGTTAGGCGAGGAAATGGACGAATAAGGTCAATGTTTTTAACAGTTTTAAAAATATAACTAATCAATGATTCATTAAGATCGAGAATCTCCTCTTGAGACATAAAACTCATTTCCATGTCTAACTGAGTAAATTCAGGTTGTCTATCGGCCCGTAAATCTTCATCCCGAAAACAACGGGCAATTTGATAGTAACGATCGAAACCAGAAACCATCAATAATTGCTTAAAAATTTGAGGAGACTGAGGTAAAGCATACCAACTGCCGAGATTCACCCGAGAAGGCACAAGATAATCCCTGGCACCTTCAGGAGTAGAGCGAGTGAGAATAGGAGTTTCCACTTCGATAAAGTTGTATTCATCTTCCAAAAAGCGTCGCATGGCTTTTACCACTTGATGACGCAAAAGGAGGTTTTGATTCATACGACTTCGACGTAAATCCAGATAGCGATATTTAAGACGAGATTCTTCTTTAACAGATTCCGAATCCACCGTAGAGATTTGAAAAGGTAATTGTTTGTTAACACTATTAAGGATTTCGATTTTTTCGGCATAAATTTCCACTTCACCGGTAGGTATTTTCGGATTAAGTGATTCTGGTGGACGTTGACTAACTCTCCCGATTATTTTAGCTACATATTCATTCCGCAAAGATTCTGCATCTGAATAAGATTGTGGAGTTCTTTGGGGATCGCTAACTATTTGAATTATACCTGTGCGATCGCGGAGATCGATAAAAATCACACCTCCGTGATCCCGACGACGATCGACCCAACCACAAAGAGTAACAGTCTGGTCAAGATCTTGTGAAGAAAGAGTTCCGCAATAATTCGTTCGCATATTTTATGTTCTAAGATACTACAATAATATACAGTGTTTTTGTAAGGTAACAGAATTTTAGCGTGGAAAATCAAATCTCAAGATATTCTTTGCTATTGCTAAATAGATTAACTCAATAATCTTTTGTCAATTATCCATTGTTATAGTATTATCTGTAACAGAAATAACTAGAGAGGAAAACAATTAATGGGTCTATTCGATCGATTTACCAAACATAGTAAAAATAACCAAAATTCATTAAATTTTAGTGCATCTGAAGCATTTGCAGCGATTGTCTTAATAGTTATTGCCGCTGATGGTTATTTATCTGAGAGAGAAATTAGTTTACTAAATACCATTTTAGGTAGAATGCAACTTTATCGTCAAACTTCTGTTGAAGAGATGAGAAAAATGTTTGACGAACTCTGTGGACTTCTTAAAAGTGAAGGACCTGAAATCTTATTAAAAGCAGGATTAGCGGCTTTACCTAAAGATCTTTATGATACTACTTTCGCCGTAGCTACTGATTTAGTTTTGGCTGATGGAAAAGTTACAGATGAAGAAGAGGATATTTTAGCAGATCTCCGTCAGGAGTTAGATCTTTCTGAAGAAATTGTAGAAGAAATTATTAATGTAATGATTATTAAGAACAAAGGTTAAGTATAAAATAGGCTTTTTTCTAATAACATTTATAGCTATTCAATATAGTTTGAGCTAAAATAGAGGTTAACAAGTATTTATTACTTTGAATTTTACCTTTTTGCTAATTTTTTTGACTTATTCTTGTCGAACTCCTTGAGGAACTCCAATCGGAGAAATATTAGCAATGGTCTTTAGATTTTGAGTGCGAATTAATTCACTAAAATTTAAACTCAAACGACCTTCTATTTCAGCTACTGCTTCTATGGCTGACAATAAATGTGCTGCGGCTTCGGTTTCGATATAACCTCTTCTTTGAGCTACTTTGATAGCAGTTTCATCTGCTTCTAACTCTTTTTGGATGCTACGATTATTCCGCCAGATTTGACTTGCTGCTATAGCACTTAAGCCCCCCGCCACCACTATACCAACGGAATCTCCTTGGATTCCTTCTAAAGCTACTCCTAACAATCCTGCCAATACTATCCCTCTATCCCAGCTTGGTTTAAACCATTTAATCCCCAATACATTACTTACCGCTCTTAATAACAATAAATCTCTTTGTGGTTTACTAAGTCGCCGCCACAAATTAAAATTAATATATATATATCTATCACTCATTTTCCATGGCATAGGAAATGGAGCATTAATTACCTGATTTTGTTGGGATTTACTAACTATTTTGGTATACATTCGCCCAGAAGCGGGCATTAAATCTAGTAAACGACGAATTTCAGGCTCTATATTCATCTTTTCCTTGATTGTAATTATCTTGCATTTTGCTAGATTTTTGCCAACACTTTTCTAAAAACCTTATCTTATATAAGTACCAAAACTTACTTGGTTTCCAGATTGAATTACTTTCTTGACTCATAATTGGTTGATTTAAATATTCCCATGTGGCTAGCCAAGTTTGGATTATTTTCCGATCCATTTTTTTTCTCCATATAATGTTAACATTTCGCTTTAAATCTTAAGATCCTATAATCCTAAGATCTTAATTCTAAGATGACAAATTTTGTGTTAATTATCCTTGGTGATAATTCACCAATATTCTACTTATCATTTGAAATTTTCAGTATTTATACTAAATCTATCAATTTATTTTACTTAAGATTTACTTCTAGTTATATCTACTTGAATATTCCCACTAAAATTTGGTATGGGGGCATTAGGTTTAGATAATTGAACTCTTACTTGTTCTACTTTTCCTAACTTGAGAATCTCTTCAGCAATGATTGCTGCCAATTTCTCGATCAAGGCAAATTTGCTATCTTTGATTAAACTTTGTACTAAGGAGATGGCGTTACGATAATCAAATGTATCTTCGATTCCATCACTCTTACCTGGTGTTGCTAAATCCACCAATAAAGTCAAATCAACTTTAAACCATTGTCCTAATTTTTGCTCTTCTGGTAGTAATCCAGTATATCCATAAGCACTAATTCCAGTAATGTTGATTGAGTCCATTATGTTTTCCTATCTACCCAATGAGGGAATTTTTTAATTTCATCGATCCAGTTTTTCACATTATATCATTGAATCAATGCTAACGGAACACTTTTTACCTAAAAAATTATATTTCCTTTAGATTCTTTTACTTAAGAAAATATTAAAATAAGGTTTGTCTCCCTCCCATCACCATTCTACACTAAAAAATTATCTTTCCCAGATTGTCCCTAGATAATGTTTATAAATCTTTATGTTCTAATTGTTTCCCATTTTCTGTAGTATAGGTAGCTACTACATGACCATTTCCTGTTAATTGATATTTATAACTAACTAATCCTTCTAATCCCACTGGACCTCTTGGGGGCATTTTTTGGGTACTAATTCCTACTTCCGCACCAAATCCATAACGAAATCCATCAGCAAATCTGGTTGAACAATTATGATACACAGAGGCTGCATCTACTAATTTCAAAAATAAAGACGCTGCGGTGGGATCTTCTGTAATAATGGCATCTGTATGTTTTGAACCATAATGATTAATATGAGAAATAGCTGCTTCTAAATCTGGAACTATTTTGATTGATAAGATTAAATCACAGTATTCTGTTGCCCAATCTTGGGATGTAGCCGGTTTAATATCAATTATTTTTAGAGTTTGGCTATCTCCTCTTAATTCTACTTCCTTTTCTTGTAATGCTTTTGCCAGTTTTGGGAGGATTTCTGGGGCAATTTCTTCATCTACTAATAAGGTTTCAATGGCATTACAAGCGGCTGGATATTGAGTTTTGGCATCGATGGTTATTTTGATTGCCTTTTCTAGATCAGCTACTTTATTAATATATAAATGACATATTCCATCTGCATGACCTAAAACTGCGATATTTGTATTAGCTTGGATGTATTGGACAAAGGAATTTGACCCTCTAGGGATAATTAAATTTACATATTTATCTAGTTTTAATAATTCTTGAATCTCAGATCTAGTGGTTAATAATTGTACTGCATTAGTACTAACTTGGGTTTGTGCCAAAGCTTGATGAATTATCTCTACTAAAGTATTACAAGATTGAGTCGCTTCTTTTCCTCCCTTAAGAATTACACCATTACCAGATTTGATAGCCAAACTTACAATTTGAATAAGAGCTTCTGGGCGAGCTTCAAAGATTACCCCTAAAACTCCTATAGGAAAAGTAATTCTTTTAAGGATTAATCCTTCATCCAATTGTCTATGTATTTCAGTAATACCAGTTGGATCTGGTAAATTAACTACTGATAACACTCCTGTTATGGCAGTTTTTAGTTTTTTCTCTCCTAATTTTAATCTAGCTAAAAGTGCTTTAGGGATTCCTTCTTCTTCTGCTTTCTGATAATCTGCTTCATTTGCCGCTAAAATTTCTTTGGTATGAGCTTCTAAAGCATGAGCAATGGCTCCTAATGCTTGATTTTTCTGTTGTGTCGATAATACAGCTAATTCTCTAGCGGCTATCTGGGTAGATTGTGCCATTTCAATTAGAGATGGGGATGTAATTTCTGGAGTTTTTGTATTGCTTATTACCATGATCTATCTTTTTTTATCTTACAAATATCTCTTCTTCTTCTAATATATCTTTATCTTCTCAAGAAAAGCTTCAAGGAGTGGTTTTTCTTAATAAAATAATAACTTAACCATAATTTTAATCTTTCTTTATTTAGTAAATCATTTTCATTACTAATGAATTACAAAAAAATATCCTCTAATTTAAGATTATAAAATACAATCATCAAAAAGGGGATATTTAATTTAATATATATTTATTAAGTAGATTCAATTTATTAGTCTAATCTACTCTAAAAGTATAATCTTGACTAAAACTTTATGATTCAGTAGTAGAAGTTTTATTAGTATCTATAGTTTTATTTTGAATTTCACCATTTACAGAAGAACCATTACCATTACCATTGCCATTAGCTTTAATCATTTTTGGATAAGAATCAAGTTCAACAGATACTGGAATAGCAATACCAATTCCTTCCTTCCTGAATGTTTCTATAACTATACAAATAATCTGATCCCACATCTTCCAGAAATCAGCTTGTTTAGACTTAACACTAAAGTAAACTTCCACATAATTAGCTTGATATTCCCAATAGAAAACTGAGGGAGCAGGTGTTTCTAAAACTAAAGGGTGATTTTTAGCAATATCCAAAAGGATTTCTCTTATTCTGCCAAAATCTTGACTAGCTTCTACATGAAGAGGAATAGACATTGCGCGGACTTCGCTTTTACTTAAATTAATAATTTTGCCACCCCAGACGGTATTGTTGGGAAGAGAGATAATTTCCTTTTTCCAACCTTGAAACTTTGTAGTTGCTAAATCAATTGACTTCACATAACCCCAAATCCCATCTACTTGAACTTCATCTCCTATATCAAATGGTTTATTAATCAGCATCATTAACCCACTAGCAATATTACCAAGGTTACTTTGGAGTGCGAAAGCTAAGATGAAACTCAAACCACCAATTAAGGCGAGAATTGGTCCTAAATTTACTCCTATTGCAGATAATCCTACGAGAAAACCAATAATTAGCCCTCCTCGCTTGATGCTGACAACAATAAATTCTCGAAGTAAAGATGAGACTAAACCAAATTTAGACAGTGAAAAATTTACAACTCTGGCTAATACTCGAGAGACAATAAAGGCAGCAATGAAGATTCCAATTAACATAGCTGCATCTATTCCCAGCTTGATACCCCCTTCTTCTGATTTAACCCAAGTTAAAATCCTCACTCCCAATCCTTCAGTATCAGTAATATCTAGTTCAATTCCCTGAACTGCTCGAATATAAGTACGATAAGATTCGCTATCTCCTCCTTTTCGATCTAATTCATCTAAGACAAGATTAAAACGTTCGATTAAACTTGCTTGTTCAGTTTGAAGTTTTGTGACATTAGCAACAATTTGATTCTTTAAATCTTCTTCACTTTCGGCTAATTGTTCTAATCTTAATAAAGCTGAGTCTAATTGTTGTGCTTTTTGGATTAAAGCGTCTAACTCATTACCAGAAGTATTGTCATCTTGTATAAATTCTGATGCTTGTTCTAATTGCTCTTTATTTCTTTCTAATTCTTCTTCTGTTTGTTGATTTGCTGTTGCTGTTGAAGTTTGATTTTGGTTTTCAACCTCTTGAGCCTTTTTCTTATTTTCTAAATCTTCTTCTGCCTTTTCCAAAGCGTCTTGAGCTTTTTCTACTTCTGTAGTAGCTGTTTGATATTCAGGAGTATTTGGAGTCAAGCTTTGTTGAGTTTCTTGTGCTTGATCTAGTTCAATTTGAGCTTCTTCAACAATTTTTTCTGCTAGTGCTATTTCTGCTTTTTCTACAGCTTCTCTAGCTACTTGTATTCTTTGAACATTTTGTCCAAATTCAAAAGAACCGGGAGTTGCTTTTTCTTGAGCTTGCCTAGCTTCTTCTAATTCTTTTTCTGCTTCTTCTAGATCTTGTTTAAGCTTTTCTCTTCCTAAATCTTGTTGAGCTTCTTGGATTACATTACGGGTACTTTCATCCGCTTCAATTTCTTCTTTGGTTTCTAGTGCAATATCAATTGCTTCTTGTGCTTTGTCAATAGCAACTCTGGCCTCTTCTACTTTTTCAAGTCCTCTTTCATATTCTGGAGTGCCGGGATTGGTATTTGCTTGGGCCTTTTTAGCTTCTTCAAGCTTTTTTTTAGCTTCTTCTAATGCTTTAACTGCTTCTTCTTGATTTCCAATAATTTGCTGATTCTGCTTTTTAATAGCAATTTCTGTGTCACTAATTTTTTGAACTTTTTCTCGAAGCAAGACTAACCAAGCTGCTGCTTCTATTTCTAATTCTCCTAAGGTTAGGGGTTTTGCTAACAGTTTCAGTTGATCTTCGGGTATTTCTGGATCTTTAGTGGTAAGTGGAGTATTAGCTTGTGTGGTTTCAACAGTTTGACTTCTTACACTTTCAACCTGAAATGCTATGGATCCGATGGTTGTGGTGCAAGCAAATGCGATAATCGCTATGAATTTAATTTTACGAGGGATAATTTTACGAGGAAACATGATTTTTTCTCCATGATCATAAAGTTGTTGTTAATTTCTTGATTATTTGGCTTTGTTAATTACTATTTTCTAGGTTGAGACTCTTTTCGACAACTGATTGGCAATTATTGTTGCACATTCTTGGTTTGCCTATATTTTTTAAAGATATTTTTTTTATTTTGAGTTTTACAATAAGAGCTTATTTTTTTAAAACTTGATCTTCAAATTTATATAGGTATATTGACTAGATACTAAATACCTAAATAGTATTTAACATAATAAGTATTATAGTCTTCTATTGTTTTTTTTATTTAAAGTTTTGATGAAGTTTTTTAAATTTTAACTATAATAAAAGTTGATGATTTAAAGCTATATCTCCTCAAAAACAAACTAAAGTATTGTCAAGATAATTATCTTAATTGAAATTTCTTTGTTTTCTAGCTTTAATGAACCTTTTGTCAGAAATTAACTGATGTTATTGTTCTTAATCATAACAAAGAATTATCAGTATTAATTAACTCTTCAATTCCATTTTGTATACCAACACTTAGATTATTTAAAGGTAAATCATTGGAATCATAACCAAAGGGATTTTCAATCTCTAAACCAATAGCTTCTATTCCTAATAAAGCAAATGCAATGATTCCCATTCCAACAGGAGTTAATGAACCTAAAGTGCCTACTAATTCAAAGGGAAGGGTTAGTAAATAAATCAATAATAAATGTTTTAAATGGATGGCATAAGCTTTAGGAATTGGAGTACTTAGAATTCTTTCACAAGCAATCAAATTTGAAAGTAAATTATCAAGGTTTTGGTTTAATTCTATTAGCATTAAACCATCGATATTATTATTTTCATAGGCTTTTTTAAGATAATCTGATAACCATTTTCCCATCAATAAAGGCATATGGTTAACATTATTTAATTCTTGATATTGTTGCTGTGATAAAAACTTTTGACTAAAAGAGTCTATATGTTCTTTTCTTAAGTGTTGGGTACTGATTTGTAAATATATACTGATTAATCTTAAATGGTTTAGTTTTTCTTGTTTCTCTTCTTCAGTTTTTGCTTTAATATATACTAAAACTTTTCTAGCTAAGATTCGAGAATTATCAATAATTCCTCCTATTTTTTTCCTTCCTTCCCAATAACGATCATATGCTGTATTGGTTCTAAAAACTAATAGTAAACCTAAAACCAAACCGGGGATTAATCCTCCTATTTCTTCTTGATAAACGGGAAAATCCATTCCATAGAGAATAGTAATTAAAAGTGAAAAAAAAATCACAATAATCACTTTTAATCTAATGGCAGGAATAACAGAATGTTGAGAATCAAGAATTAATTTATACCAAAGTTTTTCGTCAGACATCATTATCTTTAAACACTATTAAATTGACCAATTCCAGAATTTTTGAACTAAAATAGATTGACTTTCTACTGCGATGGTTGCTACATAATTAGCTAAAGGCATAAAATGATATAAATACCAATTAGAAGTTAATATTTTATCTCCTTTAATTTCTATTAATCCAGTTGTCATATCAGGGATTAAAGATACTTCAAATTGATCTAAACATCCCCCTAAACCATCTCCTGTAGCTTTTAAATATGCTTCTTTTGCTGTCCAAATTTGAAAAAATGTTGTTTGTTGTTTTTTGGGGTGAAAAATACTACTAATAAGATTGGATTCTTTTGGAGAAAAAAACCGTTTAGCAATCTTATCAGCATCAGGCATTGGGCGTAGAAACTCTAAATCTACTCCTATTTTTCTTTGCCATGTAAAGCCATATAATCCTATTTCTTGGGAGTGAGATAGATTAAATTCAAGTGTTGTTTCACTATTATTTCCTGATAAATTTCCTGATAAATTTGTTGATAAATAAGGTTTACCGCGGTTAGTATATTCAAATTTCAAATTTGTTGGTTTGATACCTAAATATTGAGCCAAAATTAACCTTAGTACCCCTCTCCCAACGATATAACGATTTCGATGTTTTGGGAAGTAAAATTTTTCTGCTCTTATTTTTTCGTCTTCTGAAAGAAAAGATTGCAATTCTTCGACAAAATTTAGATTTAAGTCCAAATTGGTACGCCAAATATGGACCTCATTATTCCCTAAAGTTAATGTTTTTGGTGGGATTTGCCACATTTATTTTTTTTTAAATAGATAACCTTTGATAAATTTGATCTAGATTTTTTAGATGTTCTTGAGGATCGAAACAGGTTTCTATTTCCTTTGGTGAAAGATATTTTTTCACTTCAGAATCTTTATCTATTAGATTTCGGAAATTACCATCGGGATGATTCCATGCTTCATGAGCACAATCTTGCACTACTTTGTAAGCATCTTCTCGAATCATTCCTTTTTCCACTAAAGCTAATAAAACTTTTTGACTAAAAATTACTCCTCCATAAATATTCATATTTCGTTTCATGTTTTCTGGATAAACTTGTAGGTTTTTAATAACTTGGATTATTTCTTTTAACATGAAATTTATTAAAGTACAACTATCTGGAAAGATTATTCTTTCCACACTACTATGAGAAATATCTCTTTCATGCCACAAGGCTACATTTTCTAAGGCGGCTACGGCGTGCCCTCGAATTATTCTTGCCATTCCTGTTAAACGTTCTGATCGAATTGGATTACGTTTATGGGGCATGGCTGAAGAACCTTTTTGTCCTTTAGCGAAATATTCTTCTACTTCTAAGACATCTGTACGTTGAAGATTGCGAATTTCTACGGCAAATCTTTCGATAGATGCTGCTAATAAGGCTAAATGTTGAATAAAGTTAGCATGACGATCTCGTGAAATAATTTGAGTAGAAGCACAATCCGGTGTGAGTTCTAATTTAGCACAAGCAATGGCTTCAACCTGGGGGTCCACATTAGCATAGGTTCCTACGGCTCCAGAAATTTTACCTACGGCAATTTCATGACGAAGATTCACAAGACGATCGCGATTGCGCAGCATTTCTGCCAACCATCCTGCCAGCTTAAAACCAAAGGTAATGGGTTCAGCATGAATACCATGGGATCGCCCAATTGCTACAGTATAACGATGTTGTTGAGCTTGATAGCGAATGGTTTGGATTAACTCTTCAACCTGTTCTAAGATGAGATTTAAACTGGGTACTAATTGTAAGGCTAAAGCTGTATCTAAAACATCGGAGCTAGTTAAACCTAAGTGAATATATCTACCTGCTTCTCCAACATATTCATTGACATTGGTAAGGAAGGCAATCATATCATGACGCACTTCTGCTTCTATTTCTAAGACCCGGTTTTCCTCGAAATTGGCTTTTGCTTTTATTTCTGCTACCGCTTCTAGGGGAATATATCCTAATTCTGCTTGGGCTTCGCATACGGCTATTTCTACAGCTAACCAAGTTTTTAGCTTGTATTCGTTTGTCCACAGCGCGCCCATTTCGGGCAATATATACCTTTCTATCACTGATTGTGTAGTTTGATTACAACTTATATATTCTATAGCTTATTGTGGGTTTATGGTATTTTTTTTCTTTAGATATTAGTTAAAATTATTTTATAGTTTTTTTAGGTATTGGCATTATGATTAATTTAATCTCTACAAATCAGGATAATGTTGTTGGTTTTTCTATTAAAGATAAGGTGGATACTGAAGATTTGGATCGAGTGGCAACAGTGATTGAGGATTTACTAAAAACCCATGATAAGCTTAAAATTTATGCTGAAGTTGAAAGCATTGAAAGGATTACAATCCCAGCTTTTATCCAGGATATTAAGTTTAGTTTGAAGCATTTTAATGATTTTGAAAAAGAGGCCATCGTTTCTAATACTTTTTGGTTAGAAAAGTTAGCAAAATTTAGTGATAGGCTTTTTCCTAGCATTGAAGTTAAACACTTTTCTTTTGCTCAAAAAGATCAGGCGTTGGAGTGGATTAGTTGTTAAATTTGACTCTTTACAAGCTAAAGCTAACTCAAGATTTTTTTCCTTTAAAATATTGCAGACAGAAATGGAAACAGAAAAAATGCAATATATAGGTATTGAGGAAATTCAAAGCAGCAATAGCACAAACCCCGAACCGAAAATGGAACGGGGCTTATGTTAAGAATGGATCTGGCACAGAGCTATTGTCCAGGTTGGCAACCCAACGAGTATCTTGGCCGCGGCAAAGTTTCACTGTCGAGTTCGGGA
>JANQIW010000031.1 GCA_028281945.1 Prochloraceae cyanobacterium PL24a_bin.78
AATAATTTCATTTTTTAATAAGATAATTAAGGATAAATTATTTACCCTTTTTCGGTAACTTATGGAAAGTATTTAATATCTAATCAATAAATCTTTCCATCTGTTACTGATTTTTTCTTACTCCTTAGTTAAACTAATAGGCTCCATAACCAACTCAGAAGAAGATATCACCTGTACTTTACCATCATCATCAAGATCTAAGGTTACTTGAGATCCATCTTCAACCTTTCCAGATAAAATTGCCTCAGCCAAATTATCTTCTAAATGTCTCATCAAAGCTCGACGTAAAGGTCTTGCACCATAACTAGGATTATAACCCTCAGCCACCACAAAATCTTTAAACTCGGAACTAACATCTAAAGTAATATTTCTTTGTTTGCCTAAATTAGTTGCAAATTCTTTCAACAAAATATCTGCAATTTCCTTTACTTCTGGCTGGGTCAACTGACGGAAAACAATAATCTCATCAATTCGATTGATAAATTCTGGACGATAATAGCGTTTTAACTCATCATTTACCGCTGATTGAATTCTTTGATACTGGTGTTCTGGTAAATTATCCGCCCATTCAAAGCCTAAATTAGCACCACCTTTTTCTATGACTTTTGAACCAATATTGCTAGTCATAATAATTATGGTATTTTTAAAATCCACATGACGACCACTAGAATCTGTCAAACGACCATCATCCAATAATTGTAATAAGACATTAAAAACATCAGGATGTGCTTTCTCAATTTCATCAAACAAGATAATAGAATAAGGTTTCCGTCGTACAGCTTCAGTTAATTGTCCTCCTTCTTCATAGCCAATAAAGCCAGGTGCCGAACCAATCAGCTTAGAAACTGTATGGGGTTCCATATATTCAGACATATCAAGTCGAATCATGGCATCAACAGATCCAAACATATAAGTAGCTAAAGCCTTTGCAAGTTCGGTTTTCCCTACTCCTGTTGGTCCGGAAAATATGAAACTAGCGATGGGCCGTGTGGGATCCTTTAAACCAACTCTTGCTCTCCTAACAGCACGGGAGACAGCTTTCACTGCTTCATCTTGGCCGATAACTCGCTCATGAAGAGTATCTTCTAGATGTATTAGTAATTCTGATTCTGATTCTGTTACTTTGTTAACCGGAATTCCCTTCCAATTTCCCACAATTGTAGCTATTTCTTCTTCATCTACTATGGGTACTAGAGATTCTGGGTTAATAACTGGTGATTCTGTCCCTTCTTCTTGGTTTTGTTTACTTTGAATAGAGTGCATTAAATGAGTCCTAGATCCGGATTCATCAATTAAATCTATAGCTTTATCTGGTAAAAATCGATCGCTAATATAACGATGTGATAATTGAGCTGCAGCAATTAGAGCTTTATCTGTAAATTTAACCTGATGGAATTTTTCATAAGTTGGGCGTAAACCTTGAAGAATTTCAATAGTTTCATCAACAGAAGGTTCACCTACATTGATTTTTTGGAAACGGCGTTCTAGTGCTGCATCTTTTTCGATATATTTGCGATATTCATCTAGAGTAGTTGCCCCTAAACATTGTAACTCACCCCTAGCTAAAGCTGGTTTAAGCATATTTGAAGCATCTAATCCTCCCCCTAATCCTCCTGCACCAATAATTGTATGGATTTCATCTATTACTAGAATAATATTACCTGCTTCTTTAACCTGTTTAACTATATTTTTGAGGCGTTCTTCAAATTCCCCTCTAAATTTTGTTCCTGATACTAATAGGGTTAAATCTAGACTGATTACTTGTTTTTCTAGCAATAATTCTGGGACTTCTCCACTGACAATTCTTTGAGCTAATCCTTCAGAAATAGCAGTTTTTCCCACTCCTGGAGGACCTACTAATACAGGATTATTTTTCGTGCGGCGACCTAATATTTGAATGGTACGTTCTACTTCTTTTTCTCTACCGATTAAAGGATCAAGCTTACCTTTTTTTGCCAATTCTGTAAGGTTTATACTAAAATCTTCTAGGGATGTTTTTCTATTAGTTTGACTACCAAAAGTAAATTGTTCTTGTCTTGCACCGACTTTTTCTGCTACTCTTTCCCCTGATTTGTTGATTAATTCTTTTCTTAGTTTTAAGGGATCTACCGCTTGTAAAATTAATGATTTAGTGGCGACATTTTTTTGATTTGATATAATTGCTAAAAGAATATGTTCTGGAGCGATATATTTATCTCCTAATTGACGAGCTTCTTGGAAAGATTGCTCAAAGATTTGTTTAACTTGTGGCGTAAATGGAATTTCCGCAGGGCTAAAACCGGGTCCTCTTCCTATGAAGCTTTCGATCGTACGTCTAGTTGATTCTAGGTTAATGTTAAATTTACTAAGGGTAGTAGCTGCAAAACTAGTTCCTTCTCCGATGATTCCTAAGAGAATTTGTTCACTTCCTACTAGATTATGTCCTCCTCTACGTGCTTCTTCTTGGGCAAGCATGATGGCTTTGATGGCTTTATCTGTAAAATATTCAAACATATTGGTTTATACTCTACTTTTTTAACTTTTCTTTTAGTTTGTTATTCCTAATTTATCTTTTTTTTGGTTTTTCTTTATAGTGGTAAAAGCCGTAAGTTTTTTTCGTAGTGCTTGAATTTGGAAAGTTTTCTTGATTGAGAATGGAGAATGTTTGTTCTAAAAAACTAATACTTGATCTATCTAATATCTAAATCTCCCTTCTATTTTCCCTGTTTTTCTTCTCTTACTTATTACTTAATCAGTTAATCACTTAATTATTTATTACTTCTAGGAAACTATTAGTAAAGTTTTATTATCTCAAGAAACAATTAGCTTTTGAAAATCTTCTAAAGAATTAACTCTAAGGGCTTCTAAAAATAATCTTTGCAATCGATCGGTATCATAAATACCATTAATTAGATTTATTAATTGAGAAGGAATAGTTTGAAAACGAGTTTCAAGTGTACTAATAATATTGTTTTTTAGGTTTTGTTGAATTCCTTGTTGAATTCCTTGTTGGATTCCTTGTTGGATTCCTTCTTCAATGCCTTGTTGCTTTTCTTCTGCTAATCTTTGACGAAAAATATTTCGTAAACTCATAATAACCTCCATATCTTCTGATTCAAATTTATCTGGATTTTGTTGATTTTCTTGTAAAGTCTGCCAACCCATATATCAATTCTAAGACAATCTCTCGATAAGGGAAATTTTCCGGTAAGGATTTTAACTCTTCTACGGCATTGGCTTGAACTTTCCCTCTACCTAAAATTCTCAGCCATAAAGTTTCTGGGGATGACTGAAGTTGATGAACAGCAATTATCCCAGTCATTAATTCCTCTGCTAGAAAATAAACCCCCATCTCCCATTCTTCCTTTTTCAATGCTCCAAATCCAGCTAGAATTCGATCAGAAATAGTGGGAGTTATAATCCATAAAAAAGGTAATTCTCCTGAATTTATTCCTTTCTCTTTTTTCTTAGATTCTCTAATTTTACTCTGTCTTAAGTCTAATAACTTATTCAGGCATTCTCTAATCTGTTCTGGTTGTACTGCTTTGCGATAAATTTCCAGTATACAACTTTTTTGTAAGATTTTACCCAACAATCCCAGAGTTTCTGGAGAAGTGGGAACTTCTTTTGTGGGAATAAATAAGATATCTACCTCTCTTATTTCACTTTTAACCTTAGCCGATGAAATTACTTCGTCGTAATCTTGGCAAATTTCCGTTAAATATTCCTTGGCAAATTCATCATGGGGAAATTTTGTCATCAATTTATTTAATTACTTATTGGAAAATTTCATTATCTCAAGAAACAATTAGCTTTTGAAAATCTTCTAAAGAATTAACTCTAAGGGCTTCTAAAAATAATCTTTGCAATTGATCGGTATCATAAATACCATTAATTAGATTTATTAATTGAGAAGGAATAGTTTGAAAACGGCTTTCAAGTGTACTAATAATATTGTTTTTTAGGGTTTGTTGAATTCCTTCTTCAACCCCTTGTTGAATTCCTTGTTGGATTCCCTGTTGAATTCCTTGTTGGATTCCCTGTTGAATTCCTTCTTCAACCCCTTGTTGTTTTTCTTCTGCTAATCTTTGACGAAAAATATTTCTCAAACTCATAATAACCTCCATATCTTCTGGTTCAAATTTATCTGGATTTTGTTGATTTTCTTGTAAAGTATTCCATAGCCCTAATATCAATTCTAATACAATCTCTCGATAAGGGAAATTTTCCGGTAAGGATTTTAACTCTTCTACGGCATTGGTTTGAACTTTCCCTCTACCTAAGATTCTTAACCATAAAGTTTCTGGGGATGACTGAAGTTGATGAACAGCAACTATCCCAGTCATTAATTCCTCTGCTAGAAAATAAACCCCCATCTTCCATTCTTCCTTTTTCAATGCTCCAAATCCAGCTAGAATTCGATCAGAAATAGTGGGAGTTATAATCCATAAAAAAGGCAATTCTCCTGAATTTATTCCTTTCTCTTTTTTCTTAGATTCTCTAATTTTACTCTGTCTTAAGTCTAATAACTTATTTAGGCATTCCCTAATCTGTTCTGGTTGCACTGCTTTACGATAAATTTCCAGTATACAACTTTTTTGTAATATTTTTCCTAACAATCCCAGAGTCTCTGAAGAAGTGGGAACTTCTTTTGTGGGAATAAATAAGATATCTACCTCTCTTATTTCACTTTTAACCTTAGCTGATGAAATTACTTCGCCGTAATCTTGGCAAATTTCCGTTAAATATTCCTTGGCAAATTCATCATGGGGAAATTTTGTCATCTATCTATTCCTAATTGTCGCTTTAATTTTTCAGGGATATTAATTAAAAATAATGGTTTATGTTACAGGCTTAAAAATCTAAAGTCAAACAACTAAAAATATCTCTAACAGATACTTGCCAGTCAGACAAAAAATCTAAAACAGGTAATAAATCTCCATCTTGTTTCGTTATAGGTTGCATTCTGGGGCGAAATATGAGAATTATTCTTTCTTGAGGATCGATTAACCAACCTAATTTTGTACCGTTATCCAAACAAAATAAAATATTATCAATAACACGAATAGAAATTTGATTAGGAGAAAGAATTTCTATTATCCAGTTAGGATGAAGATTAAAAGTATTTTCAATTTCGTTATTCTCATCTAAAGGAATTCGATCCCAAGTAAAAACACTAATATCGGGAACTAACGATCGTCCACCAAAGGTACAACGTAATTCACCAAAAGCATAACCTTTTTTTGAAGGAATACTTTGGGTATTAATAGTGGAAGCTAGGAAAATTTGAATTGTACTATGTTTCCCTTTAGGCATGATTTTTTGATAAACTTTTCCTTCAATATATTCACTAGCTGGTTTAGTTTCAGGTAATTTTAAAAACTCAGATAAAGTTAATTTAGGAAGAGATTCAAGCATTATATTCCTACTTATTTTAAATAGGGACAGGTTTTCAAATTAGGCTTAGAGGTTTTTATCTCGATTTTTTCATAGCCAGCCGTCATTAATAATTTACCAATAGCCACTTCTGCCTTATCATTAGCTTCATCTAAAATACCTAAACGGCAAGCCTTACTAACTATTTTCTCTAAAGTTCGCCTTTGAGCCAGTGTCTGTAACTCAGGTGCCACATCAGGTCCCAAATTTAACCAACCTCGATCGTAATGATACACTTGAGAGCGATTAACATCTATTTTCTGATCAAGAATTTCAGGTGGAGGTAATTCTACTTGGATTGAATTATTTTGGATTTTAATTTTATCAGGAGTTATTTTACTTAAATTAATCCCTGCTCTAACTTTTCCTTGAGCAAGATATAATAATTTTGTTTGAGCAACTACAAAATCACCAAACTTCCGGTCCGAAGAAGTGGGGACTACAGTTTCCATAACAAACGCTGCGGTAGTTAATTCACTTAATCCTTGGATTTGACGAAGAACTAAATCCCTATCATTCACCACAAGTTCGGGTTTTTCCAATAAAGATTCAAATCCATTTATAAGTTGATTCCTTGTTTGTAAGATACCTAAAAATATCCCTAAAGCTATTAAGCCTACTCCAAGGGTTGAAGTTAAAATAAATTTCTTTAAAAAATTGGATAGTTTAAAATTATTTTGATTATTTTTCATTTTTTTATATTAAAAAGTATGATTTATTATTAAAATTGGCAAACAAGTTAAAATATTCAGTAATTTAACTAAAGATAAACCCCTATAACTAAATTGTCTCGATGAATAATAGTCTCAGAATGCACATAACCTAAAATACTATAAATTTCTTCCGACTTACACCCCTTAATTTGATTTATTTCCTTACTATTATAATTAACAATTCCCCTAGCAATTTCTTTTTCCTTTCCATCACATAAAATTACACACTCAGAAGCCGCAAAATTTCCCTCAACTTTAACAATTCCCGCAGCTAAAAGAGACTTCCCCTTATCACTAATTGCTTTTAGGGCACCATCATCCAGATATAATTTTCCCATAGGTAACAAACCATAACCAATCCAACGCTTACGTGCATTATCCGCATGAGGATGCGCTTCAAATATCGTTCCTATTTTTTCTCCTTCTAAAATTTTAATAATATTACCCGGTTGTTTACCTTGAGTAATAACTGTTGTTACGCCAGAACCTGTAGCAATACGGGCTGCTGTTATTTTAGTAATCATCCCGCCTGTGCCCCAATTAGTACCACTTCTGCCTGCCTCTACCTGTAATGTTGCAAATTCATCCGTATTTACATAAGGAATTGGTTTAGCATCAGGAACAATCCTAGGATCAGCCGAATAAAGTCCATCCACATCTGTTAAAAGAAATAACCAATCTGCCTCAACCAAACTGGCAACTAAGGCTGAAAGACTGTCGTTGTCACCAAAGTTTAATTCTTCTACCGCAACGGTATCATTTTCATTGATAATGGGAATTACCCCCAACGCCAAAAGTGCTTGTAAAGTATTATAAATATTGACATAACTACTACGATCGATTAACTCCCGACGAGTTAGTAACACTTGAGCGATAGGTTGAGATAAACTGCTAAATAAATCATCATAAATCCTAATCAAACGACCTTGTCCGACGGCTGCTACTGCTTGTTTGACATTAACATTTTGAGGTCGAGTTTCTAGCCTGAGTCTCCCACAACCTACACCTACGGCTCCTGATGTCACCAGAATAATTTTATGTCCATCTAAACGTAATTTTGTTAAAGTTTCTACTAAAGAGGCAATGGTGGAAAGAGCTAATTTCCCTGTTTTTGAATCAGTTAGGCTAGATGTCCCTATTTTGACGACTACCGTTTGGGGTTTCATTATTCAACTAATGGCTAATTAATCATAATTTTATTTTAATTTAAGTCCATAACTGAATTTATTAAATTTACTAAATTTTTTTAACAAGTATTGCAGAAATTTAATGTATTATCTTAATTTTTCAACAGTTTTATAGGGCAATAACCTTAAAATCTACTAAAAAACTAACTAAGCTTACTGCCCTACATTACTGATTATTGTTAAGGTCTTTATCTTAGCTGACCTCATTATTATCGTGTTTTCATACTCTCATAAAAACTTTACATTTCTTAATTCCTTAAGATTTTTTTAATAATTGGATCTCTTAAGAAGATTTATCAACCTTGCTAGAATTAGAGGTATTAGCCCCAGAGAGAGAAACTCCTAAAAATTGGGAAATCCACACTTCAAAATTGCGCCAAGAAATGGGGTTAGGTATTCGTGCAGGGTTAATCATTGGCTCAACTAAAATAGTAAACATCCCCAAGCGATTACCAGCTAAAACATCCGTAAAAAGACGATCGCCAACCATGGCAACAGCTTCTACTGGGAGATTCATTTGTTCTACAGCTTGTCTTAAACTACGACGAGAAGGCTTACGAGCAGCAGAAATATAGGGCAAATCGAGAGATTTAGCAATTCTACCAATTCGATAAGAACTAATATTATTGCTAACTAGAAAAAGTTCAGCAACTTCTCTAATTTCTTCTACCCATTCTTCCAACTCAACAGATACTTGGGTTTCTTTTAAAGGTAATAATGTCTCATCAACATCTAAAATCAAACCTTGGAGTTGATATTTTTGCAAAATTTCAGGAGAAAGATTCACCACCGTAGCACCTAAAATCAAATCTGGTTGTAAAATTGTGGTTTTAGTCATGATAAATAGTAAAATTAGTTAAGTTTTTCCCGAATGTTTTTTTAACTGAACTACTTGTAAAGTAGAGCCAACATAAAGATTCTGTTTATAGAGTTTAAAACCAACTGACTCACACTTGGAAACTAAATTTACAGAGATTAAATCCCAAGCTGTTTTGGTTTCAAATAACCACAGAAAAATTGCTAAAGGAGGCCAAAATAACCAATTGGTTGGTTGATGAAAATCTATAAAAGTAAATATTCCTTCTGGTTTTAAAATTCTATACACCTCCTGAAAAATTAAATCTAATTCTGATGAATTCATTTCATGTAGTGCAACGCTAGTATGTATTAAATCGAAAGAATTATCCGCGAGAGGGATATTTTGTGCCGAAGCCTCGATAAATTTAGCATTAGGAACCACCGAAGCTGCTCTTTCTAAAGCAACAGGTGAGATATCTAAACCCGTGACATTTGAGGAATATTGAGCTAAAATCCTCGTGCTTTGGGCTGCACCACAACAAAGATCTAAAATTTTGGTTTCTGGCTTTATTTCTAATCCTTTTAATGGTAGATTACGAAATCTTGACTCTCCCCCAACCCCTATTGCTGCTAGTTTTGATATTCCATTGTATAACCACTGGTATTTGTAGCTTAAAGTTCTCAAAATAGTTGCCATAAATACTTTCTCCTTATTAAGTTATGTGTTAAGTGTTACCATTTAAGACTATTTAAAGATATATTGTTAAAATTAGTAAAGAAACTGAAAATTTTACAAAGATATTAAAATTATGGGTCGTATTGGAATTTTATTACTTAATCTAGGTGGGCCGGAAAAACTCGAAGATGTTCGTCCATTTTTGTTTAATTTATTTTCTGACCCTGAAATTATCCGTTTGCCTTTTCCTTGGCTTCAGAAGCCATTGGCGTGGCTGATTTCTACTTTAAGAACCAATAAATCGGAAAAAAACTATTTAGAAATTGGTGGTGGCTCTCCTCTTCGCAAAATTACTGAAGCTCAAGCCGATGCGCTACAGCAACAATTAGCTGCTATGGACAATGATAATGATGTTAGTGTCTATGTCGGTATGCGTTATTGGAATCCTTTTACTGAGGAAGCTATGGCAAATATTAAAAATGATGGTATCAAAAAGTTAGCGATCTTACCTCTTTATCCTCAATTCTCTATTAGTACTAGTGGATCTAGTTTTAGAGTTTTGGAGGAAATGTGGGCAGAAGATCCTGCTTTGTCTGAAATTGAATATACTATTATTCCTTCTTGGTACAATCATCCTGATTATTTGGCAGCAATGGCGGATCTCATTAATCAAGAGTTACAACAATTTGAAGATCCTGATTCTGTTCATATCTTTTTTAGTGCACATGGTGTTCCTCAAAGTTATGTTATTGAAGCTGGCGATCCTTATCAACAGGAAATTGAAGATTGTACTAGCTTAATTATGAAAACTCTTAACTGTAATTGTCAACATACTCTGGCTTATCAAAGTAGAGTAGGCCCTGTTGAATGGCTTAAACCTTATACTGAAGATGCTCTCCTTGAATTGGGTGCGGCGGGTGTTAAAGATTTATTAGTTGTTCCTATTAGTTTTGTTTCTGAACATATTGAAACTTTACAGGAAATTGATATTGAGTATAGTGAAATCGCTAAAGATGCTGGTATTGAAAATTTTCAAAGGGTTCCCGCTCTTAATACTCACCCTACTTTTATTAAGTCTTTGGCGAGTCTCGTTACAGATGCTCTATCCAATGATCCCTATACCTTTGATATGGTGATTCACCCTAAAAAAAACATGAAAATGTATCCCCAAGAACGTTGGGAATGGGGCTTGACTACCGCAGCAGAAGTATGGAATGGTCGTCTGGCAATGGTTGGTTTTATTGCTCTTTTGGTGGAGTTGATCAGTGGCCATGGACCTCTCCATTTTGTGGGTTTGTTATAATTCCTGACCATGGGGGGGTTATTCTTCAATAGCCCCTGCTATTCTTATATGGTTTTTCGCGTAATAGTGATAGACATTGAGAGAAGAATGGGGAGAATGGGGAGAATGGGAAGAATGGGGAGAATGGCCGAATAAATTTTGGTTAATTATCCTAGATTTGGAATTTTTAACTCTATCATTATTTTATAAAATTGGTATTAAATGCTAAGTTATAGAAAATAATTTATTAGTTTAATTATAAGATTTAGTGTAATTCCATGGCTTTTATTAGTGATAAACTAGATTTTTTCTAAAGTTCACCACTTAGTTGTATGCCTAAAGTTCTCTTTCTTGGACCATCTAAGTCAAAAAATAATACTGATTGCCATGTCCCTAATGCTAGTTTTCCATCTACTATTGGAATTATTTCACTAGTATTTAACAACATCATAGCCATTAAGTGGGAATGAGCGTTAATCGGTTCATCTGGTGGGACATCTCTTAAATGCAAATCATTATGCAAGTATCTCTCATTTTCGGGAACTAATTTTCTTAGATATACTTTGATATCTTCTAATAATCTTTCTTCATCTTCGTTGATTGCTAAAGCAGTAGTTGTATGTCTGGAAAAAATTAAAGCTTGACCATTTTTAATTGCTGTTTCTTCGATTATAAGTTGTATTTTTGAGGTGATATTATGAATATTAATTCCATCAAGAGTTTCTATTTGGATTATCTTATTAATAATTGGCATCTCTATTAGTTATAATTTATTTGGACAGTTATCTATTATATCTGATTTGAGAATCTTTTTTTTAGTTGCTTTTTTAACAAAACTTGATTTCTTTGACTGTCTTTCTTTTGCTTATTTTCTGTTATTTTGATGTTCTATTTTTAGTTAAAATGAAATTATCATCTCGACTTGTAACTCTTAATCTATCTCTTCTTATAGTATTGTTTACTTATTTAGTTGGTTATGTTTCTCATAGAGAGAAATTCTTTCCTTACCATCAAATAGAAGCTACTAGAAATTTTATTTTTCCTCCAAAAGTGAATAATTCTCGAAAAAATAATAACAATAATCAAGATAAACCACGATTTTCTTATTATTATTACCATAAAAGAAGTATTTTTGAAGACTTTGGTGACCAAGCTGACGTGGTTTTTTTAGGAGATTCTATAACCGATTATGGTGAATGGCAAGAAATTTTTCCTGATGTAAGTGTTGTTAATCGAGGAATTAATGGAGATACAACTCTAGGTATTCTTCATAGAATTGATAGTGTACTTCAAGTTAAACCTAAAAAGGTTTTTATACTTATTGGAGTTAATGATTTATTGAGAGATAAAGGCTCAAACGAAGAAATTTTGGCAAGATATAAACAAATTATAGATCAACTATCTGGCGAAACTACCGTTTATATTCAATCAATTTTGTTTACTAGAGGAAAATGGAGTAAGGTTAATCCCCGCATAATTCAGCTAAATCAAGCCTTGGAAGAGTATTCTCGCCAAAATAATCTAACATATATTGATCTTAACTCGAAACTTGCTCCTGATGGAACTTTATTAAGGGGAGATTCTTGGGATGGTCTTCATTTAAAGGGACAAGGTTTTGTGAAATGGAAGGAAATTATTTCCCCTTATATCTATGATGAGGAATAGCTTTTTCTAAAAATAGTTACAATGATAGTTTTAATCGTGATTGATTAGCTAAAAAAGCACCATATTCACATATTTAATAGAGAATATTAGCAAGAATTGGGAATATTAGAAATATTGGGAAATTTAGGAATATTGAGAATATTGAGGAGAATAACTAATGAATCAATTATTCAATTTATATCAAGAGAGTCTTTAAGCATGATAGAGTTGAAAAATCTTAAATCTAAGATAATTAACCAAAATTTATTCTCCCATTCCCCCATTCTCCCATTCTCCCATTCCCTCATTCCCTCATTCCCCCATTCCCCCATTCTCCCATTCCCTCATTCCCTCATTCCCCCATTCTCCCATTCCCTCATTCCCTCATTCCCTCATTCCCCCATTCCCCTACTCAATATCTATCATAGTTAAAGAAAAACCATATTATACCCTTATCCCTAAACTCTATTATTATTCTTGAAAATTAATCTAAAATATAGAAAATTCTTCAAATATTAATACATCTATTTTTGATAAGGGATACCTATTTTCCCAATAGACAGAGAATTAAAAATATTTTAAAACAACATTTTAGAAGAAATATTGTGGTTTAATTGCAACCTTGTTAGATGTTTGTGATGGTTTTTTTTCATTGAGAGTACCAATAATTTGACCTTGAGGAATAGTTACCGCAGGGAAACAACCTTTTTCAAAGACAAGAATATTCATTGAACCACCATATAGAAAATAACCAATTTCCTCTCCTTTATAAATTTCAACTGGTTTATCACTTGTTACTTTCTTGAATTTATCAGCAAATACTACAGAAGCTATAGTATTAAGTCCTACTGGAATCATACCAACATAACCATATTTTTCAGTTTCAATGATTAAATACCCTCTTCGGAAATGTTCAAAGATACTATAGTCATATCCATAACCCACATTTCCACCATTAATTAATTTAGGAAAATCATCAATGCCAAAATAGATTCCCGCAACATCCTCACTTGCTTCTACCACCTTACCAGATACAGGCGCATGATATCGATGATAGACATTTGGCATCAAAATACAAGAAACCGCGGTACCACCTTCAAAATTTTTGGCAAATTCTGACTTATTTAATAATTCAACCACATTTAATTTTTGTGTCTTGACAAGAATTTCACTATCAAGGGATAAATCATCATCGATCATATTTATAATGGCATCTGCTGGGGAAACTACCACAGAATCATCATTTACCCTACTAATTGGCCTTTGCCCTGGTTTTAATTCTCGCGCAAAAAACTCGTTAAAGGATTTATATCCTCCTTCTGGAACAATATAAGCATCCATTTGAGAACCAAGTTCTTGAATCCATTTATTAACTAATGGTAATGATTCAGCAGAATCCATCTTTTTACCATTTAAATCTACATAATAACGGGTTATTGAAAGTCCAGGTTCCTGAGTTACGAATTCTAATCCTTGTTTGTTTTCATAATAAAGCCAACTAAAGCGTTGAATATATTCTAAACCAGTAGTTAAATCAGGATTCCATTTATACCAATCTTCAAAAAATTGGCACAATTGATCTACAGTTGCATTTTTCCAATCATGAATTACACTTGGATCTGTTCCTTCTGGAATTGGTTTAACATTAGTAACTACTGCATTGTATTTATCAGCAAATCCTTCATAATTATCTTTATGCCATTTTTTTATTAAATCTACAAATTCTTCGATTGTATTTATGTATATTTGTTTTTGAGTCATAGTTTTCTCCAGTATTCAATATTAAAAAAAAAAATATAGCTTTTTATAGACTTATATTCAAATATTTATCAAAAAATTATCACGAAGATTAACTTAAGCTATTACTAACTAATACAGTCTTGTTCTCGCAAATTTCTAAAAAAAAATTATTTTTAATAATTCTACAAAATCATTGTCTTTTATCTTACTTTCTCATATCAAATTGTCTTTAAATAATCATAGATTTAAAAAATCCCAAATCTAGGATAATTAACCAAAATTTATTCTCCCAATCTCCCAATCTCCCAATCTCCCAATCTCCCAATCTCCCAATCTCCTAATCTCCCAATCTCCAAGAATGTGTCTATCACAATTACGCGAAAAACTATATTACTTGATTCCCAAGCTTTCTCTTGATAGTAAATCTACCCAAAAATATAACTTGACAAATTCCTCAAAAAATTATCCTATAAAAATTAAATAATCTGCTAAAGTAAGAAATCGCCCCCTAAGAAATGCTCAATAACAATAACTATGACTAATACAGTCGACAAGAAACTAGACGACAAAACTATAGTAAAAGATTACTTTAATAGCACCGGATTCGATCGTTGGCGTAGAATATACGGAGATGGAGACGTAAATAAAGTCCAAAAAGACATCCGCACCGGCCATCAACAAACCATAGATACAGTAGTAAAATGGCTCAAAGAAGATAATAACCTAGGAGAAATATCAATTTGTGATGCAGGCTGTGGAGTAGGAAGCCTAAGTATACCCTTAGCTCAATCTGGTGCTACAATCTACGGTAGTGATATCTCAGAAAAAATGGTATCAGAAGCCCAAATAAGAGCAAAAGAAACACTAGAAGATGACAGCAAAATCACCTTTGGCGTAAAAGATTTAGAAGAATTAACAGGTAAATACCATACAGTTATCTGCCTAGATGTCTTAATCCATTATCCCCAAGACGAAGCCGCAAAAATGATTAGCCATCTGGCATCCCTAACAGAATCGAGATTAATTATTAGTTTTGCACCAAAAACCCTATGTTTAACTATACTAAAGAAAATAGGTGAATTATTCCCAGGGCCCAGTAAAACTACCCGTGCTTATCAACACAAAGAAGCTGACATAATTGCAATTTTAGAAAACAATGGCTTTTCCATTCAGCGTAACGATATGACAAGCACTCGCTTTTACTACTCTCGAATCTTAGAAGCAATTAAAAATTAAATTAATAAACAATGGCAGTCACTACCACACAACTAATTCAATGGAAACAAGAAAAACGCCCAATAGTTGCTCTTACCGCTTGGGATTATTGCTTTGCCCAACTGCTAGATGAAGCAGGAGTAGACTTAATTCTAGTGGGTGACTCTCTAGGAATGGTAGCACTTGGATATGAAACCACTTTACCAGTTACTCTAGAACAAATGCTACATCATACCGCAGCAGTGTGTCGAGGTGTAAAAAGAGCTTTGGTGGTATGCGATTTGCCATTTTTAAGCTATCAGCAGAATATTAGTCATGCCATTAACTCCGCTGGTAGAGTCTTAAAAGAAACAGGTGCCCAAGCCGTTAAAGTCGAAGGGGGAAATCCTATTGTCGCCCAAATCGTAAGCCAACTTACTACTTTTGGCATTCCAGTAATGGGTCATGTGGGTTTGACTCCCCAATCAGTTCATAAAATTGGTTATAAACAACAGGGGAATAATCCTCAAGATGCAGAAAAAATCTTTAATGAAGCTATTGCCCTTGTTCAAGCAGGGGTTTTTGCCATAATTTTAGAACATATTCCCTCAGAATTAGCAAAAAAAATTACTGAAAGAATTCCTATTCCAACTATTGGCATTGGTGCTGGTAATTTTTGTGATGGACAGGTTTTAGTTACTGCTGATTTATTAGGTCTTACGGAAAAACAACCTCCTTTTGCTAACCCTTATGTGAATCTAAGGCAGATCATTACTCAAACTGTTCAAACTTATGCTTCTCAAATCAGAGAGCTTTAAAACTATCATATTTATAATTTTAATAAAAATCTTTGTCATCAAAACGAACTACTTTATACAAAAAAATATTAATTTTATAAGTTTTCATGCAATTTGAACTTAAAAGTCATAGTAATTAAATAATGTGATAAAAAATTAAAAGTACAAAATCTAAAAGATGGAATCAATCTTAAGTATGACATATATAAAAAATAGTCTAAAAACTAATAAAAAATGTTTATAATAGCCTTTTTCCATCTTAACCCAATAATGTTTTCCTCAAAAAAAAATCTTGGCTTCAGGAAATTACATATTCTCAACTTCATATTAATTAGAAGAACAGAACTTTTCTACACATCGAACAAAAATTTCAACCCCTAAAGGCAAAACAGACTCATCAAAATCAAAACAAGGGTGATGATGAGGATAACTCAAACCAAGATTGGCATTAGCACTACCTAAAAAGAAATAACATCCCGGTACCTCAGCTAAGAAAAAAGACATATCCTCCCCAGCCATAGTTTGGCATTCAGGAACTACACCTAAAGGAGTTTCCACCACATTCTCAGCTACCGATCGAACCAAATCAGCAATTTCAGCATTATTAATTACAGGAGGATAAAGTCGGGTATAATCCAACTCATATTTAGCACCATGACTCTGACAAATACCGCCAATAATAGTATCAATACGATTGCCAATGACATTCTCTAAAGCAGGATTGAAATAACGTACCGTACCACTCATTTCTGCCGAATCAGCAATAACATTTTTCGCACTACCTGCATGAAGTTCACCTATAGTAACCACAGCAGAATCCAGGGGATTAATATTTCTCGCGACAATAGTTTGCAAAGCATTGACAATTTGTGCGCTAACCACCACAGAATCAATGGTTTGATGGGGCATGGCTCCATGGCCACCTTTACCAAAAATCTTGCAACGAAATAATTCAGTAGCCGCCATTAAAGCTCCACTACGTACACCAACTGTACCTACAGGGATATTATTCCATAAATGCAGTCCAATTATGGCATCCACATCTGGATTTTTCAACACCCCTTCTTTAATCATGGGTTTGGCACCACCAGGCCCTTCCTCTGCTGGTTGAAAGATCATTTTCACCGTGCCCACAAAATCATCTCGATGTTGGGATAGGTAATAAGCCGTACCTAAAGCAATAGCAGTATGGCCATCATGTCCACAAGCGTGCATAATTCCATCATGTTGCGATCGATAAGGAACATCATTTTCCTCTTGAATCGGTAAAGCATCTATATCAGCCCGAATAGCTAAAACTTTACCAGGGCTTCTGCCATGGATAAGGGCAACAATTCCCGTGTTAGCAACACCTGTTTCATGTTCAATGCCCCATTCTTTCAACTTTTGCGAAATAGTTCCGGCAGTTAAAACTTCTTTAAATCCTAATTCTGGACGTTGATGGAATCCTCTGCGCCATTCAACTAATTGAGATTGGATTTGACGAATTTCTGACCGGATTTTGGAATTATTAACTTTAAGAGATTGTGGAATAGAAATAACCATACAATTTTGGCTTAATTATTTTTTACTATTTTAATCGATTCTGAACTAAACTTAAAGAACAAAGATTAATCCATTTATTATGACCTCAGTTAGTTTAATACAAGCCGATTCATACTCTATAAAAGAACTTAAACAATCCCTAATAACCTTATTAGAACCCTTAGGTGGCATTAAAGCCTTTGTTAAAAAAGACGATCGAGTCTTACTTAAACCCAATTTTTTAACTGCTTCTCGCCCCACCAAAGAATGTATTACCCGTCGAGAAATAGTCTATTGTGTCGCGCAATTAGTTTTAGAGGCAGGAGGAAAACCTTTCTTAGGTGATAGCCCTGCATTTGGTACCGCCCGCGGTGTGGCAGCAGCTAACGGTTATTTACCACTAATGGAAGAATTAAATTTGCCTATTGTGGAGTTTACAGGGCAACGTTATCAAACTAACAGTAATAACTTTAAAAATTTACGTCTTTCTCAAGAAGCTTTAGAAGCAGATGTGGTGATTAATCTACCCAAAGTTAAATCCCATATGCAGTTAACCTTGACTTTAGGGGTTAAAAATCTCTTTGGTTGTGTGCCTGGGAAAATGAAAGCATGGTGGCATATGGAGGCTGGATCCAACCCTGAATATTTCGCTTCCATGTTAGTAGAAACTGCTTTAGCCATTAATCCTCAGTTAACTATTATAGATGGAATTATTGGCCACGAAGGCAATGGACCCAGTAGTGGAGAACCCCGTAAATTAGGGCTTCTAGGGGCTAGTAGTAATGTTTTTGCACTAGATCAAACCCTTGTATCAATTCTTAATGTTGATCCTCAAACTATACCTACTATAGTTGCTCAATCTAAATTAGGATTAAATCTACCATTATCAGATATTGAATTTCCTCTATTGCACCCAGAAGAATTGCAAATCCAAAATTGGCTATTGCCAGAAACTATGATGCCTATTGATTTTGCCCTACCTCGGGTGCTTCGCTCTACTTTTAAACATCTCTATATTCGTTGGATTAAAGAGCCTATTCAAGCTTATGGCTTAAATCGTTAAAAAATTTAACATAATTCTAAAAAACTATGTCGATACTATACTTTGGCTCAAGCAATTAATCTTTTTTTTGCAACAATCATTACTGTCAAAACTGTCAATTAGATAAAAAATATAGTACTATAAAGGTAGGTTTAAAATTTAGACCTGCTTATTAAATCTATATGAATTTACCGAGTTTAAACATAATCAATTATTTATGGAATCTACCGGGCCGACGCATAAATCCTCTAAAACTAAAAGCCAAAGTTGGGCAGAGTTAATAGGCACAATAATTGCAATCTTAACTTTAACATTACCTCTTTTAGCCATCGCTTACTACTCTTCAAACCAAAGTATTGAGCCATCTAATCAAAGTACTTATTCACTACCACAAGCAAATGACTAAACTAATGTAAAACCAACTATACAATTTAAGTAGATTTTTATACTATATTTCCCAGTGTCACTACAAGATTTTACCAAATCAAAACAATATGTTTTGGTGGTGACAATGTCATTTATCGCTTATTGGGATCTGATATGATCACTAACATAAGATATTTCACTTTAGCATTATTAAAAAAAATATATCTATCTTTAACAAAATTCAGAACAAAAAAATACCTTAAATAGCGTAAAGTAAAAAACAGAAATTAAATACAATTGTTTTGGAGAGATTTCGTGGATTTATCCCTTATTCCTGCACAACCAAAGCTAGGGTTAGTTAATGTTTTAATCGAAATACCCGCAGGTAGTAAAAATAAATATGAATTTGATAAAGATTTAAACGCTTTTGCTTTAGATCGAGTTTTGTATTCCTCAGTACAATATCCTTATGATTATGGATTTATACCTAATACTCTAGCAGATGATGGGGATCCATTAGATGGAATGGTAATGATGGATAATCCTACTTTTCCAGGATGTGTCATTTCTTGCCGCCCTATCGGGATGTTGGAAATGATCGATGGTGGCGATCGAGATGAAAAAATTCTCTGTGTACCTGATAAAGATCCTCGTTATAGTTCTGTAAAATCTCTTGGGGATATTCAACCTCATCGTTTAGATGAAATATCTGAGTTTTTCAAAACTTATAAAAACTTAGAAAAAAAAGTAACTGAAATTTTAGGTTGGAAAGATGTTGATTCTGTACAACCATTGATTCAAGAATGTATCAAAAATGCTCAAAAATAAAATCTTTAATTAACTTTTAATTAATACCAGATCTTTAATTTGAAATTTTTTTCAACCCTGCTTATGATTATTTCTTAAAGCGGGGTTAATGTTATTAACATTAAACCAAGTCTCATCCCTAATTGGCAAAATTTTGTGATATGATAATAATGACTTTCATAAAGCAAAATATATGACAAAAATTAACCTAAATCTATTTATAATATCAATGGGAAATGATTCTGTTTTTGTATCTTAATATTAAAATCTATGGATGGAAAAATTAATCTTTATTAAGATCCATCTAATGATTGAAAGAACAAAATCTTTAACCAACTAAGGTAGGTTTACTATAAAATCAAATCTTAAGCTAATCTAATTAATAATGGCAAAATCCAACTATACAGAAAATCTTTAGATCTTCTAAAAGATACCAATCCAAATTAGTCAAGAAAATCAAAAAATATGTTATTAAAATCAACAACTCGTCATATCAGAATTTATACGGCGGAAATTAAAAATAACGAGCTTCTATATTCTGATAAAGTACTAACATTGGATGTAGATCCAGATAATGAATTTAATTGGAATGAAGAAGCTTTAAATAAAGTGTACCGTAAATTTGATACATTAGTAGAATCTAATAGTAATCAAGATTTAACAGAATATAATCTCCGTCGTATAGGATCAGATTTAGAACATTTCATTCATTCCATGCTAGAATCTGGAACCATTAGTTATAACCTCCAAGGGAAAGTCTTAAATTACAGTATGGGATTGCCAAAAGTAGAAAGTCCTGAAACTGAAGGGAAATATTAATAAATTAAGAAAAAATTGTCAGAAATTGTCAAAAATTGTAAAAATGAAACAAGTAAAAGAAACATGACTAGCCCTTGGAAAACAAAACCTTGGTGGTGTCAGCCTTGGTCAATATTAATGACTGGAATAATTATTATAGGTGGATGCTGGGAATTGACAAAAAGCCCAATCATTACCATAATATTGTCTATTCCTATAGGGGTTTGGTGGAGTTACTTTCTCTTAATCTGGCCAAGGCTGATGCCAAAATAAAATCAAGTAACAGTCAAAGTCAAAGAAAAAATAAAAGTTAAAATAATTAATTAAGAAAAAACTGGTTATAAAATGTATAGGGCAAGTAAAATTGCAATTAAGGCAAAGTACCACTCCCATAACAAAGTAGTTGAGCAAGTCGGGAGCAAATAATTTTCATGGGAAATTATTGGATCCATTGTTGTAATAAGAACTGTCAAGCACCAAATCCAGAAAATAGGGATTTATGCGAACAATGTCATACGCCAATAGTAAGACGGTATTTATGGGCCAAAGGAGACAAAATCACAACCTATCAAATAGGAGATTTGATCGGCGATCGTTATTTATTAAAACAAAAACAAGTTTTACTGGATACAAAGCCAGCATTAGCTCCCTGGGTTCCAGAAGAAATACCGACTGAAATATCAACCTATCTCAAGCTATTTCCTTATAGACAGCATATACCCCAAGTCTATGGTTATATAGCAAGCACAGAAACAAATCCAGAAGAAATAATCTGGTTATTTGAATATGGGACAGTCCCAACAGAAAAATCAGGAGAATTAAAGTATCAAGAATTATTGCCAGAATTAACAACATTATGGGCTGAAGCAACAGGAATGCGACAGCTTAATTGGTTATGGCAAATAGCTAGACTATGGAATCCTTTAAAAAAGAAGGAAGTAGTCTCAAGTTTATTGAATACATCTCAGTTAAGAGTAAATGGATTCACAATTCAATTGAGAGAATTAGAATTAGATGGCAAGAACCAACCAAGTTTAAAACACTTAGGGAAATTATGGTCATCAAAGTTTCTGGAAAAATCAGATTCAAGTATAACAGAGTTTTTAACAAAATTGTGCCAAACCTTAGAAAAAGGACAAATAAATCAAGCAGATATATTACTAGCTTATTTAGATGGAGCACTTTATGAGTTAGGAAACCTATATGAACGTAAAATTTCAATTTATACTTGTACAGATACCGGACCAACTCGGGAACACAATGAAGATGCTTGTTATCCAGCTCATGGGACATTTATCAAAAACAAAGACGTAGAAAAATCATTAACCATAGTCTGTGATGGACTTGGAGGTCAAGAAGGAGGAGAAAGAGCCTCAAAATTAGCCATCGAAAATTTAGAAAAAAAAGTCAAAAATATCCCTTTAGGAGAAACACTAGAAGGATGGATACCTAAAAAAAATCTAGAGAAATTTAATGACGCAGTATGTGAAACCAACGAAATAATTAGCGATATTAATAATGAAGAAAATCGCTACGAACGACAAAGAATGGGAACAACCGTAGTAATGGCTAAAGCTCATGCCCATGAAATGTATTTGACCCATGTGGGAGATTCACGCATCTACTGGATTACAAAAACAGGTTGCCATCAAATCACCATAGATGATGATTTAGCTTCAAGAGAAGTAAAGCTAGGTTATGTTTTTTATAGAGATATCATACAATATCCCAGAGCAGGAGCACTAGTACAAGCATTAGGAACAAGTTCATCAGAGCACTTGTATCCCAATATACAACGTTTAGTTATCGATGAAGACAGCGTTTTTTTACTATGTTCTGATGGCCTTTCAGACTTTGATCGGGTAGAACAATATTGGCAAGATGAAATAGTAGGAATTCTTGAGGAGAAAAAGGATTTAGAATCAGTAACAGAAAGATTATTAGCAATTGCCAATAGTCAAAATGGTCATGATAATATTACTATTGCTTTAATACATGTTAAAGTGAAAAAAAAGTATGAAGATAAAAATGAAAAAATAGCATGGTTAACTATAAAAGAATATGTAGATAAAACACCTAAAACTATTTTAAATGTTAAAGAATCCAGAAGTAAACAAGGATTGCTATCTAACAATAATTTTTTAATTCTTGGAATTGTAACAGGTTTATTAGTTGTGGTTTTATTAGCAATATATTTTATATTGAAAGATGAAAGCTCTGAAAATAAGAATGAATCAACAACTTCAACTATAGAAAAACAATTGGAGGATTTGATGATTACTAAAACAGAAAATTATAAAGAATAGAATCAAATAAAAAAATATATTGAAAAAAAGAAAAACTTCCATAAAATACTACTTTATTTGTTTAAAAAACCAAGTAAATTATCTCTATACATTTTAAAATTCACCAAATCTGGAATTACTCAAAAGTAGTACCAAAATGGTAAATATTTAGTATCATAGAGTAACTAAGTAATCCTCACATTACAACAAAATCCTAACGTTGAATGGTGGGAATTCTCAAAAAAAAGTAAATACATACATAAACTAAAGGTTGTGAATGTTTGTTAATGTCAATCCCTGTCTAAGTCTAGTAATTGCCAATTTAACCAAAGCAGGACCTGAGAATTTTGCCGTTTGGGTGCATAAATCTCCAGTATCATCAGGATTAGTAAATAACGATTGTATTTGGTCTGTAGCATTAACCAGAACATGGTTAGCATGGCAGGAAATGTTTTCCCTACAAAGTCAAGATTTTATTGCTCCTATTAATCATGAGATTTTAAATAACTCTGATAATGATGATCCTAATGATATAGATGATCTTCCCATCTATGGCGAAAACTATTCAGGAAGACTAATGGAATATTTTGGTATTCTTTTATGGCAATGGTTATTTGATGGTTCCATCGTTGAAAGTCTAGCTCAAAGTAAAGGAATTGCCATCGCTTTGACAAAACCATTAAGAATTCAATTAGAAATTCGTGATCCCAATTTAATCCCTTTGCCTTGGGAAATCATGCAGCAAGATGCCGGCAAACCACCTATTTCTATTAATGAACAAATTGTTTTTAGTCGTACAACCACCGATACAGAACCTTTAAACCATCGCCAAGATTGGGAAAGTTTAAATATATTATTGGTCCTCGGTGAAGAAGAGCCAAATACAAATTTGTTTTCACAAGAATCAAAGGAATTTCAAAGATTAAACCTTGAAAAAGAAGCTCAAACTTTAGCAGAAGTTATCAAAAAAATTTCCCTATCTAAATCATCAAATAAACCATACCAAAATTTTTGTCCAGCTACAGTGACAACTCTCATTCAACCAACTGCATCCCAACTAATAGAATCCATTGCAACCGGTAAATTTAATACTATATTTTATGCCGGTCATGGAGAACCAAGTACAGATGGTGGTTTATTATTTCTAAGTTCTCACAACACCATTAATGGCAAAGAATTAGCTTCTTATCTCGTTCGCTATCAAATTAGTTTAGCAGTATTTAATGCCTGTTGGGGGGCAGAAAGTGCTCAAGTTGATGGAAAACTCATGGAGAGATCTTCTTTAACAGAAGTTTTAATTCATTATGGTGTACCAGCAGTTTTAGGAATGCGAGATTCCATTGCTGATGAAGAAGCGTTGAGTTTTATTGAAGTTTTTACTAAGGCTTTATGTCAACGAGAGTCAGTTGATCGAGCTGTTACCATCGCAAGGCAACATTTATTTTCAGTGTATAAAGTAAATCAGCCTACTTGGACATTGCCCATTCTCTATATGCACCCAGATTTTGAAGGACACATTATTCGGCCTCTTTTTGAAGAAATTACTCAGTTACCCATTCCCAGTCCTAATCGTGCTCCTTTAATTAAAGCTTACCTTCGCAGTGTTGAAGATCATCAACAAGTTTGGAAATTTGACGATCGCCTCCGTATTGGTAGAAAACCAGATAATGATTTGGTAATCAATCAACTTTGGGTGAGTAGAAAACACGCAGATATTGTTTGTCGCGACTTTCCCTACTCTGACGATCGCCCACCTCGTTATTTTTTGAGAGATCGTTCTCGTTTTGGAACTTTTATCTATAAAGATAATAAATGGCAAAAAATTCACAATCAAGAGATTTTGTTAAGTTCTGGAGATCAAATTAGATTCGGTAACACTGAAGGTCAAATCCTTGAATTTGTCATTGAAACAGAAAAACCCAATTTTGCCATGGACAATTAAAATTAAATATTCTCAGCTTGATCTGCGGAATTTCTAGAACTAATATTGTAGTTACTATTGTAGAGAAAAACTCATTAATAAAAGATTTTAGGAGAGTAAATGATGTTTAATCAATCAGTTGAAAATTTAGTAGAAAGAGAATTTTTAGAAGCTTTATTAGAAGAAAATCAATCTTATTCAAGGAATTCATCTGAGGAAGAGATAGTTGATCCAGAAAAAGATGGGATTTATCCTTGGAATCCTTTATCAAGAGAAGCAGATAATTATTTTTGTTTATCAGAAGAAGATATAAATATTACCGAAAGTATTGATTCACAAGATTTGGCAGAAAATGCTAATAATTTTTTCTCTCATCTTAATCAATGTTGGGAATCAGAATCATACTCGAAAGTCAAAGAATCTTTATGGCAAGAGTTTGGCAATATCATACCTGAAGAAGTTTTAGAAACCATTGCTTCACAAGCAGAAGAAATTTTTACTACCAATATCTCTCGTCTACAACAATTAGTAGAATGTGTTAAACCCATACTTTCCAATTGGGGAGAAGAAGATTTACAAGTATTTGCTCGTCCTCTAGCCTATGCTATGAGAGGCAAACAAAAGATTAAAAAAGCTCCTTGGGCAGAATTGTCCCCTATAGAACAAGCCCGCTTAAGTATGAAGATTGCTCAATATGCTTTGATGGAATTAAAAAGTTACGAAGAAAATAATATTAGTAATTAGTGCGCTTGATCAAGTGGGATATTTGAGATGAAAATTACTAAAATATTCTGCTTTGAGTTGTTTTACTATGGATTTAAAGTTAGAGATAAATTTGAAAATATAATTTTTATATGATTTATTTTTTATTATATTGAATTATTTTTATTTATAGAACAAAGAAAAAGTTATTGATGAAGATAATATTATAAGTCATAGAAATTGACCACATCGAAGTATTTACTAGCAACAACTCAAGGTATTTCACCATCTTTAATTATTCAGTTAAATTGTTACAAATCTTAAAATTATCCTAGGATTTTATCACTCCTAAAGGAAAATATATAGATCAAATTAATTGCTTTAAAATTATATAGTACAATGGATTATTTTCAGAAATTCGTAATTTTGTTATTTCCCAATTCCTCCTGCCATTGGTTTAGCCTCAGCCTCAGCAGATATTCCAAATTCAAACTCCATCAATCAATCAAAAAGTCTAAGATACAAAATCCTATACTGTCATCAAAAAATAAAATATTAACAACCATTAAATAATAATCTAGCTTCTATCATAGATAGAAAGAGGACAATATTATCTTTATTGTCTTTAAAGGATTATTCCCTTATTAATTACAACTTATGATCGATGATGATATTTTGCTTAATTCAATCAGCAACTATGTCTTCCAAACGATTCTGTCTATTGAGAGACGGCATCCTCAGTGGCTGAGAGACAAATTTAGGAAGTATCCCTGGCAGAGTCAGGAATTTCAACTCAAATTTACCACTAGATTAGCAGCTAAACTTCGTCAATCTGAGAATCGAGATATCTTAATTAATCAACTACTTGCTTTTTTAAAGAGTTTTTTCTCTCCTAGCTTTTTTATTTCCTCTCAATTTACAGAGTTAATGGCTAATGTTGGCAGGTATACTCATACTCATCCAGGGATAGAAATTGAAGCCCAAGAAGAATTGAAAACTCGGCATAATTCAATTCAAAATAACTGTCACCATTTTCCCGTAAAACCATCAAAAGGCGGTTTTGCTATTCTTCTTCTCGATGCTGAAAATTTAGCTATTGATGCGGATTTAGAAAAAATTTTGCTATCCATTTGTACCAATCCCATTAAAATTAAATTAGCATTTGGTAATTGGCGAAATTTGGGAAAAAAAGATTTAGAATTTCATAATCGCGGTTATGAATTAATTCACGTGCCAGCAGGAAAAAATAGTGCAGATCTCAAAATGATTTCCGTAGGCTCTTCCATTTGGATTCACTACCCCAATGCTAAAGAAGTGTTAGTTTGTTCTTCTGATGGAGATTTAAATCATTTATCTACTACTTTAACTCATCATGGTTTAATTGTTTATAAGATTTCTAGGATTGCTAATCGTTTAATTGTGGTGAATAGTACAACCTCTGAAACGAAAACTTATTTTTTAAATAATGAGCCTGAGATGCCAATCTTAGAAGATTTTATCCAAAAAATCAAAGACATTATTAAAGAAGAGCAAAATCGTATTAATCAAACTTGGATTAAACTAGAAAAAATAGCACAGTTATTTCAGTATAAGTATAATCTTAGTTTGACTCAAATCATTTCTCATTATTTTCCTCATAAGAAAACTAGAGAGTTTTTTCTGGATTTAAAAACAGATTTTGTTGTGCATCAAATCACCACAGATTCTTTTGTCTATCTAACAATTTTTGATGATAACTTAGATATTAAAGAAAAAAAACAACATAAAATTATCTTATCTACTTCAAAGAAAGTCGATCTTACTTCAAAAAATGAGTTGGAAACGGCTATTTATCAAATAGTAGATACTTTATCTCATAAATCTGATCAAGAATTTGTGCCAATTTGTTCTGTTGCAACTCAGTTTAATCAGGAATATACTATTCCTATTACTAAAGCAATGAAGAATTTAAACTTAGGAAGTAAATTTTCTAAGTTGTTGCAATCTTTTAGTAGTTTGAAAGTCAAGAAAATAGATAAAAGCTATCATGTTGCTTTAACGGCTAAAACTGATTCTAACTAGGCTAATAGCTATTTGCTACAGCCTCCTCCCTTTTGGGAGTTTTTTCAATTAACTAAGTAATATTAAATAAGTAATTAATCTATGATTTTAATCACAATAATTGATACTTTTAGTTAGTATTTTACTTTGTATTTGATTTAATGCCGGGAGGCGGAATTGAACCGCCGACACGAGGATTTTCAGTCCTCTGCTCTACCAACTGAGCTATCCTGGCAAGTTTTTCTGTGTTTTTCCACTGCTTTATTACTCTAACAAATCTGTTGGATAATTGCAAGCTTTTTTTCAAAATTTTTCTAAACAATTTTTGTGGTGATATTTTTGAGAAAAAGTTAATTTGACAACTATGTCTGAATAGTTGTTCAGATATTATAATTAAAGAACTCAACATTAAAGATAATTTGGAGAAAAAGCTATGTCTACTGTAACTACCATGAAATGTGCTTGTGAATCTTGTCTGTGCGTGATTGAGATTGAAAAAGCTATCAAAAAAAATGGAAAAAATTATTGTAGCCAAAACTGTGCTGATGGTCATCCTAATGGCAATGGTTGTGGACATGCTGGCTGCGAATGTGGATAAAATAGAAATATCGAATCATCAAGAAATTAAATAATTTAAGCAATTGTCAGGAAATAAAAATGTAACCATAACAATAGATCATTAGAAAGTATTATTTTGGTATTATAGAGATTCTTTCCAGACTTTTGCTTTCTGGTTTCTAGAAATTGCTAAAACAAAAAAAAATAAAATAAAATAAAATAAAATAAAACAATCTGGAGTAATAAATGTCAGCTAGCCTTGAATCAACCCCTGTCTGCGAGCAAATACATCCAATAGAATTAGATAAATTGGAAAAAATTCAAGGGGAAATTCTCCATCGTCAAAAAGCTCAACAAATGGCGGAATTTTTTAGTCTCTTAGCTGATGCAAATCGTTTGAGAATAATTTCTCTATTAGCCAAACAAGAATTTTGTGTTTGTGATTTGGCTGCCTCTCTAGAAATGACGGAATCAGCCGTATCTCATCAATTACGGATTTTAAAAGCAATGAAACTGGTACAATATCAAAAAAGAGGTCGTAAAGTTTTTTATCGTCTCTTAGATGGTGATGTGGTGGAATTATACCATTCTGTAGCTGAACATCTAGATAAAACTATAGATTATAATAATGACAATGAGTATAGCAAGAATTTGGGCCATAGCTGCTAATGCTTTTCGAGAAGTGATTCGCGATCGAATTCTCTACTTTACTGGTTTCTTTGCCATAATATTAATTATTGCTTTACAAATATTACCCCCTATATCTACTGGTAATAATATAGATGAAAAAATTTTTTTGGATTTCGGCTTGGGAGCAATGGGCTTTTTAAGTGCAATTTTAGCAATATTTGTAGGAGTAAGCTTAATTAATAAAGAAATTGAAAAGAAAACAGTATTAATTTTAATACCAAAACCAATTACTAGAGCAGAATTTATTCTAGGAAAACATTTAGGATTATCAGGAGTCTTATTAATCCTTGTATTAATAATGACAGGAATCTATCTATTTTTATTAGCTATATCAGGGATTGTCTATCCTTTAAAAGAAATTATGGTTTCGTTATTATATCTTTATCTAGAATTAGGTTTATTAATAGCAGTAGCCATGGTTTTTAGCGTCTTTACTAGTTCTATTTTAGCAACTTTATTTAGTTTTGGCATTTATTTAATGGGACATTTAAGTAGAGAATTAGTAGAATTAGGTCAAATAAGTGAAAATGAAAATATTATTTTATTTACAAAATCTCTCTATCTAATCTTACCAGATTTAGAAAGACTCAATCTGAGAAATGAAGCAGTATATGGTTTATTGCCATCATCAGGGGAATTGTTAACTCATGGACTCTATGGATTATTATATATAAGTGTATTGTTATCTTTAACTATTCTCATTTTTTCCCAAAGAGAATTTTGAGCCACATTGGTAAATAATCAATCATTGAGATGATAAGGTTAACTTTTATGGTTAACTTGGAAATATCTGATTTATTTGGGCTAATGTATAAGTTGCAACCAAACATACAATCAATTTCTAAATTGAGGTTACTAATCCTAGCAGCCTCAATAGATCAAGAGATCATATCTATTATCAAAATCCTTCAAGAAGCAAATATTTGCTTTAATTATGAAATAGCCCCAGTTGATAATTCCGTATTATTGTTGAAAAGTAATACTTATGATGCAATTTTATTAAAAGATCCAGATTTTCTTGTTTGGTTGCATCAATATCAAAAAAAAATTCCCTTAATTTTGATTTTGCGGGCTGAAAATTGGGATAGTCAGTTAGAAAATCTTAAGTCTGAAAACATCAATTATGTTGATAAAAATAGCTTATCTCTTCTACCAACTATTCTCAAACGCTGCCTAAAATTAGCTCAAATTCAGGAAGATCAAAAACATCAGCTTCTGATGAGACGCATGAGTCAACTAATGCAAGAAACTCTTGTTTTGGAAGAATTACTCCAAAGTATGGTGGATATGATCCACGAAGCCTTAGGAGTTTATGGTTGTTTAATTTTTCGTTTTTATCCAGATAGCAAACGAAGAATTTGGTATGCTTCCAATGATACCGATGCTTCTTCAAATCTAGTTAATTTGTGTTGCGAAATATCTAATTATAATCATTATTTATTATTACAAGGAAAGCCTTTAGTTTGTAATCAGGTTAGAGATTGTTTAGAATCTCAACTTTTAGAAACAGCTCTAAAAAATAAGGTGAGTTCTTTTGTTTTAAGACCTTTAATCTATCAAAATTCATATTGTGGCGAAATCTGGATTCATTGTCAAAATAACCATCAATGGAGTGACAATGAATTAACTACAATTCATACTATAGCTACTCAATCTGCAATGGCTATTTCTAAAGCTCAATTATATCATAAACTTCAACAACAAAAACAGAAAGAAAAATTACAACGTCAACTGACTCAGAAAATTAATTCTAATCTTAATTCCCAGCAAATTCTAGAAGCAATTCTTCAGGAAATAGGGGAAAAATTTAGATTCCATCGGGTAATTCTTTTTAGTCTTGGCAATGAAAATATTGAAATTAAGCAACAATGGCTCATTGATAATCAAATACCTTCTTTAAAGCTTAAAACCCCAATATCATCAGAGTTAAGGGAGTTAAAAGAATTAAAAGAAATCAATATTTTAGATGAAAATTTATCTGAAAAAATAACAGAAAATATCAAAAAAGTAATTGACGGATTACCATTAGAATCTCTCTTAACAGTACCAATATTACTACATAAAAAACTCTTTGGTATTTTAGTATTAGAAACCAATATTGAAACTAAAACTATTACAGAAGATGATCTCGATTTACTATCTGCAATTGCTGAACAAATATCTTTAGCAATTCATTTTGAAGAATTAGTAAAATCTCGCACTCAAGAATTAGAAAAAGAAAAAAAACGCATTGAAAATGCTAATCGTGCTAAAAGTGAATTTCTCTCCCATATGAATCATGAATTACGTACCCCGTTAACAGCAATTATGGGTTTTTCGAGAATGTTGAAACAAGAATTATATGGGGAATTAAATGCTAAACAAATGCAATATGTAAGCGCAATTTGTGACTCAGGAGAGCATCTTTTAGAATTGATTAATGATTTACTTGATATTTCTAAAATAGAAGCAGAAAGAGAAGAACTTTATCTAGAAAAATTTCCTGTGGAAGAAGTTTGTTTAGCTTCTATGTGTTTAGTAGAAGAAAAAGCAAGACAACAAGGATTAGAATTGATTTTAGATATCTCTGAAGAAGTTAGTTTTTGTATGGCAGATCGTCGGAGATTGAAACAAATATTGGTAAATTTATTGTCTAATGCTGTAAAATTTACTGAAGAAGGTTCTGTAACTTTAAAGGTGGAAATAGGAGAAAAAATGCTGGAGTTTTCTGTAATAGATACTGGAATTGGTATTAAAGAAGATGATTGCAAAAAACTTTTTCAACCCTTTTCTCAGATTAACAATCATTTGACTCGGAAACACAAAGGCACTGGTTTAGGATTGGCTTTATCTCTAAAATTAGCAAGACTTCATGGAGGAGATCTTACTTTAAAATCTAATTATACTCAAGGTAGTTGTTTTACAGTTTATTTACCTCTTTAAATCAATTTGTTGACAAATAATTCCATAATTACAAAAGACTTAGAATTAAAAACTTAGAAATAGAAAATCTCTGGATTTGTCTTCTATTTGAGAACATAATTTGATATTATAAAAACTCAAATCAAAAAATTAGTTGTTCAAATCTATTATTAATATCATGATTCAAGAAAAATTAGCACAATTAAAAAGTTTATTTGCCCAAATGGATCGAGCTTTAATTGCTTATTCTGGAGGTATTGATAGCACTTTAGTCGCCAAAATCGCCTACGATGTTTTAGGGGATAAAGCATTAGCAATTACGGCGGTTTCTCCTTCTTTATTGCCAGAAGATTTAGAAGATGCTAAAACTCAAGCCATCACTATCGGTATTCCTCACGAGTTGATTCAAACTCACGAAATGGATAATCCTAATTATACTTCTAATCCTGTGAATCGCTGTTATTTCTGCAAAAGTGAGCTTCATGATACTCTCAAACCAATTGCTATTCAAAGGGGTTATCCCTATGTGGTTGATGGGGTTAATGCTGATGATTTACACGATTATCGCCCCGGCATTCAAGCAGCAAAAGAAAGAGGCGCGCGATCGCCTTTAGCTGAGGTTGGAGTCACTAAAGCTGAAGTTAGAGAAATGTCTCAGTTATTAGGTTTACCTTGGTGGAATAAGCCTTCTCAGCCTTGTTTGAGTTCCCGTTTTCCTTATGGTGAAGAGATAACTGTAGATAAATTACAAAAGGTTGGTCGTGCTGAGGTATATTTGCGAAAGTTAGGATGGAATAATCTTCGGGTTCGATGCCATGAGAATACTGCTCGAATTGAATTACCTCCTGAAAAAATCAAGGATTTTGTCGCTAGTGTTGATTTAAATGCTTTAGTATCTGCTTTTCAAGAGTATGGTTTTGTTTACGTGACTCTTGATTTAGAAGGTTATCGCAGTGGGAAGCTCAATGAAGTATTGAATTTATCTGTTTAGTTATATTTAAGTTTAGAACAAATTTAGTAAAAAAATAGTAATAAATTTGTAAGGTAGTCTTTTACTTTAATTAGTATTATTACTATTATCAACAAAAATTATGAATGATAAGTATTTGTTGCCCAAATAGGTTTACCTTCCTTGGTATATACCACAACATTTCCATCAGTTTGAATAGATAAAAACCTACCTTCATTAGCAGTATTAGTATGCCAAATACAAGTACCATTATCATCATAGATACAAACATTCCCATCCTTTTGAACTGAGAAAATTCTGGAATTTTTATTATTAGTATTACTAGCCCAAACCGCTTTTAGGGAAGAATTATATAATACTAGATTGCCATCAGGCTGAAAAATGAATGTATAACCAGTTGAAGTTGTCCAAGATTGTCCTACAGTAAAATCTAAATTAACATCAATAGGCTTGAGATCCACATTACTTTCAAATAAATTCCATTGAGGAATAATGCCTTCTTCCCAACATTTTGTCAGTGGTGTCTTTAAGGCATACATTGCACCAAAAAATTGACTACTTTTATCAGCATCACCACTCCACATACCAGTGAGAATATCGATAAATGACTCAAACTGGGTCATTAAATCTTTTAATGCGTCCAATTGTGGTTGAGAGAATTCTTTACTTAAAGGATAAGTATCAGGCCAATCATTAGCATCTTTACCTTCTAGCTTATTGTTAATCCAAAGAAACCTACCGTAATGAGAATATTGGTTATAAACAAAGGGATCATCCTCTTCTGGATTATACTTATCACTTTCATAGAATCGAGAACCAGCATAAACAGGAAAATCATCCTCTTTGTAAGGTTGAGGAGGAAGGGGACTTTTAGCAAGGCCTTCACCTTGATCACAAATTAATTTAACAGCTTGTTGAGCATCACCAAAGCAAGAAATTTTTTGGTTAATTCTCAAGGCACTTTTTGTATAATCTGGAGGGAGGGTAAATTGTATCTGTTGATTTTCTGTAGACCACCCAAACACAGGTTCTTTTGCTTCTACCTCTAGAATTCCCTGAAGAAGAGCATCATACATTTCACCTATAGTTGCATAAGGATATTGAGGGGTTGTATGATCTAAAGACTCATCAAACTCTGTAGGAGTCTCAATATCTAACATCCTATTAAGAGTATTTTGATTCAAAGCACCCAAATCAGCCCTTAATAAGGCAACGTGCTTAGGAATGGTATCCCCCATGGTTTCTGGATCGTAAGGTTGTAAGTAAGGAATTGATTCCCCATATTCAGGGTTAGAAAAAATCTCTGATGCTGGAATATCAAGGGCTAAACAAAGATTTGCTGCTAATTGCAGATGGAGCATTTCTTCAATACAAACGCTCAAAATTGTTTGATAAGTTTTATTGGTTAGCTTGGCTTTATCGGAAGTATCATCTTTATCGGGTAAAATGATAGAACTCCAAACAGTTAGATAAAAAGGTAATGTATACATTTCTATCAATACAGCAGTTTTGGCATGGGATTGAACTAGTTCTTTTGTCCATTTTCCATTTCCATTTCCATTGTTCATAGTTTTAATCTCCAGAAATTGTCTACTTAATTTTTACTTGTAGATATCATTAAAATATAAGTTTTAGTACTACTTAAAGATTAAATTTTATTACTTAAATATTAATTATTTATTAAATTTTATAATAAAAATCTATTGACGAACACTCTATTATCTTTCTGAATGTATTATTTATCTAATAAATTGTATGTAAAATATTAATAAAATAGTTAGAAATTTTAAATTATGAATAAGAGTTCAGATGGAAGTTAATATTATGTTTTATTTAATAAATCTTTCAAAAAATCAACAAATTGTTTTAAATCATCTACTTGATTGTAGGTTTCTTCACTAATCCATTTATTTGCTTTAATACTAACTGTATTCGTGAATCCAGGTTTAAATACACTCGCAACTGAAGCAATTATGGCTTTATCTTTATCAAAAGGTTTCCATTTAATCTTTAAATTCCATCGCTCTTCCTCAGTAAATGAATTTACATAATTTTCTGCCTTCTCAATACATTTAGGATAAGCTACTATCCCACATTGATACAATAATTTTTCTAATACCCCTTCATCTCTATTGTTAGGTAAAACATACATTCCTAATCGGGGAGAATCATTTGTAATAATTCCCAGTTGAGTAGGGAAATTATCAAAAAATTCTTTTAACTCTTCAGAATAATTCTGTAATAAAGTCTCAGGAGACTTTTTATCGGCATCTACAACAATTCCAAAAGCAAAAAGCTCACTATCATCATCTATATTACGAAGAACCCTCATTAAACTATCAATTCTATGACTTAAATCACCTCCTTCTATTCTATAAATTGCTACTGAAAGAAATTCATCTTGAACCTCTTTATCATTAAAAATAGAAGGGGTATTTAATCTGACATGAAACTTTCCTCTATTAGGATTGTAATTTGGAATAAAATAACGCCATAATGATTTTGATTGAATTAAATCTTCCTTATTGCCATTAAACTCTTTTAAATTAAAAAGTTTTTGTAAAATACTACTAACAAATGCTTGATCGTGACTCCCTTCGACGATAATAAGAGCATATTTTATACTCACTAACGTACCTCCTGTCCTAATTCTTCTCGCAAAATCTTTAATCCTTTCCAATCATGGCGAGTTACTTTTGTTTTAGAGTCATGAGGTTTCAAACGATATAAAACTAGATCATCTTCTAATTCTGTTGAAGCCACAAGTGTATCAATGGCTTCTAAACTATGAGTAGTAGCAAAGAGTTGTACATTCATCTTTTTACACCATTTGACAATCCAACGAAAAGATCTTTGTAAAGCTTCTGTATGAATGGTTGATTCAAGTTCATCAATTAAAAGTATTCCTCCTTGAACTTCAATTAATTGTAAGGCAATGTATAGTAAACGTCTGACTCCATCTCCAAAAACATCTATGGGCACAAGTCCAAGTTTTTGATATTTTAAATAGATATTAAAGCTCGAAAAAGTTGTTATCGGTGACAACAAAATATCTAAATCAACAATATCTGAGTCCATATATTGAAGTAATTCTATTAAATTTGGCTTAAAATTATCAAAAGTTGCATCTGATAATAAACGAAACTCTTTAGTTGATCGATGAGATGATCCCGTAACAATAGATATAGGTATTTTAATATTTTTTCTTTGATTAAACCTTGAAATTTTGTTATTTTTTTCCCAAAATGAAAAAGCTTCTTGGTATTCTTTCCCTTTTTTATCTATATATTTTATCCTTATTTTTAATCCTTTAATCGTATTTTCTTCGCTAACAATATACTCTTTTACTATTCGATCTAAAATATGTTCTAGATTTTGTCTTTCCCCTTGATCTTTGTCAGAAATTGATATTTCTTCTAATTCTTCATAAGTCATTGATAATTTTTCAATATCAAAATTTCCATCGCTAGAAATTAATATCTCATTTTTTTCTAGTTGATTATTTCTAACATTTTCAAATTTAGGAAATAACCATTCCAAAGATTCTAGTATAAAAGATTTTCCTTGTCGCTGATAAATAATATTTAACCACTCTGTAATATCAAAAGGATTACAATAAATAGATAAAGCTTCTAATACACTAGTTTTCCCACAATTATTAACACCAACTAAGAGATTAATTTGCCCAAGGTTTTTCAATTCCAAATCCCGCAAACCCCTAAATTGGTGAATTGTAAAATTCTCTAAATTCTTCATTTCTTTAACTGTTTTAAGTAGTAAATGTAGGTAAAAATTGCAGATATCTCCATCCTACATTCTTTTAAAAACAATAATAACTAAAAACACGATCGCCAAAACAGAAAAAACTTTTTAGCAATACCTTTCAAACTCAATATGCTATAGAATCCAGCAATATCCTAATGACTTATTACTTATAACTTATTACTTAACTTAAACTCCCCGAGTAGGATTCGAACCTACGACCAATCGATTAACAGTCGACCGCTCTACCGCTGAGCTATCGAGGATTGCTCTTAACCTTATCTAATATAGCCCAAAGAAAAAAGAAATGTCAAGTCTTTTGCCAAAAATTTTTTAAATCCTAAAACTATTACCAGTAAACGATTGTAGCTAGAATATACTAAGAAAAGCCAAAAATTAAACCAGAAAATGCCACAAAAAATCATCCAACCAGAAGACACAATCCTTGCCAACTACAACTACCAATTACCTCCAGAATTAATTGCCCAAAATCCAGTCACCCCAAGAGACACATCCAAAATGCTAGTGATAGACTCCCCCAATACTCACCATCACAGTATCTTTAGAAAATTACCAGAATTGCTATTACCAGGAGACTTATTAGTACTAAATAATACCAAAGTAATTCCAGCCAGACTCTACGGGCGTAAATCCACCGGCGCATCAGTGGAAATCTTACTCTTAGAAGAAAAAGGCGAGAATAGATGGTTAGCATTAGTCAAACCCGGTAAACGTTTTATTTTAGGGACAGAAATCTGGTTTTCCCATGAACCCAATACCAAAGATATAGACCAAGATTCCGTTTTCAAAGCTAAAGTAATAGATTCCCATCCCCCCACAGGAGGAAGAATATTAGAATTTCAAATACCTTCAGGTAAAAATTTTTGGCAATTATTAGAAGAATTTGGTGAACTTCCTTTGCCACCTTATATTACGGATACTGAATCCCAGCCTTCCCAATATCAAACCGTATATGCCGAAAAACCAGGAGCAATTGCTGCCCCTACAGCAGGGTTACATTTCACCGAGGAGTTGTTAGAAAAATTGCAAACTAAAGGTATAAAAATCGGTTATCTTACCCTTCATGTTGGCATCGGTACCTTTCGCCCGGTGGAAATTGATGATATTACCAACCATAAAATGCACGAGGAATGGTTAGATGTCAATGATTATCTTGTGAATCTGATTCAAGAAACTAAAGCTAATGGTGGGCGAGTTATTGCCGTTGGTACAACTGTTGTGCGTGCTTTGGAAGGAGCTTTTATGGCTAGTAATGGGGCGTTGTTGCCTTTTCAGGGGAAGACCAATTTGTTTATTTATCCTGGTTTTGAATTTGGTGTGGTGGATGGTTTGATTACTAATTTTCATTTGCCATGTTCGAGTCTTTTGATGTTGGTTAGTGCTTTTATCGGGCGCGATCGATTGTTGACTTTATATGAAGAGGCTATTAAATATCAATATCGGTTTTATTCCTTTGGGGATGGGATGTTGATTTTGCCTCATAATGTCGTTTTTCCAAAAGTATGAGATACAATGGTTAGGGGGAGACAAGGGGGACAAAAGGGACAAGGGGGGCAAGGGAGATAGGTTTTGGGTTGGGTATCAGCCGTCCAAGAAGAATTTTAACTCTATCATCATTTTAGAAATTTGGGATAAGAAAATATAAAAGAAATGAGAGAATCAGAGTAACTTATCTTATAATTTCGATAATTTCTCCAAATCTCTCACTTGTTTATGACGTATTTACTTATTATTGATTAGTTAAAAACTAGAAAGGCCATTGCCAATTCTTAATTTCTGGGAGATCCTCACCATATTTAGAAACATATTCTTTATGCTCGATCAATTTATCTCTGACATATTGTTTGGCATAGGCTGCAACTGATCGCAATTTTGGAACACGATCGATCACATCAGCCACAAGATTGTAGCGATCAATTTGATTTCTGACGCACATATCAAAAGGAGTAGTAGTAGAGCCTTCCTCCTTGTAACCCCTTACGTGAAGATTATGATGATTAGTTCGACGATAGGTTAAACGGTGAATTAACCAAGGATAACCGTGATAATTAAAGATAATAGGTTTATCTGTAGTGAATAAAATATCAAAATCTAAAGTAGATAATCCGTGAGGATGTTCTTCTTGTGGTTGTAACTTCATCAAATCCACCACATTAACTACCCTTACTTTCAAATCTGGGAAAAATTCTCTCAAGATTGCTACTGCACCTAAAGTTTCAAAAGTTGGCACATCCCCTGCACAAGCCATTACCACATCAGGCTCGGTTCCTTGATCGTTACTAGCCCATTCCCAAATCCCGATCCCAGCGGTACAATGCTTAATTGCGGCATCCATATCGAGATATTGTAATTCAGGTTGCTTACCTGCGATGATTACGTTCACATAATTACGACTCTTGAGACAGTGATCTGTTACAGACAATAAAGTATTAGCATCTGGTGGTAGATATACACGAATTACATCAGCCTTTTTATTCACTACATGATCGATAAATCCTGGATCTTGATGACTAAAACCATTATGATCTTGTCGCCAAACATGAGAAGTCAAAAGAATATTTAGAGAAGCAATAGGTCGTCGCCAATGAATTTCCTTACTAGTAACTTTCAACCACTTAGCGTGCTGGTTAAACATAGAATCGATCAGATGGATAAATGCTTCATAACAAGAGAAGAAACCATGTCGCCCAGTTAATAAATAACCCTCTAACCAACCTTCACAATTATGCTCACTAAGAATTTCCATGACTCGCCCATCATTAGCCAATAAACCCCCATTATCATCTTCAGGGAGAATATCTGCTAACCAAGTGCGCTTAGTCACCTCAAATACCGCACTTAAACGGTTAGAAGCGGTTTCATCTGGGCCAAATAACCTAAAATTAGTGGGATTATTTTTCATGACATCCCGCATAAATATACCCATATTTCTGGTGGCTTCTGCAAAGATTTTTCCAGGTTTAGCAACCTTAATGGCATAATCCTTAAAGTCAGGCATCCTTAATTGCTTTAATAACATCCCGCCATTAGCATGAGGATTATCACCCATTCTTCTTTTTCCAACTGGAGCTAATTCTGCTAATTCTGGAATTAATGTGCCATTTTCGTCAAAGAGTTCCTCTGGTTTATAACTCTTCATCCAATCTTCTAGCAATTTAATATGCTCATTTTTCTCTTTCATTTTTGAGAAAGGCACTTGGTGGGAACGCCAGAAATTCTCGGTAATGTTGCCATCAACTTTTTTTGGTCCCGTCCAACCTTTTGGGGTACGCAACACGATCATGGGCCACATGGGGCGATAGGCTTTTCCACTAGAGCGAGCTTTGGCTTGAATTGTTTTAATCTCACCAATTATGATATCAAGGGTTGCTGCCATTTCTTGGTGTATCTTTTGGGGATCACTTCCTTCCACAAAGTATGGCTTGTAACCGTATCCTTTAAAGAGGTTTTCTAATTCTTCATGGCTAATTCTGGCTAATATGGTTGGATTAGCGATTTTATAACCGTTGAGGTGGAGAATTGGTAATACAGCACCATCGGTAATAGGATTAAGAAACTTATTAGAATGCCAACTGGCTGATAATGGCCCTGTTTCTGCTTCTCCATCGCCAATGACACAAGCTACAATTAAATCAGGATTATCAAATGCTGCACCAAAAGCATGGGAAAGGGCATAACCTAATTCTCCTCCTTCATGGATGGATCCTGGTGTTTCTGGTGCTACGTGGGAAGGAATTCCTCCTGGGAACGAAAATTGTTTAAATAGCTTTTTCATTCCTTCTTCATCTTGGGAGATGTTAGGATAAAACTCACTGTATGTTCCTTCTAAATAAGTATTTGCTACTAAGCCTGGTCCGCCGTGTCCTGGGCCTGCAATATAGATCATATCTAGATCTTGTTTTTTGATCATCCGATTGAGGTGAACGTAGATAAAGTTTAATCCGGGTGTTGTTCCCCAGTGTCCTAGTAGTCTTGGTTTTATATGTTCTATGGTTAGTGGTTTTTTCAGTAATGGATTGTCGTAGAGATATATTTGTCCTACTGAAAGATAGTTAGCCGCTCTCCAATAAGCATCCATCAAATTTAATTCTTCTTGACTTAATGCTTTGGGAATTTCTGTTATTTTTGCTTCTGTTGTTTGAACCATAATATTTATTAATTTTGGTAAGGTTTTTTCCTGATTTTTGTTCTTCGTTTTGTTCTACTTTGCAGAGGTTTAATTGATTCTATATTGTTGCTTTTTGACTATCTAGGTTCTATGTTTTTGTTCAATACTGATTATAATATAATAGTTTTTTTCTTTAATGGTTACATATTAATATTATTTTAATTTTCAATTCTTGATTTTTTTGGGTTAAATTCTGGTTAAGTATTAGTTATCTCAATGGATAGTATTAATATTATTTATACTTGAACATCTTAACCCTAATGTCTAAATTGTAAGGATTTAGTTTAATCTTAACAGATTACATTATGAATCATATTTTTTTAGTAAATTCAGCACCCTATATTATCTATTCAAAGAGTTGGAGAGATTTTTAATCAGATATTATCAAGACAATACAATAATTTTTTTTGATTTGATAGATCTCAATATTAATGTCAATTTTTGTTGATTTAATTAAGATTTTTTTGATCTAATATCTATTTTTTTTAAAAAAATAGAGTTAAATACTGTCTTCTGGAGGATAATTAATAATAATTTTAATTAATCTTGTAATCTTTAAAAAGTTAGAAAAATTGTTATATTTAAACAAAAAAATTTAAGAAAATCGGAATAATTAATCTCAGTTAATTTGACTTATAAATTATTAAAAATTTTCAAATAAATCAGATAAAGATGTTCAACAAAAAAGTACATAAAACTTGGTTTTTATCTTGGTTTCAGATAGCAATGATTGGTATTTTTCTAATTTCTTTGGGGTTAAGATTTTGGAAATTAGGGCAATTCAATACTTTAGTTTTTGATGAAATTTATAATGCTGTATTTGCCAACAATTATTTAATAGGTAAAAGCCAATTCAATAGTCATCCTCCTTTAAGTCAATATCTAATTGCCATAGGAATGTGGATAGGTTCCCAATTTCCAGCTAAACCAGAGATAATAAATGATTTAACTGGTTCCATTCGTTCTACAATTAGTTATCGTTGGTTAAATGCTTTAATTGGTTCTTTTATTCCTATTTTAGTTGGAGTAATGGCTTATTATCTAAGTGGTAGTCGTAGTTATGGAATAATAGCAGCATTATTAGCAGCTAGTGATGGTTTATTTTTAGTAGAATCTCGTTATGCTTTAAAAAATATTTATTTAGTTTTTTTTGGACTTTTAGCTCAATTATATTTTCTCTTAGCAATTCATGAAAAATCAAACAAAAAATTACAAAAATTGATTATTTCTGGGGTTTTTTTTGGAGCAACGGCAAGTATAAAATGGAATGGTTTAGGTTTTTTGTTAGGAATTTATGGTATTTTTTTAATATTTTGGTTGATTAAATATCTAGAAAAAAATAATAATATCTTCTTAAATACTTCTCCAAGCAATAATCAAATACCTAAACAAAATTTAGATGCACAACTATGGCAGAAAATTACTTCCATAAAGGTTAAAGATTTAATTTTAGGTTTAGTCATTATTCCTTTGATGATTTATATAATACTTTGGATTCCCCATTTACTCATTAATCCTGAATATGGATTGTGGGAAATTCATCAAAAAATGTTATCTTTTCACCAAAATATTGGAAATACTTCTGAAGTTCATCCTTATTGTTCTAAATGGTATACTTGGTTATTGATGTGGCGAACTGTTGCTTATTATTATCAAATTATACCAGATGAAAACCAAGATTTTAATTCAATAATTTATGATGTTCATGGGATGGGAAATCCTATTTTATGGTATTTATCAACTATAGCAAGTTTGAGTTTTATTGTTTACTTAGGTATTATCTTAATATTTTTCTTCAAACATAAAAAAATACACTTCAATCAAAAAGAAAATTGGCTAGTAATTTATCTTACCTGTAATTATTTAGCAAATTTATTACCTTGGATTGGGGTCGATCGTTGTACTTTCTTGTATCATTACATGAATTCTTATGTATTTAGTTGGTTAGCTTTAGGCTGGATTCTTACTAAATCTCTAGAAAAAAGCAAATATTTTCCCCGATGGATCGGAATTAGTTTAGTTATTTTAATAATTTTAGGTTTTATCTATTGGATGCCAATTTATCTTGGATTACCTCTATCAAAACAAGGCTGGAAGATAAGAATGTTATTTCCTAATTGGATTTAGCCAAAAGTTACAAAAAATAAAACCTAAAAAATTTAGCCTCCAGAAAAGAACTAGTATTTTTTTTAGGTTTTTGATGATTAAATCGAAATTTAAATTATTATGAAATATTTTTATTTACAACTTTTAGTATGTTTATTCTTATTTTGTCTAGAAGCTAAAGCAGCAGTAGAAACGAAAAGTAATGCTAACATAGAAGTTGGTTCTGGAGTCGTCTCAATTTCAAGAGGAGAGGCTAAGAGAAATCCATTGGGAATAATGATACCTATATCAGAAGAATCATCCCCAAAAATTCCACTGAATTCAATTCCAGTTACAACATCATTTTCAAAATAAACTAACTCTATAGGATATAATCCTGGTTGTAGGAAAGTAACTTCAGTAAAAACTCTGTTAAAAGCATTATTTGCCGTAGGATCTTGTGAGATAACTAGTAGATCATCACCATCACCTAAACTAAGTTGGAATCCATCGTCACTACCAACTACAAAAGTAACATTAATTCCTTCAGTACTACTATCTTGATCTAGTTCTTCTGTGATATCAATCAATCCTGTGAATTCAAAAATTGATCCTTCTAGAGTTGCATCGGCTTCCGCTGGAGTGAAACTATCACCATCAGGGCCTAAAAATTCAGTGACCAATGTATTACTATTAAAAGCAGTAACAAAGCTTTCTAGAGGATAATCAACCGCAGTTGACAAGAAAGTAGCATCTGGTTCTGTTGCCTCAATGATATCTAATACTGAGTTAAGAAAAGGAACATCTACAGGCTCTACATCTCGAAATGTTCCCAATAAACCATTAGGAACAGGAGTCAAAGGAGCGGGCACTGGATCACCGGTAATGGTGACAGATTCAGAGGTTATAAAAAGTTCTTCAATAGGTACAATTTCCTGAGCATTAGTGGATTCAGCAAATATTAATCCTAATACAATTGCTATTGAACTTGTTAAAAGGTTTAATTTTTGGTTTTTTGTCTTCATAGAAATATTTTCCTTGGATTGATTTTAATTATGATGTTTAACGATGTTGATTATGTTGTTGGTTTTAATAATGAGTATAGCTTAATTAAATTGATTTTTCCTTAAATTTTGATTGAGACTTAACTCTGTAGTTCTTGTCTTATAGTGTATTGAGGCTTTAATTTAGGACGATAATTTTCAATTTCACCATGGGGAGTTCTTGAAAGATTTTATATCTATATTCTTTGATCTATTCTTTTTGAGGAATTAATTTTATAATTTTGAAGCTTAAGAATGTTTTTTAACGGGATTAATCTTATTTGTTATTATTTTGCTTAAAATATATCTTAGTAAATATACGGAGAAGTTCTCTTTTAATTATAAAATTTAATTATAACTTCTCCTATTCTCTATGTATAAATACTATTAAAATTTAAAAATCAAAAATTAATAAATTATTAAAATTTTCAAATGAGATTTTTAATTTTTGGGAGATGCTAATACTAATTTGATTCTTGCCAAAAGATAATGGAATCATCAAGAGGTTGAAGTAAGGCTCCTTGATAATAAAATGCTAAAATTTGTTTGGCACTGAAACCAAGTTGAGCTAATTTATAACTACCAAATTGACTTAAACCAACACCATGTCCAAAACCACCTCCGACAAAAGTATAAGCTACTAGTTTTTCTTCACTATCCAAATGTGGTTCAAGATAAAATAAAGTGCTAATTGGTGGGCCTAATGCGCTACGAATTTCGGTTTTATGTAATTCAATTATGCCTAAATCAGTTTGAACATCTAGTTGAAGAATTCGCCCTGAAGTGGATCTTTTTACGATTTCTAGTGAGGAAATTTCATTAATATCTGCTAATGGATGTTTAATGCGCTCTAGATATTTTTGTAAATCTTCAGTTAACTCTTCTAAAGTACTTCTACGGGACCAACGAAATAACCTTCTACCTGTTTCATTAAATCCATTTCTTTGAGTTAAAAAACGACGGAAATTGGCTTCATCTTCTAAGGTTTGAGATAAATTCCAAGGAGGATTGGAGGCATCAATGACTGGTTTTAAATAGGGGCGAGCTTCTCCATCCCAAATATCACTAAAGTTGGCTGTAATCCCTCCACTGGTGGAAAAATATAAAGCATCTACTAATTCGGAATTATAGGTAAGCACTAAACCTTTAGTAGCACTAATGGCTCGATCTACTCTGGAGTTAGTTTGTGTCAAACCATAATACACTTGACAATGGGTTGAGGCACAAAGTTGATAATCATCTGCGGCAAAACGACGGACATTGCGTAAAGCATAAGTTCGAGCAATAATTGTTTGTGCTTCCATGGCTTTTTGAGGTGCATTGGGTCCTATTTCATAGGGTACTACACCTCGTAAATAAGTTTCTAAGGGTACTTCATTAACTAAGGTAAAGTCGCCATAGGAATTAGGTTGAATTTTTAATTTTCCACCATAGAGACGAAGTTTGTTTGACTCGCTTTCTTTAACCCAAATTCGGTTTTTTTCTGTGGTAATTTTTAAATCAGAAACTTGATATCTCTCTTCGTTGATATTCAAAAATACTTGGGGTTTTTCTGCAATGAGGGCTGATTCTAAATAGGGGCGATCAAATCCTTTAGTTGATAAACTTTCTAATAACCAACGACGTAATATGGGGGTGGAATAAACATCTCTTTTAGCCCAAACTTGCCAACGTTGGGGTTGAGTTACTTCTACTTCTATTCCTTTAGATTTCCATTCTTTGGCTTTATTTTCTGCGGTTTCAAAGGTTGCTACATCGCTTAAGATTATTCTTTCTTCTACTACTTTTTCTGTTAAAGGTAGCATTTCAATGGATAATTTTAAGTCTTTAATTTCTTTGGTTTGAAGTTGATCATTGCTGTCTTTAAAAGTGACGTTTAATAAATCCCCTTCTTTACTTCGGAGGGTAATTTCATCAGTTGTTTCGTCTCCAAATCGTTGAACTATACCTACTTGGAGTTCAATTTCTTTAGATTTAGTTTCTGCTGCTACAGAGTTGGATAAATCTATTTTTAATGTGAACAAGCCGAGGCTAAGTAGACTTAAACTAATAAATTTGCGCCACACCATTATTTATTTTCCTGATTTTCCTATGTTAATTGTTCTTATTTTACTTTACTAGGATTTTCTAATAATTGTTCTCCACTAAGCATCCGCTTTGCTGCATTTAGTAAATCATTTTCGATATAAGGTTTAGTAAAGTATGCTCTCGCTCCTAATTCTGCTGCTATTTTTCGGTGTTTTTCTGCGCCTCTTGATGTCACCATTGCTACTGGTATTTGAGATAATATTTCATCTTTTTGGATTTTTCCTAATAATTCTAATCCATTCATTCTGGGCATTTCGATATCACAGAGGATGATATTACAAGGTAATCCCCCACTTAATTTTTCCCAAGCATCTTGACCATCTCTAGCTTGTTCTACATGATATCCTGCTTTTTTGAAGCTCATTGAAAGCATTTCTCTTACAACTACGGAGTCATCAATGATTAATACTATAGGGTGATCTGAGTTATATGTTGATGGGGTATTTCTGGGTTTTAATCTATTTTTCTCTGATTTTTCTCTGATTGCTTTTAATTCTTCTAGGGCTATTTCTGGTTTGGTTGTTTTTGGACTAGAGACGGTGGGATTCTCTTGAAGGGTTAATTCTTCTACTTCTTTGGTTTTGTCTACTATTAATGTCTCTCCTTCTATCATTCTTTTGGCGGTATCTAGGAGTTGTTTTTCGGTGTATGGTTTAACTAAATAGCCTTTTGCACCTTTGGTTTTGGCTACGTCTTTGTGTTTGTCTGCACCGCGAGAAGATAATATGGCTACTGGTATTGCTGATAGTTCTGAATCTTCTTGCATTTTTGATAATAATTCTAAGCCGCTGAGTCTTGGCATTTCAATATCTGAGAATACCACATCGCAGGGTAGGCCTGATACTAGTTTGTCCCAAGCTTCTTGTCCGTCTCTGGCTTGCTCTACACGATAACCTGCTTTGGTAAAGCTGATGGATAGTAGTTCTCGAACTGTGATGGAGTCGTCTACTACTAAAACTATTGGCTGAGATGATGGTAATGTTTTTACTTTGTCTCTTGATGTATTTAATTCTGGTATTTGGAGTGGTTTTCCTTGGGCGATGGCGATTAATTCTAATACATCTCCTATGGGCATGACACTACCATCTCCTAAAACTGTTGCTCCTGTTATTCCTTGGGGTTTGGGGATGGGACCTTCTATTTGTTTGATTACTATTTCTTCTTCTCCTAATACTTGATCGACTTTGATTGCTAGTAAGTCGTCTCCTCCTCGCAATACTACGATTGATACTGTATCTTGTTCTTGTTTGTTATAAAATCTGCTTCTGGTTAATTGACGGTTGTAGTGTAATAGTTTATCTAATTGATGGATTTCTAGTTGTCGATCGCGCCAGTTGATATATTCTATACCTTCTTGGTTGATTTTGAGGTCATTTTTGTCGTAGTCTTGCATATCTTCTACCCCATCCATGGGAAATGCTAATCTTGCTTTATTGATTTGACAACAAAGGGCTTTACAGATGCTCAACATTAGTGGTAGGCGAATTGTAAATGTTGTGCCTTTTCCGATGGTGGAATCTATGATAATTGTTCCTCTGATATCGTTTAAATTTGTCCTAACTGCGTCTAAACCTACCCCTCTGCCGGCTATTTCATTGGCTTGATCTTCTGTACTGAAACCTGGATGAAATAGTAGATCGTATACTTCTTGAACTCTTAAATTTTTGGCTTGTGCTCTTGTGATTAATCCTCTTTGAATTGCTTTCTGTTTGATTTTTTCTGGATTAATCCCTCCTCCATCATCTGATACTGAGATTACGGTTTGGTTTCCTTGTAAAAAGGCACGAACTAAGATTTTTCCTTTTTTTGGTTTTCCTTGCTGAATTCTTTCTTCTGGTAATTCAATGCCGTGAGCGATGGCGTTATTGACTAGGTGAGTCATGGGGCTGTTGAGGTGTTCTACGATCATTTTATCGATCAATACTTCTCGCCCTTCTACTTTCAATTCTACGAGTTTTTTTGATTTTTGGGATATGTCTCTAACTGCTCTGGGTAAACGATCTGTGGTTTGAGCGAATGGAACCATGCGGGATTTATTGATGGTTTCTTGTAATTGGGTGCTCACTTGGCGCATTGTGCGTCCTACTTGTTCTGTTTCGTCTACTACGTATTGGATATCTGAGGAGGCTTCCCGAACCCGAACTATTTGTTCGATCATTTCTTGAGTTAATAAATGGAATCCTGTGAAACGATCCATTTCTAGGGCGTTAAGATTTTGTTCTGGTGATGATACGTCTAGATGAATATTTTGGGTTGGAAATGAACTTGATTGATTCCGACTTGCTAATAGTGCTCCTTCTAATAGGCTTCTTTCGTACAATTCTTGCATTCTACTACCTATCTCTCCTAGGTTTTGAACTCGATTTAGCAAATTATCTAAGAATTGATGGAGACGTTGTTGATCTTGTTCTAAACGATTTCTTTTTACAACTATTTCTCCTATTAAATTATTCAGGGTATTGAGTTGTTCTATGGGTACTCTAATACTTTGTGAAAATACTTTTGGTTTTGTGATTTCTTTTAGTTGTATTTCAGAGATATTTTTGTTTCTTTCTTCGTTGATTAGAATATCTTCTACTTCTTTTTCTTCTTCTAATTCTAACTGGCTTTCTATTTTTGTTAATACATCTTCTTCTTGTTTGGATAATGTATATGGATTTCCTGAGTTAGTTAGTTCTACTATTCTTTCATCGGCTGGAGATTCTATTAAATTTTTTAACTGCTTCCAGACTTCGGAAATATTTATCTCTTCTAGTAATGTACTTGGTGGTGCGGCTATTACTTCTTCTAATTTTTCAATCTGTTCGTATAATACTATTTCTTTGTCTTCTCTTTTGTCTCCTGGTGTTGTTTTTGCTTCTTCTTTGTTTTCTTCTTTGAGCCAATTTTCTAATTCTGCAAAGGGATTTTCTGCTTCTTCTTCTAATTCTTGGGAAATATCTTGCAGGGATAATTCTAGAGTTTCTAAGTCTTCTAATAAATCTGTGTCTTTTTGGTTTTCTTTTGCTATTTCTTCTAATTCTTCTAATACGGAGTTATCTTGATTTTCTTTTTCGACAACTTTTTCGTTTTTCAAATCCAAGGATTCTGATGATTCATTTTCTTGAATATCTAGATCAAATAAGGTTACTAACTCTTCTAGGGTTTCTTGGGTTACAGCTTGACTGGTTTCTTTTCCTTGAGTTTTTGTACTTTCTGTTTCTCTTGATATTTTTCCTTTTTCTGGTGTTTCTGATATTTCTTCACTATCTCCTAAAATATTTTCATGATTCCCTAGATTTTCTTCTAGCAAATCTAAATCTCTTTTAGATATTTCTGATGTTTGCTGATTTTCTTCAAACAATATGCTCAATTCATCTACTGCTGATTTATGATCATAATTTACTGTTTCTTCTTCTATATAATCTTCTTCTAAGAATAGCTCATTTTCTGCTATTTCTTGGGTTTTTTCTTCTTTTTGGAAAATATTTACCAATTCTTGTGTTAACTTATCTTCTTCTTCTATTTGTTTTTCTTCAGCTAATTTATTAGCTTTTTTTACTTTTTCTGTTTCTAATTCTACTTTGTCTTCGTTGGTTAATGTGCTTGTTTCCCATAATTCAGGTTCTCTTGTGCCTATATATCCAGTATTGGTTTCCCATTCTTGACATATAGTTTCTATTTCTACCATTTTTGAATCAGATAAAGTGGCAAAGCTTTGTAGTTTCTCACTGATTTTTATTTGAGATGCTTGGCCTGTTAAGACTAATTCTCCTGCTTCTTTGATTTCTTTGACGATAATTCTTGCACAAGCTTGATATGGGTTTTCTGGTAAGGATATGGCTAATGATGCTGTTTCTACCAATTCTATCCATTGGCGCATTTTTGAGTCTTTTCCCATTTTTGAGAGCTTTTGACAATGGGTTTGGAGTTTTACGCGGTTTTCTTGACGTTCCCCTTGTTTGAGTATTTTCAGCATTTCTCCTAATCGCAGTAGTACTTTTTTATGGAAGTTTTGCTGAAATTCTTGTTTTTCTTGATTGTTTCCCTTTGTGTTTTTGATCTTGTTCACGATCCGTTACCTGCTCCCTTTAGGATCTTTATTTTTTTTAAAGTGAATGAAAGATTAATTCTGGTTTTTTTATTGTTTTAAAATTTATAAGTCTACTGTTAAATCTTGATTTGATTTAATCTTTTTTTATTCTCTCCATTTCTTTATTAGATCAGAAGAGGTTTTGTTAATTTTTTTATTTTTTATTTTATTTAAAATAGCTTATTTACTATTTACTTTAACTAAGTTAATTATCTTTAAATCTTAATAAAGATCATACTTAAGCAAAACTATTAAATAGCAAGTTTTAGGTTTAAAAAACTATAACAATTCTCAATAAGTGCTTTTTTAGAATTTTAACACTTGAAATGTTCAATTGTCAAAATTTTCTTTTTTTTCCTTATGTTAAGCATAATTTATCACTATAGCTTTGGATTGAGAAATTTCCTAATCTACTGTAATTTATTTGTTTTATCTTAAAAAGATTCGAGACGATAACCAAATTCTGCTAAGTGTAATCGAGATTGTCGCCAATTGGGCTGAACTTTAACAAATAATTCTAAATATACTGGTGTTGCAATCAGTTTAGATATAGAAATACGGGCATTTTGACCTATGGTTTTGAGCATACTACCTCCTTTTCCTATGATAATTGCTTTTTGGGATGGTCTTTCTACATTGATGGCTGCATAAATTTTGGTTATTTTGGGGGTTTCTTGAATCTTCTCCACAATAATTGCTACTGAGTGAGGAATTTCTTGACGAGTTTGTTTTAAGATTTGTTCTCGAATTAATTCTCCTATAATAAACCTTTCTGGTTTATCTGTTACTAATTCGGGAGGATAATAATATGGTCCTGGATTTAGATATTCTATTAATTTTTCTTGGAGTTTTTCTATTCCTGTACCTGTTAGGGCTGAGAATTTGATCATTTCCCAATCTTTTTGGATTAAGTTTTCATAACTTTCATCTATTTTTTTACTGTCTGATGGTTGTTGATCTATTTTATTTAAACCAATTATTACTTTTGTTTGGGTTTTTTGTAATAAATCGATGATAAAACGATCGCCTCCTCCTGCTGGGTGACAGCTATCTACCACTAATAATACGACATCTACTAATCCAATTACAGCTTGAGCATTTTGGACAATGATTCTCCCTAATTGATGATGGGGTTTGTGAATACCTGGGGTATCGATAAAAATTATTTGTCCTTGAGCAGTTGTAAGTATTCCTCTAAGACGATTCCTTGTTGTTTGTGCTACTGATGAGGTTATGGCAATTTTTTCTCCTATCATTTTATTCATTAATGTAGATTTTCCTACATTTGGTCTACCGATTATGGCTACGAAACCGGATTTAAATCCTGGTGGGGTTTCGGGTATGATTCCTGTTTGGCTTAAATTGTTGTTTTCTTTTGATTCATTCATTATTAATTCTCTAAGATCAATTCTCTAAAGTTAATATTTCCAACACATACTCTCCTTGATTGACTGCTTCATTTTTACCCACATCAAAAATAATGCCATTAGTTTGGGCTTGAATGGAGATAGTTTTTGGCATTTGTGTTTTTTCAAAACTCATGATTTGATAAATTTGGCTTCCTGATTGTACTTTTGTTCCTAATGATAATCTATTTTTAAGGATTCCTCCGGCTGGGGCATAATATTTTTTAAGATTAGTTTTTCTGATTAATTGAATGGGTTTTGCTTCTAAGTTAAAAGAAGGGATATTCAGCATATTTTTATAGACTAGATAATTTTTAATTCCTTGTAAGCCTTTTGCTACAGAAGAGGGATTACTTTCCATGGAAGCACCTAATTCTAAAGTCCATGATTCGATATCAAATTGAATTTTTTTCCCTAAGATATCTAATTCTTTTTCTAAGGCAAGCCAAGGTTTCATAAAGGCTTCGTCAAAGGCATCTCCATCATATTGATTCATTAAGATTCCATATTCTAAACCAAAATATTTGGCACTTTCTTCTCTAGTATTAAAACAATATAAATATTCTAAAGCTTCATTACTAGAGCTATGAATATCGATAACATAGTTAGCATCTATGGCTAAAGATTGCAAATGATAACGATATTTTTGATGAAAAGGTGTACTACTGGGACTATTAATTTGTTCTAATTGTTTTTCTAAAGCTAATTTTTCTTTTTGGAGAAAATTGTTTCTAATTTGTTCTGGAGAAAGTTTTGTTTGGGAAAGGGCAAATGATTTTAAATCATGACATTCTTTTTGATAATCCCAAAAAATTCGATTCCAATCTTTGCCATCATAACTGTTAAAACGCCCTGTGGAAAAAAAGTGGTTTCGTTGATTAACACTAAGGGGATTACAAAGGGGAAGTAACCAAATTTCTCCTATTAGTTGATTTTCTTTTAGCTGGGATAAAAAATCGATTAATTGATAAATAACTGTATTACCAACTATTTCGGCTCCGTGGAGATTGGCTTGTATATAGGCTTTTTTCCCTGTTTGTTTGCCAATAAATTTGTAGACGGAAATGGAGAGGTAATTGCCACAAGCTAGTTGTAATAAATCGATGGTTTCAATGGAAGGGATCATTTTAGCTCATATAATAAAAACTATTGGTAGAGTTTAACAAATAACTATGACTGAAAACACAACTCGTCGTAATTTTATTTTAGGGGGAATGGCTACGGTTGGAAGTATTGCTGGTAATTATGTTTTTCAACATACTTCTAATAATGCTTCTAATAGTTCTGTTTCTGATAATTATATTTCTAAGATTTCTTCTACAATGCCAGAAAGAATCTTGGGTAATACTGGTTTATCTCTTCCTATTTTTGGTTTAGGAGGTGCGGGAAAAACCCCTTTATCTAGTTCTAGAATGGAAAAAGAGTCTATCGCTATTATAGAAGCTGCTTTAAGGCAAGGTGTTCGTTATTTTGATACGGCTGCTAGTTATGGCCCTAGTGAGTCTTATTTGGGTAAGGTTTTACCTCAATATCGGGATGATGTGTTTTTGGCTAGTAAAACTGGTGGGCGGGATAGAGATGGCGCATGGCGAGATTTGGAGCGATCGTTGAAACGTTTAAATACTGATTATCTTGATCTTTGGCAATTTCACCATGTTTCTTTTGATGAAGAATTAGATCAAATTTTTAGTTCTCAAGGGGCAATTGTTGCCATGGAGGAGGCTAAGGAACAAAAGTTGATTAAATATTGTGGTATTACAGGCCATCATGAACCGGCGGTGATTGCTAATGGTTTAAATCGTTATCCATTTGATACCACATTAGTATCAATTAATGCTGCTGATATCCATCATCCTCGCCCTTTTATTCCTACAGTTTTACCATTAGCTAAGAGGAGAAATATTGGGGTGATTGCTATGAAAGTTCCTGCTTATGGACGTTTATTTAAACCTGGGGTTTTGGATGGAATGGATCAGGCGATGGGTTATGTTTTGTCTTTGTCTGGGGTTCATTGTTGTATTATTGCTGCTGAAACGGTAGAACAGTTGGAGTTTAATGTTAGAGTGGCTAAAGCTTTTCAACCTCTGAATTCTCAGGAGATGGCTTTTATTGAAAAACTTACGGCTAATGCTTGGCAAGATAATACTTTTTTCCGTCGTTGGACTTAAGGTGATGGATAATTGATCATAAATTTTTGATGTTTAATCATTTATTATGTCTAAGATTATTGAGGAAAATTGAGGAAAGATGATCAACTTTTTTTCTATTTATATTTCTATATTTTGTTTTGATAGATCTTATCTTTTTTTTACTAATTTTTCTATTGACTATTTGTTTTTTTCTTGAGGCAATTTAAATTTTTATGATGTCTATTTTTAACTATCCAATTATTACATTTGGAGAATATAATATCTCGCTTTTTTTAATTATTAAAATTCTGTTTTATTTTTTAATTCTGTTCTTTTTAACTAAGCTTTTTAAAAAGTTATTGAATGATTTTTTCTTACATAAGTTTGGCTTAGATTTGGGGAATAAAGAGGCTATTTCTACTATTGCTAGTTATTTTTTTGCGATTATAGGATTTGTCATTATTTTACAAATTAATGGTTTTAATCTTTCTTCTTTAGCAGTGGTAGCTGGGGGCTTAGGAATAGGGATTGGTTTTGCTTTACAAGAAATAATTCAAAATTTTATTAGTGGTTTGGTTATTTTGTTTAATCGAATTATTAAAATTAATGATTTTGTGGAATTTGGAGATGGAGAGTCGGAATATTATCTCAATATGAAAGGAACAATTACTAAGATTTCTCCTCTATTTACTATTATGAAAACTAAGGATGGAGGCAATCTGATTATTCCTAATAGTTATTTGGTAGAACGTCCTATTTTAAATTGGAATTATGAAGGAAATGAAAAACGTTTAGAATTTAAACTGAAGGTAAGTCAAGGAATTGATGTTGTTTTTTTAACTGAGACGGTTTTAAATACTGTTTATCAAGAAAGAAGGGTGTTAAATCAACCTTTACCAAAATTATTTTTCCAAGAATTTTGCGAAGATTATTTAGTTTTTAATCTGGATATTTGGATTGATGACATGGAACAAGAAGAGGAAATTAGAAGTTCTTTAAATTATGCTCTTAACTATAATTTATATCAAAAAGAATTAGAAAAACGTCGTCAAGTTGATGAATTAATCTTAGTAGATACAGGAGATGAAACAACTCAATTTCAAATTAAAAAAACTGATAAAGTTAACAATAGTCCTGAAAATGCCCAAAAAAATTTAATTATTAGTGATTTATTAAAAGAGGTTAAATACTTTGAAAAGTTTACTCCGTTAGAATTGCGTCAATTAATAGAAATAGGATACCGTCAAAAGTTAAAACCTTCAGAAATTTTGTTTAATGAGGGAGATGAGGGGGATGCTTTTTATATTATTTTATCTGGTTCTGTTGAAGTCTTTCTTCCGAAATTAGAAAAACAATTAGTAATTCTTCATAGTGGTTCTTTTTTTGGGGAATTATCATTAATTTTAGGTCTTCCTCGCACTGCTTCTGTTAGGGCTTTAGAAAATACTATTTTATTTGCTATTGTTAAACCAGCTTTTGAACAATTGTTACAACAATACCCTGAGTTAACAGATGTAATTATTTCAGAGTTAGAAAAACATCAAACAGAATTGGCTGAGCGTCAAGTACAACTTAGAGAAATGGGATTATTAGATCGAGATGAGGATGATACTAATTTGGTGGATTGGATTGGTAAACGCTTTAAAAAATTGTTTGATTTGGAACTATAAATATTGTATTTTAAGCTACTATTTTTGTTGTGTAGTTCAACTTTTAAAACATTAAATAATAACAGATATTTTTGAAAACCGAAAGAAATATTACTAAAAAATTTTTAATTTAAAATCTTCCATGATTCAGAATAAATTTAATTAAATTTTAACAATAATAAAAAAAAGCAAAAATTTTCTCCAAAAAACATTTTTTAATTTATTTTTTACAAGAAATTCAATTAGATCAAGCTAACCTTAAGGTGAATTCTCTATTTTTAAGAAGCAGAAAGTAATATGGCTCCTAGAACTTTTGGTGTAATTGGTTTAGCGGTAATGGGGGAAAACTTAGCCCTCAATGTAGAAAGCCGTGGATTTCCCATCGCAGTTTACAACCGTACAGAAACAAAAACTAAAGAATTTATGGAAAAGCGAGCAGTTGGCAAAGATGTCAAAGCTGCTTATAGCATAGAGGAATTTGTTAAGATCCTAGAACGTCCTCGCAAAATCTTAGTGATGGTAAAAGCAGGGGGACCTGTTGATAAGGTGATCCAACAACTTAAGCCTTTACTTGAAGAAGGGGATATGATTATCGATGGTGGTAATTCTCTCTACGATGATACAGAAAGACGTACTAACGAGTTAGAAGCTAGTAAATTAGGCTTTGTTGGTATGGGTGTTAGTGGTGGTGAAGAAGGTGCTCTTAATGGTCCTAGTTTAATGCCTGGTGGTACTAAAGCATCTTATGATTATTTAGAACCAATTTTGACTAAAATCGCTGCTCAAGTGGATGATGGTCCTTGTGTGACTTTTATCGGACCTCGTGGGGCTGGTCATTATGTGAAAATGGTTCACAATGGTATTGAATATGGCGATATGCAGCTTATTGCTGAGGCATATGATATTCTTAAGAATGGTTTAGGTTTAACTAATGAAGAGCTTCATGAAGTTTTTGCTGAATGGAATAAAACTGATGAGCTTAATTCTTTCTTGATCGAAATTACTACTGATATTTTTAAGTATGTTGATAAGCAGTCAAATACTCATTTAGTAGATTTAATTCTAGATTCTGCTGGACAAAAAGGGACTGGACGTTGGACTGTTGTGACTTCTTTGGAATTAGGTGTTCCTATTCCTACTATCTATGCGGCAGTAAATGCTAGGGTAATGTCTTCTTATAAGGAAGAGCGTATTGAAGCTTCTAAACAAATAAGTGGACCAGATGGTCATATCGTTGCTTTACAAAACAAAAAGGCATTTATTTCTAAGGTACGTGATGCTTTATATTGTTCTAAGATGTGTTCTTATGCTCAAGGTATGGCTCTTTTAGGTAAGGCTTCTAAAGAATATAACTATGAATTGAATTTGGCTGAAATCGCTCGGATTTGGAAGGGTGGTTGTATTATTCGTGCCGGTTTCTTAGATAAGATTAAGAATGCTTATAATGAAAATCCAGAGTTACCTAACCTTCTTTTGGCTTCTGAATTTAAGCAAACAATTGTCGATCGTCAGGAAGCTTGGCGTGAAGTTTTGGTAATGGCTAATACTTTGGGTATTGCTGTTCCTGCTTTTAGTGCTTCTTTGGATTATTTTGATTCTTACCGTCGTTCTCGTCTACCTCAAAATCTTACTCAGGCTCAACGTGATTTCTTTGGTGCTCATACTTACGAACGCATTGATCGTCCAAGAGGGGAATTCTTCCACACTGAATGGGCTAAGTAAGTTTTAGCTTATAGATTTCTTCATACTCCCTCTGATTAATTTCGGGGGGTTTTGTTTTATTCTTGGTGTATTTGTTGATCACATTCTTTTTTTATATCAATTTTCTAAAACGATGATAGAGTTAAAGGGATCCAAAACCTAGTGAATTAATTTTCAAAAGTAATTTCTCAAGTAGATAAAATTAAAAATATTTGAAGTAATAAATAGTTGCATAATATTTAAAATATTTTAACATCAGCAATATTAATATAATAATAAGATTAGATCATCATTATCAGCTACAAATAATCTACAAATAATATTAATATAATTTTTTACCCATGGAACAAGAAAATAACCAAAAAGAACAAAATGTATCTATTTCTGCAACAGACGAAATAGACGAAATACAAGAAATAGAAGAAATAGAAGAAGAATATCTTGAATCACGGGAAAATTCAGCCAAAAAAAAATCTTTGATATTACCTTTAGTATTCTTTATTTTAGTCGCAATAGTAATAGGCATAATTTTTAGAACCTTATCATCCCAAAACGAAAAGGAAGATTCATCTACCACGGAAACAACTGAAACCATTGAACAAGCCCAATTACCCGTAAGAGTTGTAGAAGTAAGTAAACAACCAATTCAAGAATGGGTATTTGCTGATGGATATGTAAGTGCTGTTGATAAAAGACATCTGATCTTTGAAACCGATGGCACTATAACCTATATGAAAAAAGTTGATGGGAGAGAATTGCGAGAGGGAGATTTGGTAAAAAAAGGTGAAGTATTAGCCAGACTCGATCGCCGTAAATCCGATGCCGATTTAACCGTCAGTCTAGCAACCCAATTAGAAGCCAAAAACCAAGTTTTAGCAGCCCAAGCCCAACTCAGACAAGCTGAACAAAGTTTAATTCAAAGTCAAGCAGAATTAGAAAAAGCCAAAACTGAATTAGCTTTTGCAGAAGCTGATTACATTCGTTATAAAGAATTAGGTGAACAAGGTGCAATTCAATTAAGAGATGTGGAAGTTAAGAAAACAGAATATGATAACGCCTTAGCTAATCTTAAAGTGGCAGAAGCTGAAGTCAAATCTATGGAAGTCAGTATAGAAACTGCTCAAACTGAATTAGAAATTGCTGAATCAGGGGTAAAAAAAGCCACTGCTGAATTAGACAAAACTAAAGTCGATCGAGAAGATTATGAAATAGTAGCTCCTTTTACCGGTATAATATCCCATTTAAATATTAGAGATGGGGAATATTGGGATACCCAAAGAGTACAAGCTTCTTCAGTTGATTATCAAACTATTACTGAACAAGTTCCTATCATTATCACACCATTAGACAGTGAATTTGATGTGTATGTATCCATTCCTCCTTTCCAAGGAAATTCAGTTTCTCCAAGACAAAGGGCAATAATTGCCTTAGATGAAAGCGGTAGAAATGTTTCTGGTTTAAAAAATCCCACAAATGATCCCACAAAGAATGCAGATGCTACAGGAAGAGTATTTTCTGTAAGTCCTTCCGTTTCTCCAGGAGAGCGATCGGTAAATGTCAGAATTAGAGTTCCATCGGGATTTAGATCTCTAAAAGATGGAGCAAGAGTTTCTGCTTGGATTGCAGTGAAAGATAATTCTAATACCGAAGTAATTCCTAGCAATGCCTTAATCTTTCGCGACGGCAATCCTCATGTATTCGTTGTGAATCGAGATCAAGGTATTGTGGAAAAAAGAGAAGTAGAATTAGGGATTGAAGGATTTTCCAGCTGGGAAATTATTAGTGGAGTGAGAACAGGAGAATTAGTAGTAACTGATGGGAAAGATCGTCTAGTAGATGGTGCTCCTATTACCATTGTGAAATAAAGTAAAACTTCTATCAAAAAAATTATAACAAAAATAATAGAAAATTATGACACAAATAGAGAGCCAAAAAGAGAATACTAATCTCTTGCAGAATGAAGAAAAACCTATAATAAAAGTAACCCCCGTTACTAAATTCTTCTTTCTCAAGCCAATTCTTGGGATTTTACTCTGTATGCTGATGATAGTTGGTGGACTAATTGGGTTTACTCAAATTGTCAAAGAAGGAGATCCAGACATCGAACAAGCCAGAGCAAGTATTACCACTATTTGGGAAGGAGCAGATCCAGAAACCATTGAAAATCAGATTACTGATGAACTGGAAAAAGAACTCAAATCAATGAAGGGACTAAAAAATATTAGTAGTGCTTCATTTGAAAGTCAATCAAGAATTAATATAGAATTTGTCGCTGAAGCCGATGTGTTAGAATCCATTGCCTTAACAAGGGCAGAAGTTGATGAAGCCAAGCCAGAATTACCAACAGAAGCCGAAGAACCAAAAGTTACACAAGTATCTGTACAAGACACTCCAATCCTCACAATTGGTTTATTTGGAGATCTCGATCCCGCTGTTATGAGTCGAGCAGCCGAAGATATACAAGAAATCCTTGAAAAAGTTCCCAATGTTAGAGAAGTAGATTTGGCAGGGAAAAGAGAAGAAGTAATTCACATTCAACTAAATTTAACTAGAATGAGAATTTTAGGGATAGCCCCCACTCAAGTTGCTGATGCAATCCAAAATGGCAACCAAGATACTCCTTGGGATCGGATCGAAGATGATGGTATTGGAAGTCAATTACGCTTTTACGGGAGATTTCGGACTCTAGAAGATTTACGCAACTTACCCGTAGCTCGTTTAGGTGATACAGAAAGGCGTGTAGTACGATTAAATGAAGTAGCTCAAGTAAGAAGAGATTTAGAAAAAGAAGAAAACAGGGCAAATTTAAGTGTTGAAGGTGGAGAATTTAAACCAGCAGTGGTGGTGGATATCGTAAAAGTTCCCGGAGCAGATACCATTCAAATAATCGATGATTGTTTAAAAACCATAGAAGAGACCACCAAAAATCCTGGAATTTGGCCTTTTGGCATGAAATATAAAGTGATTAATACCGATAAAGATGAGATTCAAGCAGATTTAGCCAATGTATTTAATAATGTGTGGCAGGGAGTTTTAGGAGTTTTTATCGTTCTTTTAATAGCTTTAACATGGAGAGAAGCAATTATTGCCGGATTATCAATTCCACTGACATTTTTAGGGGCATTAGCAATTATATATCTATTGGGTTTTAGCCTCAATACAATGGTACAAATCGGGATGATTTTATCCTTAGGTTTGTTGGTGGATGTATTTATTCTGATGATGGAAGGAATGCACGATGGTATTTTTGTTGAAGGTTTAAGTTGGGAACAAGCCGCTCTCAAAACTGTTAAAACTTATGCTTTACCTGCATTTACAGGACAGTTAACTACCATTTTAGCTTTGGCTCCTTTGGCAGCAATTAGCGGTACTATGGGTAAATTTGTTCGTTTGATTCCTATTTCTGCCGTGACTTGTTTGCTATTGAGTTATGGAATTTCATTGTTGGTGGATATTCCTTTATCTCGTCTATTATTAGGTAAGATAGAAGGGAAAGGTAAAAAAACTTGGATGGATAAAATTACAGAAGTTGCTTCCGATAATTTTACTAACTGGACTTTAGCATTTACCATACCTAATAAAACTATATCTCGATTTTGGATTTTGGTAGCCCTTGGATTATTTGTATTTAGCACAATTTTAGTGGGAACAGTACCCAGTACCTTATTTCCCGATGGAGATGAAAGAAAAATGAGTGTAAATATCGAATTATCTCCGAATACAACTTTAGAAAGTTCACAAATTGTCGCTGATGATATCGGTGACATACTAAGAAGTAAAGATTATTTAGAAAGTGTAGTTCAATTAGTAGGTCAAAGGAGTAATTTTGTCACAGAAAGCGGCATTAAACCCAATGACGGTGACTATTTAGTAGGATTTACAGCAGTTTTTAAACCATTAAATCAGCGAGAAAAATATTCTTTTGAATACGATCAAGAATTAAGAAACGATTTAAATCAGGCAATTCGTAAATATCCAGGGTCATCTTTAACGTTAAATATTCCCACTTCTGGTGAAGGTGGTGATCCCATCGAATTAGAAATAACTGGTTCTGATATGGCAGAATTAAGGCGTATATCTAAAGAAGTTCAGCAAGTAGTTAGAGAAATCCCCGGTAGTTTAGACGTTAGAGACGATTTAGGAACTTTGCAAAGAGATATCAAGCTTCGCCCTCGTCGAGAAGCCATTGATTTTTACGATTTAACTCCAGGAGATATTGCTTCTCAAGGAAGGTACATAATGACTGATAGTGATATAGGAGATTTTCCCCTTGGTGGAGGAGAAGAGGATTTAGAAATGCGCTTGAGCACCCAATGGCCCTCTCGTAATGGCGCAATTGGTGGACCCACCACTAAAGAAGAATTAATCCAAACTCGTTTTATCACCCCTTCAGGAGCGGTAATTTCAGGAGGAGAAATATTAGAATTTGAATCTGGAGAAGCACCAATTTCCATTACACACCAAGATGGAGAACGCACCGTTACGGTTTTGTCTAAAACCCAAGGGCGCACAGTAGGGCAGATTTGGCAGGATTTAGAACCAAAACTCCAATCTATGGCCCAGACTTGGCCTCGTGGATATTCCTACAAATTGGCAGGAGAGGCGGAAACTCAAGGGGAAACTTTTGCCTCCGCAGGGCAAATGGCTATAGTGGCAATCTTCTTAGTATTTGCAGTATTGGTACTTCAGTTTAGTTCTTTTACTCAGCCATTGATTATTATGATGAGTATACCGTTGGCTTTGATTGGTACTTTTACAGGGTTTTTCTTATTTCAAATTCCCATATCTTTTCCAGCAGTGATCGGGATTATTTCACTGACGGGAATAGTGGTTAACGATGCCATCGTCATGGTAGAGACTATGAACAATTTTCGAGAAAAAGGAATGGATATCCGTCATGCTGCTGCTAATGGTGTTGCTGCTCGTTTGCGCCCCATTTTAACTACTAGTATTACTACCATTGTTGGGGTGATTCCTTTGGCATTAAGCGATCCTACTTGGTTTCCACTAGCTAGTGCTATTGGTTTTGGCTTGGTAGCTTCTACTATCATTGCTTTATTCATAATTCCTTGCTTGTATTTACAATTAACATCTTCTGTTAATAATTAACCAGAAATTTTTGGTTAAGGAAACATAAAGGACATGAACTACCCCACCTCTGGAGACGAGACGCCGCGCGGCCGCGCGTCTACAACTCAGATAGGGTTTCCAGGCTCATCGGCAGTACCAAAGCTTTAGTCAGAAGACCTAGGTTTGGTCTTACACTCCCTCTACTGGCAGAATCGGGTGTTCCCTCCGACTGTAATATTCTGATCCCTTCTGCTCTGATATTTTTGGCGGCGTTTTCATCTCTATCATGCTTAGTTTGGCAATTAGGACAAGTCCATTCTCTTACATCTAATGGCATTTTATCCATTTGATAGAGACAATTCGAGCAGATTTTAGAAGAGGCAAACCATCTATCTATTTCAATTAGATTTTTATCTTCTCGTTCTAATTTATAAGACAGAAAATTTACAAACATCCCCCATCCACAATCAGATATTGCTTGAGCTAACTTATGGTTACGTACCATTCCCTTTACATTGAGATTTTCCACTACAATGACTTGGCTGTCGTTTGTCAGTTTTCTACTTAGTTTATGTAAGTAGTCTTGACGGGAATTACTTATTCGTGCGTAAACTTTAGCTACTAATTTTTTGGCTTTATTTCTAGAATTACTACCTAGTTTTTTACGAGATAACTTCTTTTGTTTTCTTACTAAATTTTTATAATGTTTTTCAAAATGTTTTGGATTATTATACTTACTGGTTTTAATTCCATCATTGACAATAGCAAAATCTTTTATTCCTAAATCTATTCCCAGAATTTTATCTCCTTTCCCATTGAGAAAACAAGCCTCTAGTTCATAAATGATAGATGCAAAGTAATGATTACAACTGTCTTTAGTTACTGTAACCGTCTTAATTTTTCCTACATATCTCCGATCAAATACTGCTTTTACTAAGCCAATTTTAGGGATTTTTATATAGTCGCCGTCAACTTTGACTGATTGAGGAAATCCTACAGATTGTTTTCTATGTTTGGATTTGAATCTAGGAAATCTTGCTCTTTTTTGAAAAAAATTGATAAAAGCATAAGATAGATTTAGTGATGTTTGCTGTAATGATTGTGAATAAACATCCGTTTTTAACCATGTGAATTCTTGTTTGAGATTAGGCAATAAGGCATTCAATGCACTACGAGACAAGCTTTTACCAGTTTCTTTATAAGTTTTTATGGTTTGATTGAGTGCATAATTCCACCAAAATCTACAACAACCCATTGCTTTAGCCAACTGTTGCTGCTGTTTCTCTGTTGGATAAATTCTGATTTTTTGCACTTGTCTTATCATAGGGAAAATGCCTGATTGCTTTTTAGTTTTTCACATTATAACTAATCATTATAGAAATGCCTTAGCTAAAATATCTCTTACTAACTAATAAGAACTCCCTAACGGTCGTTTTTTTATTGGTTAAAATTCGTAGCCACTGGCCCTATAGAGGGATGGGAAATTTTTTTGACATGAAGTTAAAAAAAGATAAAGGAAGAAAAGTTTTGAACTATTGCCTTGTACCAATGGTGTAGGGGTAAAAACCAAGAAAAATATTGACTCTTAGTCCAATTAGCACAATTAAATATTAATAAAAAACCTAGAATTTAAACACTATAGTTAAGAGTAAAATCTGTAGCAATGGCAAGCAAAGATCGCCAATTATTCCCATATTAATTAACTTGGAGTAGAAATTGTATGGATCGAACACCAAAAGCATTATGGCAAAGATATCAAGACTGGCTATATTATCACGAAGGTTTGGGATTTTATGTAGATATTAGCAGAATGAGTTTTGAGCCTAGCTTCGTCGAAAGCATTAAGCCAAAAATGGATCGAGCTTTTGAGGATATGGAAAAACTAGAACAAGGGGCGATCGCCAATCCAGATGAAAATAGAATGGTAGGGCACTATTGGCTCAGAGATCCAGATTTAGCCCCCACACCAGATTTAACCCAAGAAATATCTCAAACTGTAGATCAAATCGAAGCATTTGCCAAAAAAGTCCATTCAGGAGAAGTTAAACCACCAGGGGCACCAAAATTTACTGATATTATCTCCATTGGTATTGGTGGATCCGCACTAGGCCCTCAATTCGTTGCAGAAGCACTTACCCCTAAAGATTCACCTTTAGCAATTCATTTTATTGACAACATCGATCCCCAAGGGATTGATGATATCGCAGAAAAACTTAAAGATCGTCTAAACAGTACAATAGTATTAGTAATTAGTAAATCCGGCGGTACACCAGAAACTCGTAACGGGATGCTGGAAATTAAGCAGGTTTACGAATCTAATGGTTTAAAATTTGAACCCCATGCTGTAGCGATCACAATGCCAGGGAGCAAATTAGATAATATCGCTAAATCTGACAATTGGCTTGCCATGTTCGCCATGTACGATTGGGTGGGTGGCCGTACCTCTGAAATGTCCGCTGTAGGACAAGTAGCTGCCGCATTACAAGGCATTGATATCCGAGGCATTATGGCAGGTGCTAAAGAAATGGATATAGCTACTAGAGTGAAGGATATACATCAAAATCCCTCGGCGATGTTAGCATTAAGTTGGTACTATGCCTGTGGTGGTAAAGGTGAAAAAGATATGGTAGTTTTACCATATAAAGATAGTTTAATCCTATTGAGCCGTTATCTACAACAATTATTAATGGAATCTTTAGGGAAAGAAAAAGATTTAGATGGAAAAATAGTCCATCAAGGTATTGCTGTATATGGGAATAAAGGTTCTACAGACCAACACGCATATGTACAACAATTGCGAGATGGGGTGCCAAATTTCTTTGTGACTTTTATTGAAATCCTAAAAGATCGTGAGGGAAACTCCATGGAATTAGAGCCAGGAGTGACGTCAGGGGATTATTTATCAGGATTCTTACAAGGAACTCGTCAAGCTTTGTTTGAAAATGAACGAGATTCCATAACTATCACTATCCCAGAAGTGAATCCCAAAACTTTAGGTGCTTTAGTTGCCCTTTACGATCGAGCAGTGGGTTACTATGGCTCATTGGTAAATATTAATGCTTATCACCAACCAGGGGTAGAAGCAGGGAAAAAAGCAGCCGCAAGTATTCTGGAATTACAGAAAAAAGTGATGGAAACTCTAAAAAATGAAGGGAAATCCATAGATTTAGCTAGTTTAGCTGAAAAAGCAGGTTATGGGGATTCAGTAGAAGCAGTATATAAAATTATCCGTCATTTAGAAGCTAACAATCGTGGTGTGGCAATAACAGGCGATCGATCAAAACCGTCAAGCTTAACCATATCTATTAAATAAGCAATTAAACTATAGGAGTAAAACATAATATGACTTCTCAAATACAAATACAAGTAGAAGACGATCGTACTGGTTTAAGTATTGAAACCCTTAGACGAGCAGTAGCAGATAACTTATTCTATATTCAAGGGAAATATCCTGGGATCGCTACCAAAAATGATTATTATATGGCAGTATCCTATACTGTAAGGGATCGTCTCCTCCAACGTTGGCTCAATAGTATTAAAAACTACCTTAAACCAGATGTTAAAGTAGTCTGCTATATGTCAGCAGAATTTTTAGTAGGTCCCCATTTAGGCAATAATCTCCTCAATCTCGGTATCTACGAAAGAGTGCGCAAAGCAATTGCTGAATCTGGTTTGGATTTAAAAGAATTAATTGAACAAGAAGAAGAGCCGGGTTTAGGCAACGGGGGCTTAGGAAGATTAGCTGCTTGTTACATGGATTCCTTATCAACTTTAGAAATTCCTGCCATTGGTTATGGAATTCGTTATGAATTTGGCATCTTTGATCAAGAAATTCGTGACGGTTGGCAAGTAGAAATTACTGATAAATGGCTTCGTTATGGTAACCCTTGGGAAATATGCCATCCAGAAAACACTTATGAGGTGAAACTTGGTGGTTATACAGAGCATTATCAAGATGATTATGGTAATCACCGGATACGTTGGGTTCCTAATCGTGTGGTAAAAGGTATTCCTTATGATACTCCTATTCTTGGTTATGGGGTAAATACTGCTAATAGTTTACGTCTGTGGAAAGCAGAAGCCCCTGAATCCTTTGACTTTAAAGCTTTTAATGTTGGTGATTACTATGGAGCAGTAGATCAAAAAGTAGTATCGGAAAATATTACCAAGGTATTGTATCCCAATGATGAGCAAATTCAAGGTAAGCAGTTGCGTTTAGAGCAACAATATTTCTTTGTCTCTTGTTCCATTCAAGATATGATCCGAATTCACTTTGAAAGTGGTAAAACTTTAGAGACTTTCCACGAAAAATTCGCAGTTCAACTCAATGATACTCACCCAGCTATCGGTGTAGCTGAATTAATGCGTATATTTGTAGATGAATATCACATGGAGTGGGGTAAAGCATGGGATATTACTCAAAAAACTTTTGGCTATACTAACCATACTCTTTTACCAGAAGCTTTGGAAAAATGGCCTTTAAGTTTATTTGCAAGTATTCTTCCTAGACATTTAGAGATTATCTATGAATTAAATCAAAGGTTCATGGATAGGGTAAGAATGAAATATCCTAACAACAATGAAAAGTTAGCACGTTTATCTCTCATTGATGAAAGTGGTGAAAAATATGTAAGAATGGCTCATTTATCTTGCATAGGTGCCCATGCCATCAACGGAGTAGCAGCTTTACACTCTGAATTGTTGAAAAAAGATGTATTGAGAGATTTTTATGAGTTATTCCCAGAGAAATTTAGCAATAAAACCAATGGTGTAACTCCTCGACGTTGGGTGGTTTTGAGCAATCCAAGATTGAGCGAACTCATAACTTCTAAAATAGGAGATAGTTGGATTCGTAATTTGGATCAGTTGAAAAAATTAGAGCCTTTTGCAGATGATCCTGATTTCCGCCAAGCTTGGTTAAAAGTTAAGCAAGATATTAAAGAAGATTTAGGGGCATACATCCAAAAGCATCAAGGAATAACCATAAATCCCAAATCAATTTTTGATGTTCAAATTAAGCGTATTCATGAGTATAAGCGTCAACATCTCAACGTACTCCATATTGTTACTCTTTACAATCGCTTGAAGCAAAACCCATCTTTGGATATTTCTCCTAGAACTTTCATCTTTGGTGGTAAAGCAGCACCAGCTTATCATATGGCTAAGTTGATGATTAAGTTGATTACTTCAGTGGGTGATGTGGTAAATAATGATCCTGATATCAAAAACAAAATTAAAGTAGTCTTTATGCCAGATTACAATGTTAAGCTCTCTCAACGGGTTTTCCCAGCTGCTGATCTTTCTGAGCAAATCTCCACCGCAGGTAAAGAAGCTTCCGGTACTGGTAATATGAAGTTCTCCTTAAATGGTGCTTTGACTATTGGTACTCTTGATGGAGCTAATGTGGAAATTCGTCAAGAAGTTGGGGCGGAGAATTTCTTCTTGTTTGGTTTGACAACTGAAGAGGTGGTGGCTAAAAAAGCCGCAGGTTACAATCCTTTAAATTATTATCATTCTAATGCAGAGTTGAAATATGCCATCGATATGTTAAGTTCTGGTTATTTCTCTCATGGTGATAGTAATTTATTTAATTCTCTGTTAGAGTCATTAATGTATCGGGATCAGTATATGTTATTTGCTGATTATCAATCATATATTGAATGTCAGGACAAAGTAAGTGAGGCTTATAAGGATCTTGATAATTGGTCGAGAATGTCTATCTTAAATAGTGCTCGTATGGGTAAGTTCTCCAGCGATCGCTCCATTGCTGAATACTGTGAAGATATTTGGAATGTTAAAGGTGTACCTATTCCTTTAACAGATTTATGTCCAGATGGTCAATGTAGTTTGGTTTAAAGGGAATTCAAGGGATGTAACTTAAGATTTTTCTCAAGTATTTAATGCTCAATTTCTGTATTGGGCATTATCTAGCAATATAGGGAAAAAGAAAAAACTTTAGAATTTTTTAAGTCAATTTAGAAAGGTCATGATTTATCCTAAGGATACGCCCTACTTATGGCCTGTTTCCAAAAATAACCGTGAAATAGGAAATTAAGCAATTAAGCAATTAAGCAATAACAATTAAGCAACAATGAGTTTAAAACTATATTTTCTAAGACATGGAGAAACAGTATCCAGTCGAACAGGAGGTTATTGCGGTAGTCTCGATGTGGAATTAACTCCCGAAGGACAACTTATGGCAGAAGATTTTGGCAGAGCCTATAAGTCGTTGGATTGGTTAGCTGTATTTGCTAGCCCTTTGCGTAGAGCGATGGCAACTGCTAAACCTTTAGCTAATGCCATTGGAAAGGAAATTCAAAGCCGAGATGGTTTAAAAGAAATTGCTTATGGTACCTGGGAAGGGATGTCTCCTGATGAAGTAAATCAGAAATATCATGATGAATATGTTCGGTGGTTATCTGATCCCGGTTGGAATCCTCCTACAGGTGGTGAAAAAGGCATTGAGATTGCCCGTCGTAGTTCTCAAGTACTTCAAGAAATCGAAGCAACTTATTCTACAGGTAATGTTCTAGTGGTTTCTCACAAAGCAACGATCCGGATTATGTTGTGCTCTTTATTAGGGATAGATATTGGTCGTTTTCGTGATCGCATCGGTATGCCTGTAGCGTCTGTTAGTGTCATAGAAATGGCAGGTAGTGGGCCTCTACTTCAGAGATTAGGCGATCGTTCTCACCTGCGTCCAGAATTATTTCACCATGATGGGGGATAAAGATAAATTAATAATCAGGATTGACAAGCGGCGATGAATAAGATATACTAACCAATATAGTGTTAGATTAAGAGATTAATTATTCAGGAAAATCTACCCAATGTATGGTGCTTGGGGTTTGTGAATGAATGACCAACCAAGCTAGGTTATAATTACTATGAAAATATTAGTATTAAATGCAGGGTCAAGCAGTCAAAAAAGTTGTTTATACGAGATAGAAGGAGATGGATTCCCTCAAAATCCAGTAGAAACTAAGTGGAAAGCTGATATAGATTGGAATGTAAATCGTGAATATGGAGTTTTAGAAGTAAAAGCAAATAATACAAAAATTGAGAAAAACCTAGAATTAAAAGATAAAAAACAAGGGATCGCCAGTATGTTAAATACTTTAGTAGAAGGCGAGACGAAAGTAGTAGATGATTTATCTTCCATAGATATAGTAGGGCATCGAGTAGTGCATGGAGGCTCAAAGTATTCCCAAGCAACCTTAATTGATTCAGAAGTAAAAGAGACGATTGAAGAATTAATTCCCTTGGCACCAAATCATAATCCAGCACATTTAGAAGGAATCCAAGCAATTGCAGAGATATTGCCAGAAATTCCCCAAGTAGCCGTATTTGATACCGCATTTCACGCTCAAATGCCAAAAAGTGCCGCAGTATATCCCATTCCCTATGAATGGTATGAAAAAGGGATTCGTCGTTATGGATTTCATGGCATTAGTCATAAATATTGCTCTCATCGTGCCGCAGATATATTGAATCGATCGCTATCAGAGTTGAAAATAATTACCTGCCATTTAGGAAACGGTTGCTCTTTAGCAGCGGTAGATGGAGGAAAAAGTATCGACACAACTATGGGTTTTACCCCTTTAGAAGGATTGATGATGGGAAGTAGAAGTGGTTCTATCGATCCTGCTATTTTAATTTATTTATTACAAGAATATGAGCTAAAACCGAATAGGCTTTATGAAATACTTAATAAAGAATCTGGATTAAAAGGAGTTTCAGGAGAATCTTCAGATATGCGAGTAATTCAAAAAGCAATTGAAAAAGGAAATGAAAGAGCACAATTAGCATTTGATATTTATATTCATAGACTAAAAGCAGGAATCGCTTCAATGTTAGCTAGTCTAGGAGGTTTAGATGTCATGGTTTTTAGTGCAGGAATAGGGGAAAATACTCCTGCGGTTAGAGAAAAAATCTGCCAAGCTTTCAATTTCTTAGGGTTAAAAATAGACTCAAAAAAGAATTCCTCGTCACCAATGAATGAGGATATAGCCACACCTGATTCTCAAGTACGGGTGTTGGTGCTTCATACTGAGGAAGATTGGGCAATCGCCCAAGAATGTTGGTACATCAAACAATCCCTATAATTAGGAGGAAAAATGGCTAAGACAGTATTAGAGCAACTTCGGGAATATACGATCGTAGTAGCAGATACCGGAGATATTAATGCAATTCAACAATATACCCCTCGTGATGCTACAACTAACCCTTCCCTAATTACAGCAGCAGCACAAATGCCTGAATATCAGGAAATTGTGGATGAAACTTTAAAACAGGCAAGACAAGAAAAAGGAGCCAGCGCATCGGCAAATGAAGTGGCAACATTGGCTTTCAATAACCTAGCGGTTGCTTTTGGGAAAAAGATTCTAGAAATTATTCCTGGGCGGGTTTCTACTGAGGTAGATGCCAGATTATCTTATGATACTGAAGCAACTCTTGTTACTGCAAGAAATATTATTCAACAGTATGAAGCAGCAGGAATCTCTAAAGATCGCATTTTGATCAAGATTGCTTCTACTTGGGAAGGTATTAAAGCAGCTGAAGTATTAGAAAAAGAAGGAATTCACTGTAATTTAACTCTTTTATTTGGACTTCATCAGGCAATTGCTTGTGCAGAAGCGGGAATTACTCTAATTTCTCCTTTCGTAGGAAGAATTTTAGATTGGTATAAGAAGGATACTGGTAGAGAAAGTTATCCTTCTAACGAAGATCCAGGAGTTGTTTCTGTAACTACAATTTATAACTATTACAAAAAATTTGGTTATAATACTGAGGTAATGGGTGCAAGTTTCCGCAACACTGGTGAAATTAAAGAATTAGCTGGTTCCGATTTATTAACTATTTCTCCTAAGATTTTAGCTCAATTACAATCTGAAGAGGAAGAATTACCTCGGAAGTTATCCCCTGAAACTGCTGCTAAGAGTGATGTGGAAAAAATAAATGTGGATAAAGCTACATTTGATAAAATGCACGCAGAAAATAGAATGGCTAGTGAGAAGTTAGACGAAGGTATTAAAGGATTCTCTAAAGCTTTAGAAGCCTTAGAAGAACTTTTAAAGAATCGTTTAGCATATCTTGAAGGCCAAGGAAAAATCGATGCTGGTACGGCAGAAATTTTCAATGCCTATGATTTCGATGGGGATGGATTTATCACTCGTGAAGAGTGGGCAGGCACAGATGCTGTTTTTGATGCCCTTGATGTTAATCATGATGGTAAGGTTAGTGCTGAGGAAATTGCTGCTGGTTTAGGTGCTGCGGCTGTGCCTTTGAGATAATTTTTGACTGAGTATTTGGGTGGATTTATTATCTAAATTTACACTTTTGAATTTGTTTTTTATAGTTATTTTTAGGTATCAGGGTAATAAAGATTAAAATTTTTATTGAAACCTTGATATCTTTTTTTTATTTTGATTTCTAAAAATTATTCATTGTATGAATATCTATTAATACTAATCAAGTAATTCTTCCCATTCTTCCCATTCTTCCCATTCTTCCCACTCTCCCCATCTCCCATTCACCCATTCCCCCATTCTTCCCAAATTATATTATGAATGCAATCTCCTTAACAGTTAATTGGGATGGCAAACCCATCGAAAAAACCCTTTTAGAAAAAATCAATACAAGTGTCAAATATCGCACCCCTGATGGAAGCTGGTATTGGTTAAATAATCACATAGGCATAACCCAATCAGATTTAGCCACCTTGCCTGAAGATACTCCCGGAGTTGCAGTATATACAAAAGATATCCGAATTGCCGCCAGTTGCAGAATCGATAATCGAGAAGAAATAAAATCCACCTTACCAACAGAATATTTTCCTAAAACCAAAAGCGATACTGCATTTATCTTAGCAGCATATCAAGCATGGGGAGAAGATTGTATCCATCATCTAATAGGAGATTTTGCCTTTATAATTTGGGATAACCGTAATAAAACTATATTTGCCGCAAGAGATCCATCAGGAGTTAGAAGTTTATATTATTTTGTTAATAAAGAAAAGTTAATTATCGCCTCAGAAATAATCCAAATTTTCCAAAATAAAACTATAAAAAAAGAAATAGATGAAGAGCAAATAATCGAATATCTTACCCCTATTTACCAGTATTCAAGTGGTTGGGATTTAGGTTACTTTAAAAATTTACAAGCATTACCAGCAGGACATATTTTATTAGCAAAATACGGCAAAATAATTATCAAAAAATATTGGTATTGGCAAGAGAAAACACTTAATTACAATAATCAACAAGAGATTTTAGAGGAATATTATTTAACCCTAGAAGAAGCAGTAAGATGTCGTTTAAGAAGTAAGGTAAAAATAGGTTTAGAATTAAGTGGTGGTTTAGATTCTTCTGCTGTTGCGGCTATAGCAGGAAAGTTATCTATGGATTCTAATCGACAGCTTCATACCTTATCGATGATTTTTAATTTGGTTAAAGAAAGTGATGAAAGAGAAAGAATTAAAAAAGTAAGAGAATTATATCCTTATATTTCCCATCAATTTGTTGCTGACGAATTTTATACACCTTTATGCTTTAAAGAAGATTGGAATCCTCGTAGTATTATGGGAATTCAAGAAATAATGATACGCCCTTTATTTGATTTTTATCAAAAAATAGAAACTACAGGATGCCAAGTAGTATTAAGTGGCCATTTAGGAGATGCCTTGAATTATGGAAGCGATGCCGTTTATTTTGACTTATTAAAAAGAGGTTGTTTCACCCAAACATGGAAATGGTTTCAAACCATAGCAAAATTTTCTCCAAAACAAGCCTTAAAGCAATTATTCTTAGATGGTTTAGTGCCAATGATGCCCTTGGGATTACTTCAAGCAAGATTATTAATGAGAGAAAAAAAGCGAAGCCAAAATGCTATAAATAATTTACCTGATTATTTTACTTCCGATTTACGAGCAAAAATCATCGAAAAAGATCGAGAAATTAGGATTAAAAGAATTGAAGACAATCAAATACGTTGCCCTGTGGTACGATCGACTTTAGAAAGAATATCTCCACCTTTTGTTACCCTCACCACTCCCATACCTCAACCAATCGAAAGACGACATCCATATACTGATAGAAGATTGATAGAATTAGTCTTAGCAATGCCCAAAGAATTATTATGGGAAAAAGAAAAACAAGGAATCTTAAATGCCGGGCGTTTTCATCACCGCCAAATCATGGAAAAAATTCTACCAAAAGAAATTATAGTTAACAATATAGGGGTATACTTTGATCCAGTTGTTAAACATTGTATGACACCAAAATTAATGGGAGATTGGCTATCTAGGAGTAAAAATACCGAAATTTTTGAGAGAGGTTACGTTATTCCCAAAAATTTTTGCCAAGAAATAGAAAAAACTACTCATCCTTTCCAAAATTATATTATGATAATGTTGACTCTGGAGGGATGGCTGTGTAGCCTTACTCCCGGAGGAAAAATGAATCAATTAATTCCTTAAATTTTGACAAGTTAAACATAAACAAATGAAAGAAACAAATAAAAAGAAAAAAAAGTATAACCATCCCGAACTTCGGAAATTTGGTAAAGTGGAACAAATTACTTTTGGTGGTGGATCCGTACTTCCTTTGGATGCAACTTTAACAAAAAGACCTTCTTAATTTGGCTTGTTTACCTAATTTCTTCACACACTTTAATCCTAATTTAAATCTAATTTAAACTTAACTTCAAATTAAATTATATTTTTGATATATCTTAAAAAATAAAACTACTAATTTTTCAACTATAAAAACTTTCTATTCTAGAATAATTAAATTTATTTAATATCTAAAAGCCTATTATGCCAAACCCTATTTTCATAGTTGCCTTATTTTAATTGACTGAAATTTCTGAAAAAACAAGAATTGGATAGAAATGTATAAACACAGTTTTAGTTGGGGATTGAGTATTATTAAAAATTAAGGGATAATGCTATTGATAAATGTTTATCAAACAATAAAATTACTGATAAGTGGTATTCATTTAGTGAATATTTTTGATTAAAATTCATAAAATCAAGATTTCAAAAAAATATATTTCACAATATTAAAAGTTATAGTGTGATTCTAAAAAGTTATCCATGAATATTATAGCTAAAAAATAAAATAGGAAAAATAAAAATCCTATTTTAGATAAGAGAAAAAATAGAAATATTATTGAAGACTTGGACTGAAAATTGATTCAATGAAGAAAGCAAAATTTATGAATTAACTCTTAGAATCAGGTTTAATCCACATTAGAGTTTGACCATATTCTACAGGTTGACCATTTTCGATAACAATTTCCATAACTTCACCAGAAACTTCAGCTTCAATTTCATTCATTAACTTCATTGCTTCAATAATACAAACAGTTTGACCCACACTAATACGATGGCCAACTTCAACAAAAGGATCTTCTTGAGGAGCCGGAGCACGATAAAAAGTTCCTACCATTGGAGAAGTAATTTCTAACCATTTTTTTTGTGCAGGTGTAGAAGGTGGGGAAGTTTCAGGGGCAGTGGGAGTTGTTGAAGTTTGAGATGGTACTAAATTCGTTTCAGAAGTAGTTACTTCAGTAATTGTAGAACCAACATTTTGTTTCATTCCATCACTTTTTTTCTGGAAAGTCAGTTCAAACTCTTCACTTTTTAAAGTTAACTCCGTAATTTCGGTATTAGCTATTGCCACTAAAAAATCACGAAGTTGGTTAAGATCTATTGACACAAATCCAACATCCTATTGAGTTGTTGTTTGTCAGTTGCCATGAAATATTAAAAATATTGACAACTAACCAATCATACATTAAAACTTTTAATTTAACTTTTAAGGTTGCTTTGATTTGATAATAGTTATCGAAAAAGTCAATCATATTTAACAATGTAATAGTTAATATTTAACTGGAAAAAATTAAGCATTAACTATTAACAACAAAATATTTTGCTCAAATCGATAACTTCAATTAGCAACTTAAATTAACAAACCCTAATTTTCTCGACCTAAATAAGAATCATTACGGGTATCGATTTTAATCTTTTCACCCACAGAAACAAATAAAGGAACCATTATTTGAGCACCAGTTTCCACAATAGCGGGTTTACTACCACCAGTAGCGGTATCGCCTTTAACACCGGGATCGGTTTCAGTTACTTCTAGTACCACTGTATTAGGAAATTCTACTTCCAATACTTGACCATTCCAAGTAAGCACATTTACTTCCATTCCTTCTTTAAGGTATTTGACACGATCGCCAATTTGTTCAGGATTAAGACGGGATTCTTCGTATGTCACCATATCCATCAAAACATATTGTTCACCATCTTTATAGGTATATTGTTGAGTATTCTTCTCCAAATTAGCTTGAGGTACTGTTTCTCCTGCTCTAAAAGTACGTTCTACTACGCTGCCACTTTGAACATTTTTTAATTTAGTACGTACAAAAGCAGAGCCTTTACCTGGTTTAACATGGAGAAATTCTACCACCCGCCATACGGATCCATCTAATTCGATGCTTACACCGGTGCGAAAATCATTACTAGAAATCATTACTCTCTCTAACTTTGTAAAATAATCTAAAGATAAACAATTTTTATTGGTACACCAAGAACCTTAATTATTTTATATAATCTTGGAAATTAGAACGAGTTACGATGGAGCTTTTCTCAACTGTCAGAGACAATAGAGATATCCCACCAAAATTATAGTTGGCGAATATTTGACCATTTTCCCAAGCAGGAATTGTTAATTGAATGGCAACTCTAGCTTGTTTAGACTGGTACTTGATCTACCGTAGCTGTTTTATTTTACCTTGTCTTTATTCTTTATTAAAGCAGGTTAATCTGCCATCAAATCCAGTAATTATAATTTTTTTGTAATTTCTTTGGTTTACTGCTTCACTGGCATCTATCGTCATCAAATCCTTAGCTACCATCATGGCATTAATTTGAGAGTATTCTTGTAATTACTGTGAAGTTTTTCTTGACTATTTTTTACTTAATTTAGTTTAGTGAATATTTTCTAGATTGATCAAATCTCAAGTTTATTTTTACTCATCTATGGTGTAGTACTTATTTATTTCTGATGCCATTAAAAAGTAAATTAGATTATTTATTGTTTCCCCATCCATGCAATACATTTCTCTAATTCTTTTGACATTGTTTCATAACTTCCATGATAACGCCGGCCATGACCAGGTAATACCCATTCAAATTTATAATTAGTTAGTTTTTTCATAGATTCAATTTGTTCTTCCCAAGAATACCAACACACATGAGGAAAACCAATCAGTTGTTCTTGACTTTGGGAAAAAGCTAAATGATCTCCACTAAAGAGGTATTTCTGATTATACAATAATACAGTATGTCCTTTAGTATGCCCTGGAACTGGAATAATTAGTAAGTCTTGATCTAATTCTGTAGCATCTAAACCTGTTAACTTGATTTCCACATCTTGAGTAGATTTTCCTATCTCATCAGTATGTAAAATACGATCGCAACCAAAATGCTCACTATATTTTTGATGATGCACAATATCATCTTTATGAGTTAGATACATCCAACGGATTCCACCCATTTCTTCAAAGGTTTTCACCAATGGTGGTGTAAATCGAGGAGAATCGATTAAAATATTTCCCTCAGGGCGTTTAACAAAGTAACTAGCAGCACCAAAGGAAGATTTGCCATGATAGCCACAGTGATAGACATTTTCATCAATGAGTAAGGGAAAACTATTTTGGATTTCTTTAATATCTCGAGGTTTTTCTACTGTGCCAATAGAAGCCGTAGGGCATGATAAAAGTGCCTGTAATGCCTTTTGACGCTCTTCTGGCTTAGCTGGTTGATGATAAACCACTGATTGGGAATCAACTCTTTTAAAAACTTCCGGACTCATCCAACGGCAAGTATCGCAATCGATACAAGTGCTATCTACATAAAAATCCCCTTCAATATTTTGGGATCTTCGTTTTTCTAAAGTAGCCATTTTAAAATTTTGAATTTGTTTTGTTATTATTTCTATTATAAAAAATTTTTGAAGTTTAGTTTTTTTGGTAATTAAATTTTTTTAAACTTAAATTTATCCAGAGGTATCAATAAATTATTCTAGTTTTCTTGATATTTTAAAAGATAAAAGTCTATTCTAAATGTGGGATTATAATTTAACTTTTAGTTTATTGACTATCAAATCAATTTTTTACTTATAACTAATCAATTTAACTATTTAAGAGGAGGAAAAATGGGAATTAATTTACAAAAAGGGCAGCGTATATCCCTTAAAAAAGAAGCCCCCGGCTTAGAAAGAATTATGTGTGGATTAGGTTGGGATGTCGCTAAAAACAAATCAAAAGGTGGTTTATTAAGTATTTTTAGTAAAACTGATGATTTTGATTTAGATGCTTTTGTTTTATGTTTAGATGCTGAAGATCGTTTAAAGTCTAAACAAGATCTAATTTATTTTGGTAACTTAAGGCATGCAACTGGGGCGATCATCCATTTAGGCGATAATTTAACTGGAGAAGGAGATGGTGATGATGAAGAGATTTTAATTGATCTCAATCATATTCCTGAAGGAATTCATAAATTAGTTTTAGCTGTTAATATTTATAAGTGCTTTGAAAGAGATCAAGAATTCTCTCAAATAGAAAATGCTTTTATTCGTTTAGTTAATTTATCTAATAATAAAGAGATAGTCCGTTATAGTCTTTCTGGGAATGAATACCAAGGTAAAACTGGCATGATTTTTGCCGAGATTTATCGTCATAAAGGCGAATGGAAAATGGCAGCAATTGGAACAGGTTTACAAATTTCCGATTTAGCAGAATTAGCAAAGTCTTATAGCTAATTGATTTATCTTTTAAACTTACTCATTCACCCAAAATACCTCAATATAATGAGTAAGTTCAATGAAATTTAGGTAACGAGGAGTTAACTGTATCTAGCCTGTTTTTTAGGAGTCGTCACCTCACGATTCCAAAAAGTTAAACCTTCAATTGATCTTGGTGTGGGCTTGGAACCTAGAAGAGAAATGATCAAACCAAAGATTATGGCTACAGGAGCGGTAATTGCAGAATTCCAGATACCAGGAAAGGTAAACCAACCTAATCCCGAGCCTATCATCAGCAAAATAACCGCTGCGACAGTACCAAAAAATGCACCATTAGCATTAATGCGAGGAATAAGAATACCCATCAAGAAAATACCTAGTAATGGACCTAAAAACATGGTGGTATATGTTACCAGAAAAGGAAGTAAAGATTCTCCTGTTGAGGCGACATAAAATGCTGAAAGAATACCCATAATACCCCAAAGGATAATTAAACCTTGAGCAACTTTGAGAGAACGAGACTCACTCTGCTTAGATTTAGAATAACGCTCATAAAAATCTACTGTCATACAAGTAGCTAAAGAATGAAGTGCTGAGTCAATAGATGACATAGCCGCCGCAAAAATTGCTGCAACTAAAAACCCAGAAGCACCATTTGGTACTTGGTTAAGGATAAAATAAGGCAGAATTCCATCAGGTTTGATATTATCTGGAAGGCCTATATTAGTTGAATTATAAAAACCAAATAAAAGAACTCCAAGTAATAGGGTAGCGGCAACACCGATAAAGCCAGAAAACCACCCTAATAAAATAGCTTTACGAGCAGAAGGGACATTTTTACAAGAGACATAACGCTGTACTGATTGTTGGTTTGTTCCCGCCACTGCGAAAGCTAGTACACTATATGCGAATACAACCGTAGGAAAAGAACGAATAGATTCCGGCTCCCAAGAGAGATTGATCATGGCTAGTTTTCCATTTTCAGCGGCGGTTGTCCAAAGTTGGCTAAATCCTCCATCTACTCCTGAAGTTGCGGCCCAAATCCCAGCAGCCAAACCGACAAAAATCATAAAAAATTGAAGCACATCAGTCCAGACGACGGCAGTAATACCTCCTGTGACAGTATATACAATTGAAATAACTCCCACAATTAAAATGGCTAAATGTATGGGAAGATCTGTTATAGTTGAAATAACTAAGGATGCTGCGTATAAAAGTCCTCCTAAACGAGCTATTACAAATAACAAAAAACACATAGAACCAAGAGCACGAGTTTTAGCATCAAAACGCTTCTCTAAGTATTCATAGGCGGTAGTGAGATTAAGCTTAACAAAAAAGGGTAAAAATATTAATATAACTAAAATATATCCTATTAAATCTCCAAATTGAAGTTGTAGAAATAAAAATCCATTTTCATATCCTTCTCCCGGTCCTCCTAATAGTGAAGCAGCTGAGAAAGATGTTGCAATAATAGAAAAACTAATTGCCCACCAAGGTAGTTGTCTTCCTCCTCGAAAGTATTCATCGGTATTGTTTTGCTTCCGACTTGCTGCAATTCCGATTGCAATCACAATCAGTGCATATACTACAACAATTAACCAGTCTATTATACTCATATATTTCACCCAAAGCTATATAGTTGTAATTTAGAGTGTTTTAGTTTTAATCATAACTATTATATATCAACTTAGTGCAAACTTATATCATTTTGCTTTAATATTCCTAGATATTGAAAGAAGAGAATGGGAAGAATAGGGAGAATGGGGAGAATGGTAAGAGTAAATTTTTGTTAATTATCCTAAAATTAGGATTTTTTAACTCTATGATTATGTTTGCACTTTTGATATTACATTACTTTTGACTTAAAGAAGTAGGACCAAGATATTTTCTCAAATAGGGAGAAAACACTTCATAGATTAAAGTAAGGGGCTTTCTATTGTGCCAGAAGAGATAGTGCCGTCCCCAAAAAGGGCCTGATTCTCCAAAGGCTGACTCTAAAATCTCATTATCACCATAGTAAATGCCTTGAATATCTCTATATAACTCTGTATGTAGACGAGAAAGGCTTTCCCAGATAGGCAACGATCGATTTTGCAAATATTCATCCACGTGGGTAGCATCCCACCAAGACGCAGCATAAGCTAATCTTTGGCCAGAAGCTGTGCGTAACCATACTTGCCTTCTTAATCTGGGTTGAGGGACTTTTTGAATCTGAATGGGAGCGTCATCGTCATCCATACCAATTTCGGACATATCGATGACATCTACTTCTGTAGGTTCCCCTGTAAGGAGTTGTAGGTGACGAGTAGGTGAGCCATCCCCTAAAAGTAAGATTTGCCAAGTTGGAGCCAGTTGCTGGTGAGGCAATCCAAGGCGAACTATTTCTTCTTCGCCTTTCCAGATATTTTTAAGGGCGTGCCATTTGGTTGGGATTTTAATGTTGTTGTCTATTTTCAAGATTTCAATTCAGGAATTTTTACAAAACTTAATTATTCTCTAATTAAATAGTACACAATTCTTAAAGAATTTGGAGCTAAAAGATGGCAAGAGAAATTGATCTTCTCCCCATTCTCCCCATTCTCCCCATTCTTCCCATTCTCCCCACTCTCCCAACTCTCCCCACTCTTCCCATTCTCCCCACTCTTCCCATTCAATGTCTAACCATAACTAAAAATTACATTCCCATAATGTTGTAACCAGCATCGACATAGATTACTTGCCCTGTAATACCACTTGAGAGATCGCTACATAAAAAAGCAGCAGTATTACCTACTTCTAACTGAGTAACTGTTCGTTTAAGAGGAGCGACGTTTTCAACATGATGAATCATATCAAGAATTCCACCTACTGCTGAAGAAGCTAAAGTCCGAATGGGTCCAGCGGAAATTGCATTAACACGCACATCAGCTGCTCCTAATTCTGCGGCTAAATAACGAACGGTCATTTCTAAGCCTGCTTTAGCAATTCCCATTAAGTTATAATTAGGAATTACTTTAACACCGCCGATATAAGTCAGGGTGACAATACTTCCTCCTGGATTAAACAATGGCTTAGCTTCTCTAGCTAAACGACCTAAAGAGAAAGTACTAATTTCTAAGGCTTTGGTAAAAGCTTCTGAGGTAATAGCGGAAAAATCACCTGATAATCCTTCTTTATCGGCAAAAGCTAGACAGTGAATCAAAATGTCTAATTTGCCCCATTCCTGAGCTACTGTTTTAAAAGTTTCTTGGATTTGTTCTTCATTTTGGACATCGCAGGGGACAAAAATAGAAGGCTTAAGGGGTTCTTCTACTAATTCCCGAACTTTTTTTTCAAAACGTCCTTTAGGATCGGGTAAATAGGTAACACCAATATTTGCTCCAGCCTGATGTAATTGTTGGGCTATTCCCCAAGCAATAGAACGGTTGTTCGCAATTCCTGTTACCAGTGCATTTTTTCCAGTTAAATCTAGCATAAGTTAATAATGATTATTTCTGAATCTTTCCAATCTTTTGTTAGTATCATTAAGAAAACTAATCCAGATGATGGGAGATTAAACTAAATCATTATCCTAATATAAAATTGAATCAAAAATCTCAATTTCTAAATCAATTACAAGATAATCACTTTATTTATTTAATATATAGCTTTCAATGGAACTGTCGGTAATTCAAGATAAACCATTAGCATTAGTATTTCGTCAAATCGGGAGTGGATCCCATCCCCCTGTTGTCGAAAATTTTGAAAGGGGTAAAACCATATTTTTCCCAGGGGATCCTGCAGAGAGAGTTTATTTCTTGCTCAAAGGTGCGGTAAAACTCTCTAGAGTCTATGAGACAGGAGAGGAAATAACTGTGGCTTTGTTAAGAGAAAATAGTGTTTTTGGGGTATTATCCCTCATGACTGGTCAAAAATCTGACCGTTTTTATCATTCTGTAGCTTTTACACCGGTTGAGTTGATGTCGGCACCCATCGATCGGGTTCAACAATCTTTGAGAGAAAATCCTGAGTTATCAGGGTTGATGTTACAAGGATTGGCTTCGAGAATTTTGCAAACGGAAATGATGATTGAAACTTTGGCTCATCGAGATATGGGATCTCGTTTAGTTAGTTTTCTTTTGATTCTGTGTCGTGATTTTGGCGTACCAACTAATGATGGAATTCAAATTGATTTGAAATTATCTCACCAAGCAATTGCGGAAGCGATTGGATCTACTAGGGTTACAGTGACTCGCCTTTTAGGAGATCTACGGGATAAAACCATGATCTCTATTCATAAGAAAAAAATAACTATTCATAATCCGGTAGCACTTAGCCAGAAGTTCGCCTAAACTAAATAATTGTTGTATTTTATTCTGGCTCTGACAAAACTAAACTTATGACAAGTGCTTATATTCTGATTGCAGCAGTATTATTATTAGGAGGCTTAATAGCAGCATTAGGCGATCGTTTAGGTACAAAAGTAGGAAAGGCTCGGTTGAGATTGTTTAATCTACGTCCCCGTCAAACTGCAGTGGTTATTACAGTGTTGACGGGTGTTCTGATTTCAACTTTTACTTTGGGGATTCTCTTTGCTTTTAGTAAATCTTTGCGACAAGGTGTGTTTGAGTTAGATGATATTAAACGAGAACGCAGAAAAATTGAAGCTGAATTAATAGATGTTAAAGAGGAATTGATCAATGCTGAAGAACAAAAAGATGATGTATCTCAACAACTTCAAGAAACTAAATTAGAACAAGCTCAGGTGGAAAATCGTCTCCAAAATCTTAATGAAAAGTTTGAGGAGGCACAACTAAAATTACGTAATATTTCTAACCAAGCTAGTCTCTTAAAAGATGAAGTTAAAAAACTTCTCAGTGAACGCCAAAATTTAATCCAACAAAAAGAACAATTAGATTTACAAATAGATCAACTTATTAGTCAAGTAAATAATAAAAACCAAGAAATAAATTTTCAAAGGAATAGAATTAAAGATCAAGAAAGTATCATTAAGGCAAGAGAACTTCGTCTTCAGGCTTTGGAAAAAGAACAGGAAAAGTTACAGGTAGAAGTAAGTAAAAAAGATAATCTAATTATTAGTTTAGATGTTGCTATTGATGGTAAAGATAGAGAACTTCAAATAAAAGAATCACGACTTGGGAGTTTGGAATCCCAATTGGGTTTTCTTAAACAAGAATTGGCAATATTAGAACAATATTATCAGGATTATCAGGAGTTACGAGAGCAAGAAATTGCTATTTTTAAAGGTCAAGTATTAGCTTTTGCTGTGGTTAGAGTTTTAGATCCAAATGCTGTTATTGAAGCAATTGATGAATTATTAAGGCAAGCTAATCGCAATGCAATTCAGGTAAGTATGCCTGAGAGTGAGGATTTTAACCAACGTGTGGTAAAAATTGCTAGAACTCAAGTTGAAGATATTAGCAATCAAATTAGAGATGGTCAATCTTATGTGATTAGAATTATTTCTGCAGAAAATTATGTTGTGGGAGAAAGTGAAGTACGAGTTTTTGGTGATTTTGCTTTAAATAAAAGAATTTTTCTCCAAGGCGAAGAAATTGCTTCTACTTCTATAGATTCTATAATAATGAACGAGGATGATATTCAAGAACGTCTAAATCTATTATTATCTTTATCTCAGTTCCGTGCTCGTCGTGCAGGAATTTTAGGAGATGTCACCATTGAAAATGATCGTTTAACTACTGTTTTTCGCTTTATTGAAGAGTTAAAAACTTTATCTTTTGAGGAAATTAAGGCTATTGCCACTGAAACTACTTATACGGCAGGGCCTTTAAGACTTCGTTTGGTGGCATTTGATAATGGAGAACAAGTTTTAAGTACGGGAGATGTTATTGAACAATGATTTTAGGTTTCGATCCGGGTAGGGATAAATGCGGGGTGGCTGTTATGTCTGACAATGGTGAGGTAGTTTATCATGAAGTAATATTATCGACTCAGGCTATCTCTATGATGGAATCTTTATTAGAAAAGTTCCCCATTCAATTAATTGTTTTAGGAAATCAAACTACTTCTAAAAGTTGGCAAGAAAAAATCCGATGGAAGATTCCTTCCCTTCCTATTGAGATGGTTGATGAACGTAATAGTACATTAGAAGCACGAGATCTTTATTGGGAGAAATATCCACCAAAAGGATTATTACGTTTAATTCCTCAAGGAATGCGTCTCCCACCTCGCCCGATTGATGATTTAGTTGCTATTTTATTAATTCAAAGATATTTACAAAATAAGAAAATAGGTAATGAAAATTGATAAATATAATTAATTATAGGTTAGCTTTAAGGATAAAATGATAATCACCTCCTGGTTCTAATTTATAATCATAATGCTCTAAAAAACGTCCTAATGGCTCTTGAATTAAAGCTCTCCCTAGGGAAGGTTTAACTAATAATTTTCCTTCTCGAAAACGCCATTGAAATTGCCACTGATAAGAGGCTGCTTTTACTTCCCCTTCAAGTTTGCCATCGTGCCAGGATTGGTTGGTAATGCTGACATAGGCTATGGTTTCTGGTAAGTATTTTGAAGTCACTATCTTTGTTTTTGATTATTTTTTATTCAAGGTTTAATTTTTAAAATAACAAATAATAAGGATGTGTTTACTCTAACAATAGATAATTAAATTTTGCAAGGATTAATTTTCCTAAGTTTTGGCTTTTCTCAGAATTAATTTCTATAGTATTTGACGATTGATAATTTAAAAACTTTTATTTTTGAGCTGTGGCTAAGATTCTATTTGTAAATACTATGGTATTCACTAGGATATTTTTATTTGGTGTTAGTTATTACTTAATTATTTATTACTTATATCAAGTTTCTAATTTCTTGATAGATTTGTAGTAATAAATTTTATAGCTTTAATAACTTCTTTAAATTTTTCTTTCTCTTGTCTTCTCAGTCTAATTTGTCTCTTTTGATGGAAATATTCCATAATTTTGGAAAAAGATATTATACTAAATCCGGTTATGAAACAAGCTTTATTGGCGAGGTAGAATAGCCTAACGGCAAGGCTAACGCCTACGGAATTCCCAATAGCCTAGCGGCAAGGCTAACGCCTACGGAAAAATTAGGAGATAAAACAGTTTTTTTAATAAGTCAACTTTGAAAATAGGATTTGGGATCAGAGGTT
>JANQIW010000053.1 GCA_028281945.1 Prochloraceae cyanobacterium PL24a_bin.78
TGTAAAAATCTTGATGATACTAAACAATCTATTATTTACTTTTGGGAGTAGTAATACTTTTCAAGTATCCTTTGTCACATCTTCGCCAACAGTATCGGAGCGTTTCTGACACTACCTCAAAGCTTTGCAACTCCAGTGATATATTTGATAGTTTTAGAGGGTGTCAAAATTTATGTCATAACTGCTATGCCATTTAGTAAGGTAATTAATAAGTTTTGACATACCTATTTAGCTGTTTGGATCGATGAAAAATTAGAGAGCAACTCAATCACAATCCTTGACAAAATGCGATCGTGTATATTTCTATTATGTAGAAAAATTTAATTTAATTAAAATTATGGACTATCAAGAGAGAATCACCATCGAACCTGGAAAGCGTAGTGGCAAACCGTGTATTAGAGGAATGCGTATAACTGTTTACGATATTTTAGAATACCTAGCAGGAGGTATGAGCGAAGCAGAAATTCTTGAAGATTTTTCTGAACTTACAGAAGAAGATATAAAAGCTTGCCTAGCTTTTGCTTTTCTCACGTGAGAAAAAGTTATTTGTCGCATCTCTATGAAGCTGCTATTAGATGAAAACCTATCCGATCGAATTGTTGGCAGAATCATAGACTTGTATCCAAATTCAGAGCACGTCAAAACTTTAGGATTAACTAACACTGATGATGTTTTTATTTGGGAGTATGCCAAAGTAAATGATTTTGTCATAGTTTCTAAAGATTCTGACTTCCATCAACGTAGTTTGCTTTATGGACATCCACCTAAATTTATTTATTTGAGAATTGGTAATCGCCCAACATCTTTTGTTGTTAGAGTTTTAAGAGAAAATTATGACATTATTTTCCAGTTTGGAGAAAGTAAAATAGAAAGTATTTTAGTATTAATGTAGCAAAACTAGCAATTCTAAGGATAGTTGATATAATGAAAAATCATAATAAGACGATGGATAAATTTTGACACTAATTAACTGGATAGGCAAGATTTCCACATATGATAGACTAATAGATAATTAGCAATACTACATTAGCAACAGATTAGTTATGCCCCGTTTAAGCATTAACCTCTCAGATCAAGATTACGCCAAAGTGCTCAAGGCGATCGAAGCCAGTGGTAAAACCATTGAAGAATGGATCGCCACCCAAGCTGATAGTGAAGAGCCAACAAAAAACTTTACTCTTCCACCTGAACATATTGGAAAAACTCTTGGTCAAATTTTAGAAGATAAAATCGGTACTTTTGATTTTGGGCCAGATGATTTAGCAGAGCGTGATGAGGAGTATTTAAAACAACTCAGAGCAAAAAAAGCTGATTGATAATGCTCTGTGATACTTCGCCATTAGTAGCTTTAATCCGTCGCAATGAAAGGCAACATCTAGCCTGCCGAAAAGTTATTTCATCATTAAGACAGCCACTGATCACAACATGGCCTTGTTTTACAGAGGCTTCATACTTGCTCAGTGACAGAGGTGGATATCCTCCTCTAGAAACTCTTTGGAGTTATTTTAATGCTGGTACTCTTCAGTTTTATCATCTAACAGAAATTGACTGTCAGCGAATGCAAGTTTTATTAAAGCGTTATCAAGATCTTCCTATGGATTTAGCTGATGCTTCATTAGTAGCTGCGGCAGAATCACTCAATCAAAAAACTATCTTTACTCTTGATGGTGATTTTTATGTGTATCGTTTCCGTGATAAAGAACCATTCCAAGTGATACCTGAATAGACTAAATTAGCTTGGAATTCCTAAAAATAAGAATGCTTGGTTAAGAGAATATTATCTTGAAAAATTTTGGAAATTTGCTAGAATAGGACGGGAAAATTTGACAATAAAACAAGTATTTGACTCAATCAGTAAATATTCCAAAATTAGATACACTGGCGCAAGAACTAGCGGCAATACAACAAACCGGTTCTAAACGAATCGCCTTATTAGGTTCGCGTCACGTTCCCATAACTCATCAACAGTTGATTGAGATAATGAGTTATGCTCTAGTGCTTGGAGGCAACAGACTGGTAACATCTGGTGCTACAGGTACAAATTTAGCCGCAATCAAAGGTGCAATGCGCGCCGATTCTAATCTTTTAACTGTGATTTTACCTCAAAGTCTAGAACGTCAGCCGAAAGAATCACAGACACAGCTAAACCAGGTAATCCACTTGGTAGAAAGTCCAGAAAATGACGATCTCTCTTTAGCAGAAGCAAGCACTTTGTGTAATCGGGAGATTATCTCTCGGTGTCAGCAACTAATTTGTTTTGCTTTCCATGATAGTCATACACTTCTTCAAACCTGTGAAGAAGCTGAAAATCAATTGAAACTGGTAACTCTTTTTTATTTTGACTAGTAAGTATTAGTAGGTAATTGGTAATAGGGATTACCCCACAATCAATTACCCGCTACTACCAAATTTATGAGATAATTAAACTATTGTTAATCTTAAAAAAGTTAGTTTTATGGAAAAAGTTCGTACCGTTTCAGATACTAAAAGAGATTTTTATTCCTATCATCTACGACCAATTAATTCGGTTTATCGCCGAGTAGTTGAAGAGTTAATGGTAGAAATGCACCTACTCTCAGTTAATGTTGATTTTCGAGTGGATCCCATTTATCGTTTGGGAGTAGTAACAACCTTTGATCGCTTTATGCAAGGGTATCGTCCTGAAAAAGATTTAGAATCAATTTTTACTGGTATTTGCAAATCTACTGGTGGTGATCCCCAAGAATACCGCTCTTCTGCTAAGACTTTATTAGAGTGGGCAGATGGTAAATCAATAGAAGATATTCATGCTTTATTTAATTCATCATTATCTATAAATGATTTAGATAAATCCATAACAGAATCAATAGATAGTATTACTAAAAATCAAAATTTTAAATACTCTCGTCTATTTGCCATTGGTGTATATTCTCTTTTGGAAAAAGTTAATCCAGAAAAAATTAAAGATAAATCAGAACTTGAATCAATATTAAAAAAGATTTCAGAAAGCTTAAATTTACCAGAGGAAAAAATTAGCAAAGATTTAGAGTTATATATTCGGAATCTGGAAAAAATCTCTCAAATGCTGATTGTGATTGAAGAAGCTATTGCTGCCGATCGCAAAAGGGCAGAACTCAAGAACAAAGAAGAACTTCTCAAAAAAGAGCCTAAAAAAGAAGAAAGTCCTTCTGAAGAAAAATCTACCAGTGAATAAATTAAAACCCGTTATAGCACTACTTTGCTTGACGGGATATTGTTTAAAACAGGTATAATCGTTAAAATTTAAGATTTATTCCAAAAACAAATATTTTTTTCAATAAAAATCACATTATTTTCTAAAAAGACTATTCATCTTCAAAATCTTCTTCTTCTTCAAAATCAAAAGATCGTTTTTTTTCTATTAAAATTTTACGTAACCAAGGAGGAGGATTATCTAGCATTTTGATCAAATCATCGATAACATCAGTAATTTTACGTTCTGGATCATTTATTTTTTGTGGAGTGATCTTATTTTGTAAGAGACGAGAAGCAGCACTTTGCCCAATAGCGGCAACATATATAATTTTACAATCAGCAGCAGCATTAATTTTAGGGACTAATTTATCTTCATTCCCATCTTGATTTAGATTTCCCCCAAATTCAACTGTATCAAGAAAAGTATAACCTTCAGAGGAAACCTCATAAATATCAAATTTTTTTGCTGAACCAAAGTGAGCATTGACATGAATATTATCTTGGGTAGCAAAAGCTATTTTCATATAATAAAACCTCCTAAATTATCAACCAAATTGATTAGCTATTAATATAATTATTTCAATTTTTAAGAATCATAAATAAAGATAATCTTAAATTCATTTTTTATCAAACGTATAAGTATATCTAATGCCAAAATTTAATTTTTCTCTACTTTAAAATATACTTAATCTATCGTGAAATTATCATAAAAGCTTCAAAAAATTATTAATTACTCAAGATAATATTGCTATTAAATTAATAAAGGAAAAAGCCCTTAAAATAAAAATAATCTAGGGGCTTACCTTTAATTGAATTAAAAGGAATCAATTATCCTAATAAAGCTTTAGCTTTTGCTACTACATTATCAACAGTGAAACCAAACTTCTCTAAAGCCAGACCACCTGGAGCGGAAGTTCCAAAAGTATCAATACTAATACTATTAGCAGCATAACGACCCCAACCAAAGCTTGTCCCAGCTTCTACAGCCAAACGATTAGTAACAGCTTTAGGTAATACAGATTCGCGATAAGCTTCATCTTGTTCTTCAAACATTTCCCAGCTAGGCATGGAAACAACACGAACTTTATTACCCAACTGTTTAGCAGCCTCAACACAAAGATGAGTTTCACTACCAGTACCAATTAAAATAAGTTCAGGAGTACCTTGACTATCTTGAAGAATATAAGCACCCTTAGCAGCATTTTCAATAGAACTTCCTTCTAAGTTAGGTAAACCTTGACGAGAAAGAGCCAATAAAGTAGGTTGATGACGTTTTTCCACTGCTACTTTATAAGCACCAGAAGTTTCATTACCATCAGCAGGACGATAAACGATTAAATCTGGAATAGCGCGTAAAGTAGCAATATGTTCTACAGGTTGGTGAGTAGGTCCATCTTCTCCTAAAGCAACAGAATCATGAGTCATTACCCAAATAACCCCTGCTTCAGACAATGCAGATAGACGAATCGCATTTCTCATGTAATCGGTAAATACAAGGAAAGTAGCACCATAAGGAATTAAACCAGATCCATGTAGAGCAATGGCATTACAAATTGCTCCCATACCGTGTTCGCGAACTCCAAAACGGATGTTACGTTGATCGTATTGACCTTTTTGGAAATCCTTAGAAGATTTTAAATAAGTCTTGTTAGAAGGAGCTAGATCAGCAGAACCACCAAATAATTCTGGTAATACTTCTGCTAAAGCATTAAGAGTTGCACCAGATTGGTTACGAGTAGCATCTTTTTTGCTTTCTGGAGTATAGACTGGTAGAGCTTTTTCCCATCCTTCAGGAAGCTTACCGCTCATCATGCGCTCTAATAAAGCTGCATCTTCTGGATATTTAGACTTGTACTGATTGAAAAGATCGTTCCATTCTTTTTCCGATTGAGCACCCCGCTCTACTGCTTTGCGGAAATGATTAAGAGCATCTTGAGGTACTTCAAACTCTGGATATTCCCAACCTAATTCTTTACGAGTTGCTTGGACTTCATCACCACCTAAAGCTGCACCATGAACACCATGAGTATTTGCTTTATTAGGAGAACCATAACCAATAGTTGTTGTTACTTTGATTAAAGAAGGCTTATCTGTTACTGCTTTTGCGGCTTCGATAGCTTTAGCAATTCCTTCTAAATCGCTATTACCATTTTCTACGTGTTGAACATGCCAACCGTAAGCTTCAAAACGCTTATTTACATCTTCTGTAAAAGCGATTTCAGTATGGCCGTCAATGGAGATATGATTATCATCATATAGAGCGATTAATTTTCCTAAACCCAAGTGACCGCCTAAAGAACAAGCTTCACCTGAAATTCCTTCCATATTACAGCCATCGCCTAAAATAACATAAGTATAATGGTCAATAATTTGGCAATCTGGCTTGTTAAACATTGCTGCTAGGTGAGCTTCTGCCATTGCTATACCCACACCATTTGCAATTCCTTGTCCTAAAGGACCTGTAGTTACTTCTACTCCTTCTGTAAGGAAATTTTCAGGGTGTCCTGGAGTTTTTGAACCTAACTGACGGAATTGCTTAATTTCTTCTAGTGGTACGCTATCATATCCTGTTAAATACATTAGAGCATACTGTAACATACAACCATGTCCAGCAGAAAGAACGAAGCGATCGCGGTTTAGCCACTTAGGATTTTTAGGATTAAAGCGCATAAAACGATCCCAAAGCACGAATGCCATAGGAGCCGCACCCATTGGTAGTCCGGGATGACCTGAATTTGCTTTTTCTACTGCATCGATTGCCAAAAAGCGGATAGAATTAATACAAAGTTCTTCAAGGGATTGAGTAGCAACAACCATAATTAATTATTTATTTTTTTTGATGTAAGTACAATACAGTCTTAAATTGATGATAGCTCGATCGAAGATTAGATCTTTGCCATTGACATCCCCAAGACTTAGTTCCCATCATCCCATTGGAGGGTACGATGGGCAAGTCAAACTTAAGCCTTTTTTTTGATTTGAAACCAAAATTCTATTTTGTGATAATTGATAGAGTATTTAATTACCTCTAAGGAATGATTAATAACTTAAGAGTTATATTTTTTGAAAACTAGGGTAACATTGTGGCCACCAAATCCAAAAGAATTTGATAAGGCCACATTAACTGTTTGTTGGCGACTTTGTCCGGATACATAATCTAGATCGCATTCAGGATCTGGATTTGACAAATTAATGGTGGGGGGAATTTTATTTTCTGAAATGGCCATTAAAGCTGCCACTGCTTCAATGCCACCGGAACCGCCCAAAAGATGGCCTGTCATTGATTTTGTAGAACTTATTGCTATTTTATAAGCATAATCTCCTAAAGCTTTTTTGATTGCTTTAGTTTCTGTAACATCATTTGCAGGTGTACTTGTCCCATGAGCATTTATATAACTAACCATATTTGGAGTTATTCCTCCATCCTTGAGAGCTAGTTCCATTGCTCTAGTTGCACCTTTACCGTCTGGAACAGGAGCTGTCATATGATAGGCATCGCAAGTCATTCCATAACCTACTATTTCTCCATATATTTTTGCCTCACGATTGAGAGCTTGTTCTAATTCTTCCAGAATTAATATACCTGCTCCTTCTCCCATAACAAAGCCATCTCGATCTCGATCGAATGGACGGCAAGCGATGTGTGGTTCATCATTGCGAATTGAAAGTGCTTTAGCTGAGGAGAACCCTGCAAATGACAATGGTGTGATTGCTGCTTCGGAGCCACCACAAATCATTGTTTTGGCATAACCATGTTGAATGAGCCTAAAAGCTTCTCCAATGGCGTGAGATCCTGCAGCACAGGCTGTTACGGTGGAGAAATTTGGCCCTTTTGCTCCTAGATGAATGGCTGTCAATCCTGCTGCCATATTAGCGATCATCATGGGAATTAGAAAAGGACTACATCGATTAAAACCCTTATTTAGACAATGCTCTTGTTGATCTTCAAGGGTTTTTAATCCTCCAACTCCAGTTCCAATAATTACCCCTACTTCTTCTGCATTCAAATCATTAATGATAAAACCGGCATCTGCTATTGCCTGTTTGCTCGTTGCCACTCCGAGTTGGGCAAAACGATCCATGCGCTTTGCTTCTTTGCGTTCGAGATATTCATGGGGATCGAACCCTTTTACTTCTCCTGCTATTTTACAGGCGTGTTGGGAAGTGTCAAAAAAAGTAATTCGATCGATGCCGTTGCGCCCTGTTAATAACCCTTCCCAATATTCATGGAGGGTATTTCCAATAGGGGTTATTGCACCTAACCCTGTGATCACAACACGTTTTTGTTGGTTTTTTGTCATAATCCTAAATTTATAAGGACTTTTCTCTCCTAGAATGCAGATAGGAGACAATTCTAAGATTTAGCAATGCTTTAATTGTTTATAGTTGAAATTTTCTAAGCAGTTGCTTGTGTTTTCTCTTGGATATAATTTACTGCTTTTTCGACAGTATCAATATTTTCTGCTGCTTCGTCTGGAATTTCGATATCAAATTCTTCTTCCAGAGCCATTACTAACTCTACTGTATCTAATGAATCTGCTCCTAAATCTTGAGCAAAACTAGCTTCTGGTTTTACTTCTTCTTCTTTTACTTCTAGTTGCTCTATTACTACTTTTTGTACTCGATCAAATATTTCTTGACTCATTCGGATTTCTTTTACCTCTTTAAATTATTAATTTGGACATTTTCTCATCTTACCTGAAAGAAGTCCATTTTAGAAAATAATTGTATCCAATCTATCAACTGCCTACTCTAGTACTATACTTTATTGCTGTTAATGGTAAGTGGATTTCATTGTTAATAGTTCCCAAAAATCTTGACAAATATAACATTGAGATGGAATCCATTTGAGGAATTTCTTGTTGTTGGGAAAATTTTAGTTAACTTCTGTTAAAAACAATCAAGTAGCTGCAATTCTTATATCATTATTTCGCGAAAAGAGGATAAAAATTGACTAATCAATAGCAACAATGGGGAGAATGAGGAGATGAGCAGAATAACTAATATCATTTTTCTTTAATAGTTATAGAGATGAATAATGGGAGGAATAGGGAGTATAGGAAGTAGGTTTTGATACTGACATTAAGGAAAAAAGTTTTTCTTAAAATTATCCTAAAATTAGAGAATTTTAACTCTATCATTAATTTATAAAATTCTTCTAATTATGATTATTTTTGAAATTTAAGATTAAATATTAATTCTTTTAAATATGCTATTTATTTATTTGAAACGAAAATACAAGGACGCAAGAATCTATCTCCATGCGCCCTAATAATATTTAAGTTAAACTTTTAACTTAGAAACGATTTTGGTTAGGCTTATAAACGATAAAGCTAACTGCTTGACATTGCTTAATGTTATCGAAACCGATTACACGGATGTAGCAATTGCCATTTTCGGAACGACATTCACGTACTTCATTAAGAACTTCTTGAGCACTACCAGCACTGAACATAGGAAGCTTCCAAAGAGTCCAATGGTGATCACTTGGTTGAGGATTTTCTTCAAACTCAATAGCAGGAATATAACCTTGATCAATAATATATTGAACTTGCTTAGCCACTTGCTGATCTGTTAAAGGAGGCAAATAAGAAAGGGTTTCGTAACGACGCTCTTTTGGTAAAGTTTTCATTGTTTTTTCTTTTTATTACTAATAGATGAATCAAAAAGATTTAATCTGAAGAATCATTACTATCCAACTCTGAATTAGACATTTCAGAATTAGTAGTAGAATTTGAGGTTTGAGATTGGGATTGGGATTGGGTGAGACGCTCTAAGAGGTGACGGCGATGTTCTATATTTGCCTTACTTATGCCCACTTTGACCATTTCTGGCATAAAATCGAGTACTGCTTCAGCAAGATGCTCTCTCACTGTCATAATCCGCAATACTAATTCTTTATCTTCAGAAATAAGCCCATTGAGATAACCTTCACCATCTTGAATTTTATGTCGATCAGAATAATTGCTCAACCAAATCGCTTGAGTTGGATTAGTTTCTCTTAACTGACTAATAATGGTGCGAACAGCTTGATAAGTAAGGTAACTTTGTAAAACCTTTGCTGTCTCTTTAGCTACGTGTTTTGAATACATGGAAACCTACCTCTCCCAAAGAGATACTGATGTTAAGTTGTTAGTTTATAGTTATATATGCTCAAACTAAAAACTAACTACTCTACACAGATTAAATTGTATCCATTGCCTCAAACTCAAACTTGATTTCTTTCCACAATTCACAAGCTACTGCTAATTCAGGAGACCAACGAGCTGCTTCGCGAATAATTTCATTCCCTTCACGAGCAAGAGAACGTCCTTCATTACGAGCTTGGATACAAGCTTCAAGAGCTACACGGTTAGCAGTTGCACCAGGAGCATTACCCCATGGGTGACCTAAAGTACCACCACCGAATTGTAGGCAGGAATCATCACCAAAGATTTCTACTAACGCAGGCATATGCCAGATGTGGATACCACCAGAAGCTACTGGCATTACTCCACCCATAGAAGCCCAATCTTGAGTAAAGAAGATACCGCGAGAACGATCTTCTTCTACGTAGTCTTCGCGCATTAGGTCAACAAAGCCCATAGTGATGCCTCGTTCACCTTCTAATTTACCTACAACTGTACCTGAGTGTAAGTGATCTCCACCAGACATACGTAGACACTTAGCTAAAACACGGAAGTGAATACCATGGTTCTTTTGACGATCGATTACGGCGTGCATAGCGCGGTGAATATGCATTAATATACCATTATCGCGGCACCATTTAGCTAAGGTTGTGTTAGCTGTGAAACCACCTGTTAAGTAGTCGTGCATTAGAATTGGCATTTCTAATTCTTTCACGAATTCTGCACGTTGTAACATTTGCTCACAAGTTGGAGCTGTTACATTAAGGTAATGTCCTTTAATTTCGTTAGTTTCTGCTTGTGCTTTATGAACTGCTTCTGCTACGAATAAGAAGCGATCGCGCCAACGCATGAAGGGTTGAGAGTTAATATTTTCGTCGTCTTTAGTGAAATCTAAACCACCACGTAAACACTCATATACGGCACGACCGTAGTTTTTAGCAGATAGACCTAATTTTGGCTTAATTGTACAACCTAATAGAGGACGACCATATTTGTTAAGGATGTCACGCTCTACTGTAATTCCATGAGGAGGTCCTTGGAATGTTTTTAAGTAAGCAACTGGAATACGAAGATCTTCTAGACGTAGAGCACGTAATGCTTTAAATCCAAATACGTTACCTACGATGGAAGTAAGCATATTAGTTACAGATCCTTCTTCAAATAGATCTAAAGGATAAGCAACGAAACAGAAGAACTGATTATCTTCACCGGGAACTGGTTCGATGTCATAACAACGACCTTTATAACGATCTAGATCTGTTAATCCATCTGTCCAAACGGTTGTCCAAGTACCTGTGGAGGATTCTGCTGCTACTGCTGCACCTGCTTCTTCAGGAGGTACACCTGGCTGAGCTGTTACACGAAAAGCAGCTAATATGTCTGTATCTTTAGGAGTATAGTCTGGGGTGTAGTAGGTTAATCGATAGTCTTTTACGCCTGCCTGAAACCCTGAGTTTGATTTAGTTTGTACCATTTTTAGGATTTTTCTCCATAACTAATGGGTATAATTTTTCTTTTAAACCTGAGAGGATTTGTTGAATTTCTCAAGCTAAAAAATCTTATATATTTTATAGTGGCAATCTTTAATCTTGATTGTCTTTCTTTTCGAGTTTTTATCTTAACATGGTTTGGTTTTTTTTTTAACTATAAAAAAAATTTTTTTTTGGTTAATTTAGATAGGCATTTTTTCTGGGATTTATTAATTTTTTTAATCATTTATGGTTTCTTGTCAAACTATCTTTACGTTTCTTTATAAAGTTTATTTCCAAATAGAAAACTATGAGAATTATTACGACTCTCATAGTTTTAAAAACATCTATAACCGATAATTAAAAACCTTTTATTTTAAGGCTTGTAATTCAATTTGTTGCTTTAAGGATCAACAAAGCATAGGGATAATTTTAATTTTGTTATTTAGGTATAATTGCTTATTTGTTCTTAAAATTTATAGACTTTAATCTTAAAAAATCGAGGAAAAACTAGCTTTTATCAATATTTTCTAGCTTTTTATTGATTTTCACTGCTTCTGAGGATTATTATCGCCATTTCCGTTTTTTACATATTGACCACTAGGAAAAAGGGTAACCAATAGTTTGTTAATGTAAACTTTGCCAACCACAGAACCTTGCTCTTGGCTAGAAGATTTTGGTTGTTGGTCTATTTTTTCTTCTGGTTTTATTTCTGGTTTTATTTCTGATTCTATTTCTGATTCTATTTCTGATTCAAAACTATTAATTGAATCATCAATGATAGGGTCTTGTCTTTCTAATTCTGACTCTAAGATTTCAGAATTTTCTGGCATTTCTTTGTCAAGATTCCATAACTCATCATCGTTGTTAATAGGCTCAATTTCTTCAGAATTAATATCAATATTTTCTAACTTTAAAGGTTGATTTGTAATTGTTAATTGACGAGAATAATCTCCAATCAAAGAACCAGGGGAAATGATACTTAATGATTCAATATTTGCATTAAAAATAGTAGAACTTGTTCCAATACAAACTTGTTCACCAATTTTGGTTTTACCAATAATTAAAACTCCTGCTCCAATGATGGTATTATTTCCGATTTCTATTTTTCCTTGATAAGCATTAATAATAACTCCCATACCAATACACACTCCTGCTTCAATAGTGATTTGTGCGTTGGCAGAAGCTTGCAAAATCACTCCGGGGGAAACCACTACACTCTCGTGGATTTTGACATTACCGCTTACATAAAAATCTGAATGACTGACTGGTTGCAGAGAGGGTAAATACATTTATAAGTACATAGATTAAAAGGCATGAAATTTACATTGGTTAAATTTGATTTTCACCAGTTATCAGTTACCAGTTAACCAGTTACCAGATATCAATTTTGGAAAGTAAATAATTTGCTATCCATGGAGAATTGACTTGCAACAGATAATCTGGCAAGAAAGATATATTAATTAATTAATTAATACTGGTAACTGTTGGTAAGTAAATGAATATCAACTAGGGACGTTGAATAATAGTTTCTGATACCCGTTTTTTAGCATTAGGATCGATGCCGATAATACGCACATATTCCCCACTATGGTCTTGTAAACAAGCTTCTAGAGCATTAATCACTGCTTGAGGATTATTACTTTCTATAGGAGAACAACTTTGCCAGGACTTGGTTTTAAAGCGACGTTTTGATGCGTGTTCTGTTCCGATTTTACATCCTTGAGCCATGAGGGATCGTACTTCTTCCATAGCTTCAGCACTCAAAAGATTGCTAGCAACTTGGCTTCCAAAGGATGAAACGTTATTGTTTGCACTAAATCCGTTATTAGATTTACTTACAGGACTGCTGTTAAAGGATTGAAAGCTATTTGAACTTGCACCATTGATATTATTTCCGTCTGGACGTTGAATAATAATTTCTGATACTCTTCTTTTAGCAGCTGCATCTATTCCAATTAAGCGAACGTATTCTCCGCTATGTTCTTGTAAACAAGTTTCTAGAGCACCAACTACTTCATGCTCGTTATTGCTATTAATAGGAGAACAAGTTAACCAAGACTTAGTTTTGAAACGACGACGATCGGCGTGTTCTGTGCCTATTTTGTAGCCTTGTCGTAATAATGTTTTTACTTGTGAGATTATTTCTGGATTTAGACCACTATTGAAGTTACTATTTAAGCCTTTCAAAGATTTACCAACTGAAGCACCATTACTATAATTGGAGTTTTGTGGTAAATTAGAACTTTGTACTGGTTGATCATCTGGACGTTGAATAATGGTTTCTAACACACGCTTTTTAGCATTAGGATCGATTCCGATTAAACGTACATATTCTCCTGAATGTTGACCTAAAGTGGCTTCTAATTCTTGTACTACTTGATTGATATTTTTAGATTCAATAGTATTTCCAGTTAACCAAGATTTGGTTTTAAATCGACGAGCAGAGGCATATTCTGTACCAATTTGATAACCTTGAGCTAACAAAGAGTTTAATTGTTGTTGTATTTGAGAATCGATGCCAAAATTGCCATTACTTTGAGAGGATACGGAGTTATTAGAATAGCTATTACCATAACTCAAAGGTTTGCTTCCGTTACTTTGAACTGGATTTTCACCGGGGCGTTGAATAATGGTTTCAACTACACGACGTTTAGCATTAGGATCAATTCCAATCAAGCGGACATATTCTCCTGGATATTCTCCAAGGATTTGTTGAATTTGGCCCACTACTAAATCTTCTCTATTGCCTTCGATGGAACCACAAGTTTGCCAAGACTTAGTTTTAAATCTACGTTGATTTGCGTGTTCTACACCTATCTTACATCCTTGAGATATAAGAGAGCGCACCTGTTCTTTTATATCAGTATTAACACTCATAGTTTCCCTCGAATTAGATTTACCATTAGTACTATTATTAGTTTTTCCTATTTCACTTACAAATGTATTAATACAACTAGAATTTTCCGCACATTGATATCCTGCCCGTAAAGCTTCGTTGATTTGTACCACATGGTGAGCAAAATGCTTATCTTCAGGTTGTATATCTGGTAAACGATTTGCTTGTTGTTGATTAGTAATTACTGCTCCTGATGGGACATATTTTCCGGGAGGAATTTCCACATCTTGTATTAAAGCGTGCATCATCACAATGCAACCATCACCAATTTTGGCATTAAATACTGTTGAACGAAAGCCAATAAAGCATTCATCCCCCACATATGCTGGACCATGAATCAATGCCATGTGAGTTATACAAGATTCTTTCCCAATCCATACAGAATATTTCTTGCCATTATCACCAACAACACGTCCTTGTTCTAAGCCATGAATAACTACCCCATCTTGAATATTGGTTCCTTCCCCAATAAAAAATGGAGTTCCTTCATCTGCCCGGATGGAAGTTCCAGGGGCAATTAAGACATTTTCAGAGACTGTCACATCTCCAATCAAATTAGAGAAGGAATGTACGTAGGCACTATGATCGATTTGAGGTTCTGCTAAATCTCTCGACCAAGGAGTGGGTGGAGCCGCACGTTTCCGGACTACCATGATTAAATTCCTCCTATGATTTTTTCTGATTTTTTATTTTTTATTTTTATGTAAGTTACACCCGCTCTGCTTCTCTTTTGCTATAAAGGGTTCCTTTTTCAATTGAAATAGTATCGATAATTCCTACTACCATTGCATCTAGCGGGCGTTCTTGATTCCCTTGTTCAATGCGAGCTGCACTGCCTCTAGTTACTAGTACCCATTCATTCACACCTGCACCGACCATGTCTCCTGCTACTTCATATTTTTCTAAGAGATTTCCCTCTTCGTCTATGAATTTCAATAACAAGAATTTCATTCCTCTCAGGCTATTCGTTTTATGAGTACTAACTACTGTTCCAATTACTTTAGCAATTTGCATTGCAGTTCATTTAATTTCTTCTAAGAGGTTGGGGATTTACGCTTTCTCGGAATTGTTCTACTTCTTCGGTATAACGAATTGGTAAAACATATTCCAAGTTTTCGTGAGGACGAGCAATAATATGATGGGATAATACTTGTCCTCCATTTACTCGTTTAACGTTATCTATTCCTGCGGCTACTGATGCTTGTACTTCAGATACATCTCCTCGTACAATTACTGTCACACGCCCTGTACCTATTTTTTCATATCCCACTAAGGTGACACGAGCTGCTTTTACCATTGCATCTGCTGCTTCCACTACTGCTGGAAAGCCCAGAGTTTCTACCATTCCTACTGCGATTGACATGAGTTTTTTTGCTCCCGGATCTTATTTCAGTAGTAATCTATTTACTACTGAGTGTTTTCTTTCTTCTAAACTTGAGTTTTTGAGTTAATCTAAACTTGAGTTTCTAATTTAATAGGTTCGGAATTGTTCTACTTCTTCCGTGTAACGTATCGGTAGTACATATTCCAAGTTTTCATGAGGACGAGCAATAATATGAGTTGATAATACTTCCCCACCATTTACTCGATTTGCCGCTTCTATTCCTGCGCCTACGGATGCTTGTACTTCAGATACATCTCCTCGGACAATTACTGTTACACGCCCTGTACCGATTTTTTCATATCCTACTAAAGTAACACGAGCTGCTTTTACCATTGCATCTGCTGCTTCTACTACGGCTGGAAACCCTAGTGTTTCAATCATTCCTACTGCGATTGGCATTTTTCTCTTCTTTACTCCTTAAAATAATTTTGTAATTATCTTCAACATTAGTTTTTTTAGATTATTCAGATGGAATGGGCATATCTTATGCAATTCAATCTTACCAATCGATTTTGTTTACTTAGAGAGTATTCTAAGATATTACTTATGTTTGCCGGTATTAATTCAATTTGGATACCGTCAATAGTTAAACCTATGTCTGTTGCTTATTTTAACATTAGATGTCATTTAGCCTAAATTTTAGGGTTTTTTCTTTTAAATCTTAAGGATTTATACTCTAATCTTTAAAATATCTTTCCCGTCATTATAGGGGTATTTAGAATAGAAGATGATTGATAAAAAATCAATCTTTTTCAAGGATTTTCCCATAATTTTTACTGTTTAGGCAATATTTAACAGACTTAAAGATAGACAGTTTCGATCGAATCAAAACCTCAAATTTTAATTAGGTACTATCTAGGTACTATAACCGAGAATTCGGCTTGATATTTACCTACATTTCCAGCATATATAATGTTGAACTCTTTGACAATATAAAACATTATCATATTTTTTAATAATTTAGTTAATAAATTTTAATGCTTTGCTTTTAACTAGGGTAGAAAGCATCAGGAATTATCTATTAGTAAGAAGTGTGCAAACTGTTTTATAATCTTTTTATACTAAATTTTTTTCCTAGTTTTAGAGAGGACTAACCCTTGTCTAGAAAGGTTTTTGCTGTCTTTAAGCTGGAATTGGAGACAAAGTCAAACAAGAAATATTAAGAGGATTATTGGTTCAGGATCAAAGAATCTTCAAAGATGCTATAGGTAAAAGTACTAAATGGAGTGGCAAAATAAATGGCAAAAAAAGCATAATAAATATGTAGAAAAAGAAGATAAAATTTTAGATCAACTTTTAAACAAAAGCATGAGGTAATTGCAATATTAGCAAATTAGATGGAGATATCAGGAAAAAACTCAGAAATAGCTGCTAAAATTGTCGATCTAATGGCTTAATTTGTCAAGATTAAGGGTTAATTATTGATAATTAATTTTAAATAGATCTTATCCTACTTTGTTAGGAACAAAAACCATAAAATAATCAATGTCGTAAATTAATAAGGAATTTTTGGATGAGTGATTTTCTCTTAAAAATAAGCTGGTTAATACCTCTATATGGATTAATAGGAGCAATTCTTAGTCTGCCGTGGTCAATAGGCATTATCCGAAAAACAGGGCCTCGGCCAGCAGCATATATAAATCTGTTGATGACGGTATTATCGTTTATTCATGGTACGATCGCATTTAATGCCATTTGGCAACAGGAACCGGAAAAAATAGTATTTCACTGGTTAACAATAGCGAATTTAGATTTATCCTTAGCCATTGAACTTTCTCCAGTGAGTCTTGGTGCATTAGAGTTAGTAACAGGAATTAGTTTGTTGGTACAACTTTATGCCCTTGGATATTTAGAAAAAGATTGGTCGTTGGCAAGATTCTATGGCTTAATGGGCTTTTTTGAAGCGGCATTAGGAGGAATAGCCATTAGTGACTCATTGCTCTTAAGCTATGGTCTTCTAGAAATGCTCACTTTGTCAACCTATTTGTTAGTTGGATTTTGGTATGCCCAACCTTTAGTGGTAACGGCAGCTAGAGATGCTTTTTTAACGAAACGAGTAGGAGACATCATCTTATTAATGGGATTAGTTGCCCTTTCTAGCTATGGAGAAGGATTGAGCTTTTCAGAGTTAGAAACTTGGGCTTCAAGTCATCCGTTGCCTTCTTTAACGGCTGCTTTATTGGGTTTATCATTGATTGCTGGGCCTACTGGTAAATGTGCTCAATTCCCCTTGAGTCTGTGGTTGGATGAAGCCATGGAAGGGCCAAATCCGGCGGGTATTATGCGAAATTCTATTGTGGTTTCTGCTGGTGCTTATGTTTTGATTAAACTTCAACCTGTATTTACTCTTTCTCCTATATCTTCTGATATTTTAATTATTATCGGCTCCGTAACTGTTTTAGGTGCTTCTTTAATTGCCCTTGCTCAAATTGATATTAAAAGGGCACTGTGCCATTCTACTAGTGCTTTTTTGGGCTTGGTATTTATTGCAGTGGGATTAGGCCATGTGGATATTGCCTTGTTGTTATTATTGACTCATGCTATTGGCAAAGCTCTATTGTTTATGAGTGCAGGTTCTATAATTCTTACTACTAGTAACCAAAATATCACGGAAATGGGAGGGATTTGGTCAAGAATGCCGGCGACGACTTCAGCTTTTGTGGTGGGTAGTGGGAGTTTAATTGCTTTGATGCCTTTGGGGATTTTTTGGACGATTCAACGCTGGTTTAATGGTTCCTGGGATGTAGATTGGTGGCTGTTAGGTATTTTAATTTTTCTCAATTTTTTCAATGCTATCAATTTGACTCGGGTGTTTCGTTTGGTATTTTTAGGGGATCCACAAATGAAAACTCGTAGGGTGGCAGAAGCCCCCTGGCCAATGGCTCTTCCTATGGTAAGTTTGAGTATTGTAGCTTTATTAATTCCTCTTGTACCTATGAGATGGCCTCTTTGGTTGGCTTCTACTACTCCTTTAGAAATTTCAGATATACTAGTTGTTCAATTAGCTATACCTTTAATAATGTTGTCTGGTTTGATAGGTTGTATTATAGGATTTATAATTAATTTACGCAAAGCATGGGCTAGGCCTACTCATTTCTTGTTAAGGTTTATTCAAGATTTATTGGCTTATGATTTCTATCTTGATAAAATCTATGGTTTTACTGTGGTTTGGATGGTAGCTACTTTATCTAAGTTGACTAATTGGCTCGATCGATATGTGGTGGATGGAGTGGTAAATTTAGTAAGTTTAATCACAATTTTTAGTGGCAATACTTTAAAATATAATGTTTCTGGCCAGTCTCAATTTTATATTTTAACCATGATTGTTGGAGTTACTTTATTAATATGGTTTGTACTCAATGGTCAATATTCTATTATCACTGATTATTGGTCGTCAATTCTTGGTAATTGATGGTAGTTAATATTTATTAATTACTGGTTTTTCTCTATTTTTAAACTGGATTGTCTTGAAAAACTACTGTTAATTATGGATTATCTATTGTTAATTATTTTTTTTGGGGTAAAAAAAGTATAGTTTAATTAATTTTTAAAAAGGAAAAAAAGAAGATGTTGAGTGGTTTTATTTTATTACCATTGTTGGGAATTGTCTTAATTTATTTACCAAGAAAAATTGAATCAAATTCTTCTCGGAATATAGCCTTATTGATTTCATTTGCTGTATTAATTTTAAATATTTTCCTAGGATTTAAATTCGATCCTAATTTGGGAGAAATTCAATTTAAAGAATATATCTCTTGGATTGATTGGTTAGGTTTAAACTATAGTTTAGGAGTAGATGGTTTATCATTTCCTTTGCTATTTTTAAATGGTTTTTTGACATTAATTGCTATCTTTAGTACAAGTAAAGATATTCAACGTCCTCGCTTTTATTATACTTTATTATTGTTACTAAGTAGTGGAGTAGCAGGAGCATTTTTAGCTCAAAACTTGTTATTATTTTTCCTTTTCTACGAGCTTGAAATTGTACCTTTGTATTTTTTAATTGCTATTTGGGGAGGAAATAGACGAGGCTATGCTGCTATGAAATTTCTCTTATACACAGCAGTTTCAGGATTTTTAGTATTAATCTCATTTTTAGGGTTAGTTTGGTTATCAGAAAGTTCTGGTTTTGAATATGAATCTTTACGAAATACAGCATTACCATTAGCAACTCAAGTATCTTTGTTAATTCCATTATTAGTCGGTTTAGGTATTAAAATACCTGTTTTTCCTTTTCATACTTGGTTGCCAGATGCCCACGTTGAAGCTTCAACACCTGTTTCTCTCTTATTAGCGGGAGTTTTATTGAAATTAGGCACTTATGGTTTGTTAAGATTTGGTGTAGGTTTATTTTTAGATGCTTGGATAACTTTATCACCTTGGTTAGCAACTTTGGCAGCAATTAGTGCTTTGTATGGTGCATCTTGTGCCATTACCCAAAAGGATATGAAAAAAGTGGTAGCTTTTTCGTCTATCTCTCACATGGCTTACATTCTTTTGGCTACGGCGGCTACTACTGAATTAAGCATAGCTGCTGCTATACTACAAATGATTGCCCATGGTTTGATTTCTGCTTTATTATTCTTGCTGGTAGGTGTGGTTTATAGGAAAACTGGTAGTCGAGATGTGGATTTTTTACGAGGTTTGCTGAATCCTCAAAAGGGTTTACCTGTGACTGGGAGTTTGATGATTTTAGGGGTGATGGCAAGCGCGGGTATTCCTGGGATGGTGGGTTTTATCTCTGAGTTTTTGGTATTTAGAGGTAGTTTTCCTGTGTTTACGATTCAAACTCTTTTGTGTCTGATTGCTAGCGGTTTGACTGCGGTATATTTCTTGTTGATGATTAATCGAGTATTCTTTGGCAGGTTAACTCCTGAGTTAACTGATTTACCTAGGGTATTATGGAGTGAAAGAATTCCGGCTATTATTCTCAGTTTATCTATTGTTACTTTAGGAATTATTCCTAATTTAATGGTGCGATGGAGTGTGTCTGAAACTAGTATGTTATTGATTAACCAAGAAAATATTGTCAGTATGAATATGTCTGATGCTTCTAATCTTAATCAATCATTTTTTGAGTCTTCTATGATTCAATAATTAAAATTAAATTAGACTTGTTTTTATTAATTTTTTGATTTAATTAGTTCTAGTATGGGTTTTTAATTGGGTTTTTGAAAATGAAAGAGGATTTATCTGTATTTAATTTATTTATTTTATCTCTTTATTGTCTTAATTTCTCAAGATAAGTTTTGATTTTATTAATTACTTTTGAGAAAAATAGTTTAATGATTAACTCATGTTGTAAAATATTTTGGTAAAAAATTTGTTATGTTAACTTCAAAATTAGAACCTTCTAAGCATCCTTTAGCTGAATACATTCATCGTTTAGAATCTGGTGAGGCTTTACTTAAGGATTCTCCTGAAAATGTAGTGGAGGTTGTGGGTATTCTGAAAAGTTATGGTGTGGTTTTGGATGCTTATTCTAACAATCTTAATTATATTGCAGAACATCAATTTTTACGACTTTTCCCGTTTTTTAAATATTTTAATGGAGAGTTTTCTTTTCCTAAATTACTAAGGTTTTGGTGGCACGATCGAATTAATTATGAATATGCGGAATATTGTATGAAATCAATGTTTTGGCATGGAGGTGGAGGCTTAGATGCTTATTTAGATACCCCTGAATTTGTGGAAGCTGCTAAACAAGTTATTCAAGCTAAGTTTAAAAATAATTTTTTGATGTTAGCTTTAGATAAGGCTTTCCCTGATTTTTGGGTTGAACAAATGCGTGTGATGTCTTATTATAGCGGTTTAGGGCAATTTTGGCGGGTTATGAGTGATATTTTTATCAGTTTATCCGATCGTTATGATAGAGGAAAAATAAAATCTATTCCCAATGTTGTTCAACATATCTTAGATGGTTTGGTTACTGATGCAGCTAAACCTATTATTTATGAGTTAAGAATTCGAGATAAAGTCTATGAAATTATTCCAAAATCCTCTAGTATAACCTTTTTATCTGATACAGGTGTGCCTTATGTGGAGGCTATTTTCTTCAGAGGAACGCCATTCTTGGGAACAGTTTCTTTTAATGCCCAAGCTTATCAAATTTCTTATGATCAAGCAATGTTTACTTATGGGGCTTTGTATGCGGATCCATTACCAATTGGTGGTGCGGGAATTCCTCCTACCCTTTTAATGCACGATATGAGGCATTTTATTCCTGATTATTTACAAAAGATTTTTGACGAAAGTACCCGAAAAGGTGGTGATTTATTGGTACAAATCTGCGAAACTTTCCAAAAGTCTATGTTTTGCGTGACTACTGCTGCTATTCAAGGTTTAGCACCTTATCCTTTAAATACTAAAAATCTTGATGAACAACGTGCAAATCGTGCTTATTTGGAAGGTTGGATGAATCGTTTCCTTACTTCTCGTTTGCTTAATGCTAATAGTTGAAATTATTTTTGGCTTTTTTATAATTTAGTTTGAAGGGAAAGGGTATTTGATGGTTTCTTATCCCTTTTCTTTTTGATTCTATTTTGATTCAAACAAAGATTTTGGTAACTCTGATTGACGAATAATAGATTGTAATAATCAATTTGTCTTTAATAATGATAGAGTTAAAAAATTCCAAATCTAGGATAATTAACCACAATTTATTCTACCCATCCTAGATTAAGTAATAAGAAATAAGTAATAAGTAATAAGATTACTAAATTCTTCCTTGTCTCCCTTGTCTTCCTTGTCTCCCTTGTCTCAAGAAACTCCCATTCTCCCCATTCTCCTCATTCTCCACGAAGGTGTCTATCACTATTATGGGAAAAACGATTAAATCCATGTTGTGAGAGAATTTTACAAACTTATTTAGCTGATAAGATTTCAAATCTACCCAATAGCTATCTCCAATTTGGTAATCAAAATTTCACTGTATAAGGGATTGGCTATTTCTTTTGGGGTGGTGGTTTCTAAGAATAATTCTAAGGCTTCTTTTAGATTCCCTTTAGCTTCTTCTACAGTTGTGTCTTGACTTGCGATGTCTAATTCTGGGCAAAGTGAAACATATAAATTCCCTTCTTTTGCGATAATTTTGGTAAATTTTTGGGTTTTTTCGATCATTTTAATTTTTTATTTTTACTATTATATTACTTTAATTCTCTCTATTAAAATATATTTTTTAATACTTTATATATTGCACTCAAGTGTACGTAAGAATAAAAGATCTAAATATCCTGCCCATGCTTCCCAAGTATCCCAAGCCGGGAGATGTCCTTTAGGTGCGGTAGTATTAAATATATATAAGTTATAAGGAAGATAGTTACTCAAATGATTTTCAGTACCTTTTTTCCATCCTACAGTGATAGCATAACGCCTATATGTTTTGATATCCCGCTCATAATCCCATTCACCTATCATACCACCAGATTTGCGATAAATATCTCTTTGGATGCTATATCCAAAATGATTGTCTGAATATTCTATCCATAATTGATCTATAATACTTAAATCAACACAAGCCAACTTTTTTATTTCCTCTCTTTCTAACCAATTAGAATTATCTTTGTCTCCTGCTTTAAGTATTAATTGGGCAGTTAATCCATCAGCTTTGCGAAAATCTTTTGCGGCTAATGCATTTCTTAAGGGAGTATAATCTATTCTGGTAGCTGAAGAGAATAGATTTTGAGGAATGTTTAGTTGTGAGTTTGCTGGTGGTGGAGGATTGTTAGGGGTTGGATTAACAATAACTGGAGGAGTTTCTCTTGGTGGTGGAGGATTGTTAGGGGTTGGATTAAGTGAATACTCTCCTAAGATAGAATTAGAACTCCAGGGAATTTGAGAATCAGGATAAATAGAGGATTTTTTCGCATTTATCACATCTTTTCTAACTCTTCTAAACATCAAATCAATATCTAAATTAGGTGTTTTTATGTGATTTAATAAATAAGTAGTAAAAATCCCATTTCTACCTTGACCATCGTAGGCATATTCTCCTGGTGCTGCGGCATAAGCAATATATGTACCTTGCCCTGCTTCCACAGTAACTAAACCTCTTTGAATAGATCTCCAGCTTCGAGTAAAATGATTATTCCTACAAGCATCTAAAATTACAATATTAATTTTATTTTGAGCGTCTTCTAATGCACCTAAAATTTTCCCTAAAGGTACACTTTCATATCTTAAATCTTGGTTTCTTTTTAGTTTTGCTTCTACTGGAACTAAATAATTTTCATTTTGATATTGGATTCCATGTCCTGCAAAAAATAATAAATCTGTACCTTTTTCTCTTTTGAGACGATCAGCAAACCTTTCTATAGTCTCTTCCATCTGAGGTAAGTTAGCATTTTTTAGTAAAATAACCTCAAAACCTAATTCCCTCAAAGTCTTAGACATATCATCAGCATCGTTAGTTGGATTAGCCAAATTCCCAGCAAATTCATAATTACTATTACCAATGACTAATGCTAAACGCTTTTCTTCCCGTTGTAAATTTTGAGATAAAGCTGGTTGTATATGAAATGGGCTAACAAGATTATGAAATTTGATTTCTATAATATGATTTAATACTACAATAACTATTGCTGTAGCAAGAAATATTATGCCTGTTTTCTTTAGTGTCTTCATTTTGAATAGATTAAATAAAAAAAGATTGGTGATTTTATCATTATAGAATAATATGTTAGCGTTGAGACAATGGAGAAGGAATAAAAGAATGTCCCATGGTCACTTGATTTTTGTCTAATTAATTTTATTATAAATATATGACCCCAAAAAGAGATAATAAGCATAATATTTCATAAAATATTCTCATAGAAAATGAAAGGTAGAAATGCACCACCTTCATAAAATCGCGCTAAGATGATATAGCATAAAACCGTCTTAGGAGAAAATGAAGCCAGAATCATTACTAACAGAAGTAATCTTGACAAATACCCGCCAATCCTTGGGAAAAATAGAATTAGACTGGATGCCTCAACCAGGTAACTATATAGAATTCGATGGTAATACGTACGCAGTATTAGAGCGTCATCATCACTACCAATATAAAATTGGTGGCTATCATTTGCATAAAATGTCTCTCTATGTTCAAAAAAGCCGCAAACCAACAGAAAGAAGTTTAATCGATGGGCGTTGGGTAATTGGTGATTCTAATTGTAAATTCAATGCCCGATCGGAAATTTTTAGATGTGCTGTCAATCCTGAAGGTCCTTGTGAGGGCTGTCGTTATTATGAGTTTATATAATCTCTTGCAATTATTATTCTTTTTATTGAGATTTTCTGGTTAAAATAGTTAATTTTTAGTAAAAATCTCACCCACTGACAGACGCATACCATTAACAAAATCCCAACCTGCTTGAGGGCGTTTCCCTGCTAACTGCACTTCCCGTAGTAGCAATAAGCCTTCTCCAGTTTGGAGAATTGGACCAAATTTTTTAAGATTACTAACAATTTCACCAGGATTCCCTGTCAAAGAGGATAAATTTTCCCATTGATTCTGGATAATTTGATATTCTGGAGGTAATTGAGACCAATATTTTTCTCCCAAGGGAGTGGTTGCCATAATTTTTATAGATTTATCTCGAAAGGAAGCTACACAATTTGGATAAAATCCTCTAACTTTATTATGAATTTCCCAAGCACTATGATTCCAATCTATAGCAAAATCAGATTTTTGAATCAAAGGTGCATAATTTGCTAATTCATTATCTTGAGAAATAGAGTTAATTTCTTGTTTTTCTAACTTAAAAATAGTTTCTATTAATAAATCTCCTCCTTTTTCTGCCAGAATTTCTGCTATTTGATGGGCATTATCTAATAATCCTATCGGTGTAAAATATTTAAGTAACATATCCCCAGTATCTAATCCTTCATCCATTAACATGGTAGTAATACCAGTTTCAGTTTCACCATTATGAATGCTCCACTGAATAGGCGCGGCACCGCGATATTGAGGTAAAATGGAACCATGAACATTAATACAACCTAATTTAGGCATATCAAGGATTTGTTTGGATAAAATTTGCCCATAGGCAACTACGACAAAAACATCTGCATTGGCTTCTGTAAGTAGGTTAAGGGTTTCAGTGTGTTTTTTGATTCGCTTCGGTTGCCACACTGGTAAGTTATTTTTTAGAGCTATTTTTTTCACTGCTGAAGGGATTAATTGTTTACCTCTTCCTCTGGGTTTATCTGGTTGAGTTACGGCAGCAATTACTTCTATAGATGGATTTTGAATTAATTTTTCTAGTGTTGGTACGGCAAATTGGGGTGTTCCAAAAAATATTACTTTCATTTATTTATTTTTTAGTATTTATATTTTTTTTAATAAAAACTACCATATAAAATTATTTAAACTTAAATGGATATCTTTATCTTTCTACTTTCTAATTATATATTATAGCTCTTAGCTGATACTTAATGGCTTATTTCTGAAATAAACATTTATTAATAATTCAAAGCAAAAGGGATGGCCATTATACATTAAAATAGGGAAAAATCCCATCAGAGTAACTATCAAAGTAATAATGAGAGAACACGACGTAATTATTGTAGGTGGCGGTTTAGCCGGAAGTAGCGCCGCCTTAGAAATCAAACGAAGAAATCCTAATCTTGATGTGGCTGTAGTTGCCAAAACTCATCCAATTCGCTCCCATTCAGTCGCTGCGCAGGGGGGAATTGCTGCTAGTTTAAAAAATGTCGATCCTGAAGATAGTTGGGAAGCTCACGCATTTGACACGGTTAAAGGTTCAGATTACCTTGCAGATCAAGATGCTGTAGAAATTCTTACCAAAGAAGCACCAGGTGTTATCATCGATTTGGAACATTTAGGAGTGTTATTTTCTAGGTTAGAAAATGGTAGAATCGCTCAAAGAGCTTTTGGTGGACATTCTCATAAGCGTACTTGTTATGCTGCAGACAAAACAGGTCATGCTATGCTTCATGAATTAGTTAATAATCTTCGTCGTTATGGCGTAAAAATTTATCAAGAATGGTATGTTATGCAGCTAATCCTAGAGGAAGGTGAAGCGAAAGGAATTGTTATGTATCAAATTATTGATCGTAAAATTGAGATTATTCGATCTAAAGCAGTGATGTTTGCTACAGGAGGATATGGGAGAGTATTCAATACTACATCTAATGATTTTGCCTCTACTGGTGATGGTTTGGGGATGTGTGCGGTAGCTGGGATTCCTTTGGAGGATATGGAGTTTGTGCAATTCCATCCTACTGGTTTGTATCCTGTGGGGGTTTTGATTTCAGAAGCAGTGCGTGGGGAAGGTGCTCATTTACGCAACAGTGAAGGTGAAAGATTTATGGAAAGGTATGCCCCAAATCAAATGGAATTGGCTCCTCGGGATATTACTTCTAGGGCGATTACTTTGGAAATCCGCGCAGGGCGAGGGATTCATCAAGATGGTTCTGCTGGTGGTCCATTCGTATACTTGGATTTACGCCATATGGGTAAAGAAATGATTATGAGTCGGGTGCCTTTTTGTTGGGAGGAAGCGCATCGATTGGTGGGTGTGGATGCGGTATATGAACCTATGCCTGTGCGCCCCACTGCTCATTATTCTATGGGGGGAATTCCTGTGAATACTGATGGTCGAGTTCGTTTAAGTGGAGATAATTTAGTTGAAGGGTTCTTTGCAGCAGGTGAGTCTGCTTGTGTTTCCGTTCATGGGGCTAACCGTTTGGGTAGTAATTCACTTTTGGAATGTGTAGTTTATGGTAAGTTGACGGGTAAATCCATTGCTAGTTATGTCGAGGGGCGCAAGTTTCCTGAATTTGATGAAAATAATTATTTGATTAATGCAAAAAATCGTTTGAAGGGTTTGTTAGAGCAGAAAGGAGCGATTCGTATTAATGAATTAAGGGAAAAATTTCAGAATTGTATGACGGAACATTGCGGAGTTTTTCGTGTAGAAGAGACTATGAAAAGGGGTTTAGAGAGATTGCAAGAACTTAAACAAGAGTATTTACAGGTTTATCTGGATGATAAAGATAGTTGTTGGAATACTGAGTTAATCGAAGCTTTGGAGTTGGGAAATCTGATGATTGTAGGGGAAATGATTCTAACTTCCGCTCTCAATCGCAAGGAAAGCCGCGGTGCACACTCAAGAGAGGATTTTCCTGCGCGGGATGATGCTAATTATCTTTCTCATACTTTAGCTTATTATTCTCCTGCTGGAATTGATATTCATTATATGCCTGTTGTTGTTAATCGTTTTAAACCTAAGGAAAGAAAGTATTAAATGGTATTGAGGGAAAACAATTATTAAATATATAAATAAAAAATAAAATTAATAAGGCAAAAAAAAATGAATATAGTTTTTCCAAAATCTAATTGATTCTATTCCCATCTACTACAATCAGGTAGTTGTTTGGGATCGGATTCTTTATCTTGCTTCATTTTCTCTACAGCTTCTTTATCTAAAATCCATTCTGGCTTTAGTTCATCCCAATAATAATAACTTGCTGTTTCCCAATTACACGCCGTTTTAATTTGAGTATAAGTCACGTCTATTATATAAATTTTGGCATTACTGAGATTGGCATTACTAAGATTGGTATTACTGAAATTGGCATTACTGAGATCAACAAAACTAAGGTTGGCTTCACTGAAATTAGTATTAGTAAGGTTAGCAGAACTAAGCTTGGCATTACTAAGATTAGCATTACTGAGCCTAGCGTTAGCAAGGTTAGCAAAAATGAGGTTGGTTTCATGGAGATTAGCATTACTGAGGTTAGCATCGCTGAGTTTAGCATCCTTGAGGTTAGCATTACTGAGGTTGGCATTACGCAGATCAGTAGAACTAAGGTTTGCATATCTGAGATCAGTATTAGGCAAAGAAATTCCTCTTAGGTTTGCGTTTTTAAGAGATACATTTTTTAACGATCTTCCCAATTTATTAAGTTTTTCTAATGCTTGATATCTTGCAATATTATCTTTGATTCCTTGGCTATCCTGAATAATCCTAAAGTATTTGTCAACCAAACTTTGTTTATAAAGTTCTTTCTCATTATTTTTGTCATCAAAAAAGTTAATTCCGATTAAAGAAAATACTAGAAAAAGGATTATTGTTCTAAATATACCAATTGTTACCTCTTTTTCAATTTTTCTTTTCTGAAGAAGATTCTCTAAAGTGTCAGTTAACCATGTTTTTAATAACTCGCAATTTTGGATCAATATATTCTCTATTTCTATTGCATTTGTATTATTTTTTGACAATTCATCTGAATTACATCTTGCGATACGAATTAGATTTATCGGTTGCCCAGTATTTATGAAAATTGGACGTTGAGTAAGATGAGTTGAATTATTGTATATATAGTCAGTTAAACCATAATTAGTTATCCATTTACCAGAGTATTTCTGAGAATCTAAACCTTCAAGTAAAATTTTAGTTACATCGCTGTAGTATTTCCCTTCATAAGCTTGTTCAAATTCACGACAAGAAGCAATAAAACAACGATCATTAGCAAAGCGTTTTTTACCAGGATTTCCTTCCTCTAAGTCATGAGAGTTGAGTAATTCACCAGCGTTACAACAATCCAACCAAATAATTTGCTGTTGAACAGGACTTTCAATTAATAAATCCCTTAACCAATCTAAAGGTAAAGCATTAATACCAGTCTTTAAATTAGCTTGAGAAGTAGCTAAATAGCCTTTTGTCACTCCATCTTTTATTCTAAATCCATGTCCAGAAAAATAAAATAAAGCAGTATGAGGAATATGTTTTCCTTCAGGTTTAAATAATTGAACTAATTTTGATTTTAGTTCATCTAAAGAAACCTTTCCTTTTTTATCAACATAAAGAGAATTATTGTCTGGATTCTCAGCTTCTGGGAGTCTCCATACCTTAAAATCCCCACTTTGACTTAGTCTTGTGCCAACAGCTTCTGCATCATTGACAGGCGCAGACAGATTTCCCAAATTAGGATCAGTATAATTATTAATTCCGACAACTAAAGCATCCCTACTCATGGAATTTTTTTATAAATGGTAACCAAATTATGTTACTTTTAAGTATAGCAGAAAAATAAACAGAAAAATATAAATCAATGACTCAATTAACACCGATCGAACTAGAAGATGGTACAGTTATATATATAGAAGCGCAAGAAGATATTCAAATTACCGAAGAAGATATTTCACTAACTGAAGCACAACAAATCATCCCACAAACAACACGCAGACAAAAAGGAATCAATTCAGAACAAATATTAAAGCAAGTCCAAAATCAATTTAAGAATATTAGCAAGACTATTCATGCTTATACAATTTATAGCCTCAGTGCCTTTAGAAAAATAAACATTGCTAAAATAGATAAAGTTACATTAGAATTTGGGATCAAAATAGGAGGGAAATTCGGAGTACCATATATTAGTGAAGGATCTAGCGATTGTCATCTAAAAATTACAGTTGAGAGTTCATTTCCACAATCACAAGAAAGAGAACTAAATTCCTGATCAAATTGATGTGAAGAGATTAGCAAGTATGGTATTTTATCCCAAACAAAGTTACAATGTAATTGTACCTAAATATTAAGATTAAGTATTGAGATTTAGTCATGAGATTATCAAGACGTAATTTTTTAACATTAACAGGACTAAGTGCGACAGGAATTTTACTAGCTTCTCCTTTGAAGAATTTTTATACTAAATTAGCTACAGGAAAATCCATATCCACTCAAGGGTTTGGTGAACTAATTCCAGATTCAAATAAGCTTTTAGATCTTCCTAAAGGATTTCAATACCGTATTTTCTCAAAAGTTGGTGATACTATGAGTGATGGAAATCCGGTGCCTATGAACCACGATGGCATGGCAGCCTTTGATGGTGGGGATGGAACCACTATTTTAGTGCGCAACCACGAAGTCAATCCTTTTCAAACTCCAGCGGTAATCGCTTCTGAAGATAAAAAATTTGATCGTCTCTCTCCAGGGGGCACCACGACTTTAATAGTAGATCAAGATCGGCGTTTAGTGAAAGATTATGTTTCCTTAGCAGGGACTTCCCGTAATTGCGCAGGAGGTGCAACACCTTGGGGTAGTTGGATTAGTTGTGAAGAGCATACCATCACCCCGATGGAAATTCCCCCCAATACTCCAGTTTATGTTTCTCGCAAACACGGTTATAACTTTGAAGTGCCTAGTAAAGGCGGTTTAGCAGATCCTATTCCTTTGGTAGCTATGGGGCGTTTTAATCACGAAGCCATCGCCGTAGACCCAAAAACTGGATATATTTATCAGACAGAAGACCGAAAAAATAGTGCTATTTATCGATTTAGACCACATGAATATGGCAATTTAAAAGGAGGTGGTATCTTAGAAGCCTTAAAAATTAAAGAGATGTCTCAAGTGAATACCAGTATTAATTTCCCAATTGGTGAACCTAAACCAGTTGAATGGGTAAAAATTGAGAATGTCGATCCTGATAATGATTCAGTTCGTTATGAAGCATTTTCTAAAGGTGCAGCAATTTTCAAGAGAGGTGAAGGAGCTTGTTATGGAAATAATGAAATTTATTGGACTTGTACCAGTGGAGGTGAAGCTGGATATGGTCAAGTTTTCCGTTATGATCCCATCGCTAATACAGTAGAATTATTTGTAGAATCAAAAGGACAAGGACAACTAGATTATCCTGATAATATTACTTTCACTCCTTTTGGTCATTTGATGCTTTGTGAAGATGGAGCAGATGAACAATTCATTGTAGGAGTTAATCAAGCAGGAGAGTTATATAAGTTTGCTCGTAATGCGATTAATAATAAAGAATTTGCCGGTGCTTGTTTTTCACCTGACGGTCAAACTATGTTTGTTAATATTCAAAATCCTGGTATTACTTTTGCAATTTGGGGTCCTTGGGATAAAATAGGGGCTTAAAATGGATTTTTTTCATAATGAAGAAAAGTTGTTCAGGATTCATTATTTTTAGTTAGATAAATAATTATAAATATCCAAGATGAATTAACTCAAACCTTATTATTCATTAACTTGATAACCATCATGAATTATTTACCAAAAAATCACAGTGGAATATAGAAACCCCGCACCAACAGTTGATATTATTATCGAATTAATAGACAAACCCCATCGCCCAATTATCTTGATTGAAAGACTCAATCCTCCCTATGGTTGGGCAATTCCTGGAGGCTTTGTAGATTATGGGGAATCAGTGGAAACTGCTGCCAAGCGAGAAGCTTTAGAAGAAATCAGCTTGGAAGTGGAATTGATCCAACAATTTCATGTATATTCCGAACCAAATCGGGATCCCCGCAAACATACCCTAAGTATAATCTTTATTGCCACAGCCAAAGGAACACCTCAAGCAGCTGATGATGCCAAAAGTGTGGGAATATTTAATTCTTGGGAAATACCATCTAATTTATGTTTCGATCATAGTAAGATTATAGATGACTATTGGCGGTATCGTAATTATGGAATTCGCCCTTCCTTATCGAACTAAAATTATCTAGCTAAATGCCTGTTTCCTAAATAAACTCAATAAAAAAAGATATTTTTGCATTAAAATAATCATATCTAAACAATAACTTATTGCCCTAACTGTAAAAATGAAAAAAATTATTACTACTTCAAATGCTCCTGCACCAGTTGGACCCTATAATCAAGCAATTATTGCTAGTGGACAAATGCTATTTGTTGCCGGACAAGTTCCATTAAATCCTCAAACAGGAGAAATTGTTGGAGAGGATATTACTATACAAACCCAACAAGTAATGAAAAATATTCAAGCAATCTTGGTAGAAGCAGGGGCTACTTTTGACAATATTGTTAAAACAACTATTTTTCTCACAGATTTAAAAAATTTTAGTACTGTAAATCAAGAATATGCCAAATATTTTGATGAAAAAAATGCTCCTGCCCGTGCTTGTGTTGAAGTTTGTCGTTTACCTAAAGACGCATTAGTAGAAATTGAGTGTATAGCAATAATAAATTAATTACTATAAAAATCTAGTCAATTATGAATTATTAGTAATTATTAATTCTCCATTTTCTCCCAAAGGCGGATAAGCTTCGCCTTTTTTCCTATATATTTCAGCTATTTCAGGATAACTATATTCAAAAATCATTTGCCGATAAATTTCAGGATCGAGACGGAAACGATTATACAAACCAGCCTCTAATCGTTGCCTTTGTGCTTCAAAAAGAATAATAGCAGCAGCAACAGAAACATTCAGAGAGGAAACCATTCCCATCATAGGAATGATAATTTTTTCATCTACTAATGGTAGTGTCGTTTCACTTACCCCCCATTTTTCCGAACCTAATAAAAGAGCTAATGGTTGAGTATAATCTATTTCCCGATAATCTTTAGCATCATCTGTAAAATGAGCAGCATATATTCTAAAATTTTGTTTTCTTAGATAATTAATAGCCGTTTTCATATCACCATGAGAATATACATTTACCCACTTATCACAACCTCTAGCCACACGTTTATAACTAATAACCTTTTTAACAACATTAACAGTATGAATTTCAAAAATACCCACTGCATCACAAGTACGAATAATAGCAGCAAGATTATGAGGTTTATGAACATATTCAGTTAAAACAGTTAAATCTGGTTGTCGTCTAGCTAATGCTTGTTGAATTTTTTGATATCTTTTAGGATTCACAATTTTTCTTAGTTTTTATAGTCTTAATAAAATTTAACAGATATTTTACTAGAAAAAATACTAATTATAGTTATTATTTAAATAGATAAAAAAAAACTTGTACTAAGTATAAATAGGCTTAATTATCTGTATCCAAAACTTTATTTAAAAATAATATATCCAATGCTGCAAAAATTAAAAGAAATCAAATCTACATATAAAACTTCAGTTAATATACTCTTAATAGAAGACAACATTTTAGAAGCAAAATTACTACAAGAATTGTTATCAGAATCTCAAACCCATAGTTTTAATTGGTTTCATGTTCAACGCCTTAGTAAAGCATTGGAATTATTAAATTCTTGCCATAAAAATTCATCTCCCTATGATATTATTTTCCTTGATTTAAGTCTACCAGATAGTACAGAATTAGATAGTCTACAAGCTTTAACCAATCAAGTTAACTATCTACCTATTGTGGTATTAACTAATACTGAAGATGATCAATTAGCTATTAAAGCAATTAATCAAGGTGCTCAAGATTATTTAGTAAAAAGAACTGTCACTTACGAATCACTTCGTCGCTCTTTATATTATGCAATTGAACGGAAACAAATTCAAGAAGATTTGCAAAAAGTTAATCATCAATTAAAACTAAGCAATCAACTTTTGAAAGAAGAAATTGAACAACGCAAGACAATTCAAAAACAGTTAGAAGTCTCTAATCATGAATTACAACACTTTGCCTATATGGTATCACACGATTTAAAACAACCATTATTTACTATAAGCTCATGGGCACAATTATTAGAAATAGAATTTCAAAACCAATTAGATATTAAAGCTATCAAATACATCCAACATATTGTCAATGGAACCCAAAGAATGGATCAATTTATTGAAGATATTTTAAACTATTCTAGAGTTCAAAACAGTAAACAAGAGCTGGAATCTACTGATTGTAATCAATTAATTTTTTTAGTAAAGCAGTTTTTAGCAATAGCAATAGAGACAAATAATGCTACAATAACTTGTGATTCTTTACCTATAGTTATGGCAAATTCAATCTTACTAGAAAAATTATTTCAAAATCTCATTGATAATGCCATTAGATATCGAAAAAAAACTCATAATCCCAAGATTCATATTTCAGCAAATTTAGAAAAAGATCAAAATAATCATCCTTTTTGGCAATTCTCTATTAGAGATAATGGTATTGGTATACCTCAAAAATGTTTCGATAAAATTTTTATGATTTTTCAAAGAATGCATTCTTCAGAAGAATATCCAGGCAATGGAATTGGTTTAGCAACTTGTCAGAAAATAGTCCAACTTCATAGAGGGAAAATTTGGTTAGAATCTGAAGTAGGAAAAGGTTCAACTTTTTACTTTACCATTCCTGAAACTAATCATAAATCAAGTTTAAATCAATCATGAATCCAGTAGATTATCTTAGAATCAGTTTAATCGATCGTTGTAATTTTCGCTGTCAATATTGTATGCCTGAAGGGGCAGAATTAGACTATATTTTTAAACAAGATTTGCTAAGAGATGAAGAAATACTAACATTAATCAAAGAAATATTTATACCGCTAGGATTTAGAAAGTTTCGTTTAACAGGAGGAGAACCTTTACTTCGCCCAAATGTCGTAAATATCGTCAAAGAAATCGCATCATTACCTGAAACCCAAGATTTAGCCATGACAACTAATGGGTTTTTATTAGCACAAATGGCAGAAGAACTTTATGAAGCAGGGTTAAGAAGAATAAATATTAGTCTGGATTCCCTTTCACCTGAAAAATTTGATAGCATTATTGGTAATCGAGGGAAAAGTCGTTGGCAACAAACCTGGGAAGGTATACAAGAAGCATATCGAGTAGGGTTTAATCCCCTCAAACTTAATGTTGTAGTTATACCAGGCATTAATGATGGGGAAGTATTGGATTTAGCTGCATTGACAATCAATCAAAATTGGCACGTTAGATTTATCGAGTTTATGCCCATTGGAAATCCTGAATTATTTGGCAGTCAAGCTTGGATTCCTTCGGCTGACTTAAGACAGTGGATTAGTGATCGATGGGGTTTAGTTGAATCTAAAATCACAGGAAATGGCCCTGCTGATATCTTTCAAATACCCGGTGCAAAAGGTACTTTAGGATTTATTAGTCAGATGTCAGAATGTTTTTGCGATCGTTGTAATCGAGTGCGTTTATCTGCTGATGGATGGTTACGCCCTTGTTTGTTAAATGAAACTGGACAAATTGATCTCAAAACTTCCTTACGTCAAGGAGTAGATTTAGCCGAGTTAAGACAACGAGTAAGTCAGTTATTAACCATCAAAGCAGAAATTAACTTTAAAGATAGAGTATCGGGCACCCAATCTGGAATTTATACCCGCACGATGTCTCAAATTGGGGGATAATACTTCTTATAAGGAGAATGGTTTTTTGAGACTTGGAAGACTTGGAAGACTTGGAAAACTTGGGAAGAAAAAGAGTGCATTTTATTTACTTATTACTTATTACTTGTTACTTATTACTTAAATCTTGGATGGGAGGAATGGGAAGATTGAGGAAATGGGAATTTACTATATCATCGATCTTCTTACTTTTTACTTCTTACTTAAATTGTTTAAACTAAATTTAGTAGTATTTGTCTTATGTGTTGTTTAAATTAGTTCATAGCCTAAAACATAATTATTATGTTTTGTATTTATTTTTTTATTAATCTATCCATTTAACATCTGGAGGAGAAACAGATAGAATATCCACACAGTCATTACCAGTATAAATAGCATAATGTATTATCTCTTGATTTTCATTAGTATTGCAACTTACCCAGTGAAACCATTCTAGATATTCTGAATTATCTATGGTATAAAAAGTACATCCTCCGGGTTGCTTGTCTTCATGAGAAAATTCCATAGCTAATAAATTTGCTTCATCAATATTTCTATAAAGTAATTGACCATCAAATGTTATCTGTAGTTTCTGACTATTTTCAAAACCATCAGTGAGTATTAATTTTAATAAACCTTCACAATCCTGATAAAGCTCTTCCAAATACATTTCTGCGGGCACTCCTTCTATTACCTTCCATTTCCTAAATATATTCTTAGTCATAAAAATTAATCTCCAAAATGAAATTTACTACTATATAGTATATCTTGATTACTTTAAAACTTCAACTAGAATCTTCAAACTAGAATCTTGACAAAAATGTTATCATATTAATTAGACAAACTAAATCTATCAATACAATCAATATTAATACTTTTTGAATTTCCCTAAATATCCATAATAAATACCCATAAAATATATCCATGAAATATATCAAAACCATCCCAATATTATTACTAACATTAATAACAGCTTGCACCGCAATAGAAGGGAATACCATTAAACAAAACCCCAATATTTCACAAACAAATTCACAAGCAAATTCACAAGCAAAAACCAATGTAATCAACACTGAGAATTTTCAACCCCAACCCATAAAAATATCCCTAGAAAATTTACCTCAACCATATGCCACCAGTAGCGCATCTAAACCTCCTCAAGTTGTAGCTATTCCAAATAATCCTACCTTAAAAGTGCCAGAAGGATTTCAAGTTAATATTTATGCCGAAAATTTGAATCGCCCTCGTTGGTTGGCATTAACTCCTGATGGGGATGTTTTAGTCACCGAAACCAGAGATAATCGGATTCGTTTGTTAAAAGATACCAATGATGATGGCAAGGTTGATGTTTATCAGACTTTTGCCCATGGTAATAATGGTTTAGATATTCCTTTTGGCATGGCTTTTAGCAATGAATACTTTTTCCTAGGCAATCACAATAAGGTTTTAAGATTCCCCTTTACTCAAGGACAAGAAAAACTAACAGGTAAAGGTGAAAAAATAACCGATCTTCCAGGTGGAGGTTATCGACAACATTGGACAAGAAATGTGATTCTCTCTCCTGATGGCAATAAAATATATGTTTCCATTGGTTCTAGAAGTAATGTCGATGAAGAAGAATTACCACGAGCTTCGGTACAAGTAATGAATTTAGACGGTTCAAACCGAGAAACCTTTGCCTATGGTTTGCGAAATCCTGTAGGTTTAGACTTTCATCCTCTGACTAAAGAGCTTTATACTACTGTAAACGAACGAGATGGATTAGGTGATGATTTAGTACCAGATTATTTAACCCGTATTCGTAAAGATGAATTTTATGGTTGGCCTTATGCTTATTTTAAGCCAAATTTGCTCGATCCTCGTCAAGTAGTTAATGGCAAGAGTAAAAATCCCGATTTGGTAGCTAAAACTAAAATTCCTGATATTCTATTTCAGTCTCATTCAGCTGCTTTAGGATTGCAATTTTATGATAAAGATGCTTTCCCACAAAAATATCGCAATGGTGCATTTGTAGCATTTCGAGGATCATGGAATCGCGATCGAGGCACTGGATATAAAATAGTGTTCGTGCCTTTTGACGATAAGGGTGAACCTTTGGGATATTATGAAGATTTTTTAACAGGCTTTTTATTAGAACCACAAGGGCCTGTAACATGGGGTCGTCCAGTGGGATTATTGGTATTACCCGATGGAAGTTTATTAGTCACAGAAGAAGCTAACGGGCGGATTTATCGAATTGAGTACCAAGGTTAATATTAAAAAGTACCTAAAGATTAAAAATCGTAAAAAAAAATTCTCTAATCATTAGAGAATAGTAATTGTGTTAGTATGATAAGTATGTGAAAAACTTTTTAGTAAGCCTCTTGAGTTCAAATGTTAAAGTTATTTAGGAAATATTTCTTATGCCAGTAAGAAAATATTGAGGGAATTAGACTAGTTTTGAAAAATGGATAGATTTTGTGCCAAAAAATTTACCGATAATATAACAAAAATGAGTCTGAAAACATAGAACTCAAGTAAGAGCTTTTTAGGCATTTCCTTTTTTGCCTTTTGCGATAAGTCCTAGAGAAGTCAGCTAATAAAGCTTCACCAGATCTAAAAACAATTATTAGTCCCATTAGTTATAGGAGCATTTCCTGTAGAATCATCAGCTACAACAGCAGAAACAGGTGTTAAAGTGGGATATCTGAAGGGGTGACGACGCAGCTCAAAGCTTAATATAATGAGGGTTTTGAGGATAGTTTGCTATTTGTTTTTAGATAAATTATTGAGAATTCTTATTT
>JANQIW010000071.1 GCA_028281945.1 Prochloraceae cyanobacterium PL24a_bin.78
TTAAGACAAAATAAAGAAATTAATAACTACCCACTACCTTAATAACTAATTAGAATTAGAGATTATCAAGAAGTTTTTGAACAATTTCCATTCCACTAACAGCTTGCCAAAGAAATAATCCTACTAGAGTAATATTGAGACTAATATGACTAAGACGGGCGAACTCATTACCCTTTTGCATCAAAGGCACAAGAGAAGCAGAAACAGCAATTAATCCAGTCATACCTAAACCTGCTAATAAATGAGCACCAAAAAAAAGTTTCCCATTATTAACATAAGTTACTGCCATCCCGCCAATAGTACCAAGTACCATAAAAGCTAAGATAATAGAACCAATTTGATGATGTCTATTATTAAAGTTTTTTCCTACCAACTCTTTTCTAGTTTCTTTATCAGCCATGCGAGTACGTCGAGCTTGAATTCCAAGATATAAAGCATAAATGCTTAGACCTAATAAAGCCCACATTAAAATAGGATGACCAAATTGAGACCAAGTTTTGATTGTCTCAATCAAATCAGGATTAGTTACTTCTTCTTCTGCCACCATCACAATAGGATTGGAAAAATGTAATAAAGTATTCGTTAAGATATTACCTGCTTCCATTAGTTGTTCGTACATTATGTTTTTCTAAATTAATTAAAAATCTTTATAAAACTTAACATACTGAAGTCCCTAATGTAACTAGAGAAGAATGCCTAGAGGGAGAATGGGAGAATGGGGAAAGTGGGGAGAATGGGGAGAATGGAGAGAATGGGGAGAGTGGGAGAATGGGGAGAAAAAGAATTAAGATTTGATAGCAAAGAGTAAGAAAAATAAATTTTGGTTAATTATCCTAATTTAAAGAAAAATTGATATAACATCAACAAAATCAATTCAAAGAAAAATCATCCTAGAAGCTAAAAAAAGATCCTAATGCCAAAAAACATGTTAACCTTCAACATAAAATAAATTCAGCAGTTAATTTCCTTAAATAACCATGACTAGGGCTATAGAAAAATACTCAAAAAAACAATTAAATGTCGTGAAGCTATCAAAAAAAGACCGAATTCAACAAGAGCGCATAAAAGAAGAGATTATCAAAGAAGAGCGAATGCAAGATGTTCTTCTTTTACTACAACATTTAGTAGAAAGGGAAGAAGTTACAGTTAAACTTATTTTAGATTGTCTTTATGATGTTGCCTCAGTAAATTTAGTCAATAAAAAATTTCAAACTCGCCCTGTTAATAGATTTATGAAATTTGTTCTTTCCAGGTCAAAACCTGTATTTAAAATTGTTGCCCTTAAATGGTTTAAGAAGAATTGCCCGGCACTAATTACTAATTGGTTACAATCTAAAGTAGATCTTTAGAAATAATGATTCCATCGAGATAGTAATAAATAAATAGGATATTCTAGTCAATTCTGATGCTGACTAACTATTCCAGACCATTGAACCTTTTTTTCTTTGGTACGGCGATAGGAAAAAAAATAATCTTGGCAAGAATAAGTACAATAGGGTGCAATAGAGATATGTTCTGGTTTAACCCCTAAATTGGAAAGTTGTAACTCGATTAAACGCCGCACATCTAAACGGACTTTTCCGGGTTCTGGATCTTCTAGAATAGGAGGATTAGGAATATCTTCCAAAATTTTGAGAATTAAGGAAATAGAATCATAATTTATCGTAGAAATAATACTACTACCCACTTCTGCTGCCACAGTATCTTCCACTTGGTAGACAGAACCACTTATAGCAGGACCCATGGCAAAGCGAAGATTTTGCAAAAAACTACCTGTAGCTAAAAAACGTACAATAGCTTCTTTTACAATATTTTTAGCTGTGCCTCGCCAACCTGCATGGATTGCTCCTACTTTTTTGGTTTTAATATCTCCTACTAAAATAGGTGTACAATCTGCACTTGCTACCCAAACAGATTCTTGAGGTTTTTCTGCGATAATTCCATCACCATCTGGGAAGGTTCTATCAACAGTTCCAAATTCTGAAGACATAACTATTCGGTTACTATGAACCTGTTTAACACGATAAACTTTGGCATCAGGATCTAAAATATTAACTAAATCTTCTGGAGTTTGAGGGAAAAATTGTTGAGTGAAAAAGCCATGTTGCCATTCTTCAAGTAGGCTACAGGTTAAATAAGGCAAGTCTGTGGAACTTTGCCAATTCCAACTATTATTAGTCATGAATTATAAATGTTGCATAATTTCTAATCCTAGAATAACTTAAATCGTGGAATTTCATCAGCACCAATTTCAACAATATCTCGATCAATTTAAAGCTAAATTTAAAGATAAATTTAAAGATCATTTCTCAGAACAACCACAGTGGGATATTTTTTGGCAAGTTTTTCCTACTCTTGCCTCTACTAATCAAAAGCTTTGGGATTTAATTGATAGTGGTATTAATTTACCGGAAGTGGTTAATTTACCTCAAGTGGTTATCGCTCAACAGCAAACGGCGGGTAAAGGCCAATGGGGTAGAATATGGCAATCTCAATCTGGAGGGTTATATCTTTCTCTGGGTTTACCAGTAAATATCCCCACAACTAATGCTTTTGATTTAATTCTAATTTCTGCTTGGGGGATTACTACCATTTTGAGACAATATCATTTACCTGTTTTTATTAAATGGCCTAATGATCTTATTCTTCAAGGTAAAAAGTTAGGGGGAATTTTAACAGAAACTCGCATTTTACAGGATAAAATTATTTATGCTGTTATTGGTGTGGGTATTAATTGGGATAATTCTGTTCCTAATATGGGAATAAAACTTCAAGATTTTTATCTTTCAGATTCCAGATACTATCGAAATCAAATTGCTTCTTTAGAACATTTAGCAGCTTTGACTATTGAAGGTATTTTATCTGCTTACCAAAAATATTTAGAATCTGGAAAATCTTCTATTCTGAAATGTTATGAAAATTTACTCAATATTCGAGGAAATGAGATTATTTGGCAAGGTTGTCCGGGGATTATTCTGGGATTAACTCCTCAAGGTGAATTACGAGTTCGTTTATCTTCTCAAGGTAGTACTACTGAAATTCATTTGCCTCCCGGAGCTTTGAGTCTTGGTTATGATTAATTAAGGAGTTAATTTTATCTTGGTTTTCTCTTGATATATATTAGGCGTATCAATTATCTAATTCTTTCTACATCTACAGAAGAACATAATCCTAAATAATCTTTATATAAAATTTATCCCTATTGTAAGATTATTTTACATGAAAATAATAAGATTGATAATTACAAATTTAAGCCAAGAGAGTAGGAAAAATAAATTTTAGTTAATTCTTCTATAATTTAAGATTTTTAAACTCTATTATTATTAAATATAAATTGGTATTATCATTAATATTATCAAAATTATCTTACAATCAGAATGGATTGATTTAGCTTCTAAACTAGAAAAATGCGGAATATAACATAATTGGATACCAATATAAATTATAAAAAGAGGAATTGTAAGATATATTTAATGCTTGTAAATTCTTAGAACCTAGAATTAATAAGAGTTATGAAAAGTGATTTCAGTTTAAAGATAGGAGAAAAATAAGTATGAGTTCAAGAAAATCAATTAAATATTGGAGCAGAATATTAGCGATAACAGGAGTATCAGTTTCATTAATAGTGCTAGGAATTCGCGCTATGGTAAACTCATCAGTTAGATCCAATGAATGCCAAGGAAGTAATGTAGCAAATGGTGGGGATAAAATAAACTGGAGACAGATTTCAGATAATAACCTAGAAAGAAAGCGACTTGAAAGCCATAAAAGAGAGATCACAGATGTGGAAATAAGCCCAGATTGTTCTTTTATTGTTACTGCTTCATTGGGTAGAACAGCGAAAATCTGGGATAGAGAAGGCAATGAACTTGCAACCCTTGGTAGTCATAAGAACAGTATCTGGGATGTAGAAATAAGCCCAGATGGCTCTTTTATTGTTACTGCTTCATTGGATGATACAGCGAGAATTTGGGACAGGAATGGTAATGAGCAAGCTATTCTTAAAGGTCATCAGCGTAGTGTTAAAGATGTGGAAATAAGTTCAGATGGTTCTTTTATCGTTACTGCTTCTTTTGATGACACAGCCATAGTCTGGGATAGAAAGGGCAATAAGCAAGTGATCCTTGATGGTCATCAAGACAATGTTACAGAGGTGGAAATAAGTTCAGATGGTTCTTTTATCATTACTGCTTCAAGAGATGGAACGGCAAAAATTTGGTCATCAAATGGCAATGAACTTGCTACCCTTAGTGGTCATCACGGGATTGTCAATGATGTGGAAATCAGCACGGATAATTCCTTCATCGTGACGGCCTCATCAGATCAAACAGCAAAAATCTGGGATTACTTAGGTAATGAGCCTGAAGGGGTGACGACGCAGCTCAAAGCTTAATATAATGAGGGTTTTGAGGATAGTTTGCTATTTGTTTTTAGATAAATTATTGAGAATTCTTATT
>JANQIW010000087.1 GCA_028281945.1 Prochloraceae cyanobacterium PL24a_bin.78
TTTATTAATCTAGGATAATAACTAAATCAAAATCAGATTATATGTAATTAATTTTAATCATATTAATAATATTGAAAATATCTTGTTTAATAAAAAACATCCTTTAGAGAAAAATTTGTTAACCTAGTCTTAAAAACAAAATAAATAAAAGATAATATATTGTTGTCATAATATATGAAAGATATTTCAGAATATAAATAAATCAACACCATAAAAAATCAATAAACTTTTTAATTCTACGATAAAAAAATACTCAGGCAAATTCTTCTAGAAAAGTTAAGTTGAGACTAGGTTTCGGAATAGAAAAATAGTCAAGCAAACAACAAAAATTACGCTTTATTATGCTACTATGTGAGATAAGATATATAGTCTTTAAAATAATTATGGCAAAGGTTTTGGTGTTGAACGCATCTTACGAACCGCTCAACATTACCAGTTGGCGAAGGGCGGTTGTCTTGTTGCTAAAAGGAAAAGCAGAGCAAATAGAACACAACGGTAAATTTATTTATACCAATTTTCCACTACCCTCCGTGATTCGTTTGCTTTACTATGTCCGAGTGCCTTATAAAGAAATTCCGTTAACCCGTCGTAATATACTAGAACGAGACAGAAATGCTTGTCAATATTGTAATTACAAGGGAGATAACTTAACATTAGATCATGTAATACCTCGATCGAGAGGAGGAGGAGATAGTTGGGAAAATCTGGTAACGGCTTGTGTACGTTGTAATGTCAAAAAAGGCAACCGTACTCCCAAAGAGGCAAATATGGAGTTGCGCTCGCCGCCTCGGAAACCTTATAGCAGTCTTTATTTTGAAATAGTCAAACATACTAAAGGAAATCATCATCAAGAATGGCGAAAATATGTAATCGGTATCTGATTCCCACCTGCAATCCCAAGTGCAGGTTTTTTTTTAGCTGATTGGAAAAATGAGACTTGGATGGGGAATGGGCTGATTTTCCATAGCTTTAACTTGATCATCCTTTAGGAAAAATGATATAAGAATCCATCTAGGTAATGGGATAGATAGAGTATCTTCTAAATAAACCCAAGAGATAATTCTATTTATCCTAATTATTTGGTCTATTTTACTGATCTGGATTTAAGACATTGTTAATTATGTATTCAGTTCCTCAGAGTTATAATGATTAAATGATACCAATTAAGTTGATTAGATTAAAACTTAGATGATAATCAAAAAAGTAAATTTAAAATCAACTATCATTTATTATTATAATTTTAGAGCACAAAAAATAAAATATGTCCTCTGGAAATAATTCCTACAAAAAAGAATTAACAACAAATGCCCAAGTAGTTGAAGCTGGCACTAATGACTCTTCTAATGCAGGATTAGAAATTTTGGAATCTCAAGATTCAAGTAATGAAATAGTTAATCAACTACAGACTACATTAGAAAAACATAAAGGGGAACGTCAACTGATTATCATTCAAGATTTTCCCGATCCAGATGCTCTCTCAAGTGCTTGGGCATACCAATTAATTGCCGCTCAATATGAAATTCAATCGGATATAGTCTATTCTGGAACCCTTTCTCATCAAGAAAATATTGCTTTAGTGAGATTGACTAATTTACCTGCTAAACGTTTAGCAATCCAAAATCTCAAAACAGAAGATTTATCGGAATACCAAGGTTGTGTTTTGGTGGATTCCCAAGGCACAAATAGTCATCTAACTCCTTTAATTCAAGAAGCTTGTATCCCAATAGTAGTTGTAATCGATCACCATAGTCATCAAGGGGAAATCGAAGCGGAATTTATTGATTTACGCACCCAAACCGGAGCGACAGCTACTATCCTGACTCAGTATATTCAAGCAGGTTTGTTGAAATTTAACTCTAGCAATGGTAAACATGTTAAATGTGCTACCGCTTTAATGCACGGTTTGCGATCGGATACCAACAATCTCATGCAAGCCCAAGAAGAGGATTTTTTAGCAGCAGCTTATCTCAGTCGATATTATGATGCTCAACTTTTAAATGCTGTTTTACTATCTGCCCGTTCCCGTAGAGTTATGGATGTAATCGAAAGATCTCTAAAACATCGGATGATTAAAAATAACTTTTCCATCGCAGGAGTTAGTTATTTACGCTATGACGATCGAGATGCCATTCCTCAAGCAGCTGATTTTCTGGTGACAGAAGAAGATATTCATACCGCAGTGGTATATGGCATTGTCCATGACGAAGATAAAGAAATAGAAGTAGTCATAGGCTCTTTGAGAACTACAAAACTTACTCTAGATCCAGATGAATTTATTAAAGAAGCTTTTGGTAAAAATAATCAAGGTCGTTACTTTGGGGGAGGGCGTTATATGGCAGGAGGATTTGAAATTCCTATTGGTTTTTTAGGTCATTTTAATGATAATCCTGAATATGCTAAACTCAAATGGGAAGTTTTTGATATGCAAATTAAACAGAAACTTTTACGTTTGGTTAATCCTGATGATAGTGTTATTCATACTGATTAGTGTTATTTAGTTGTTTAATTATAATTAAAAAATAAATATTTATGTTAATTTACCTAATTCGTCATGGAATTGCCGCAGATAGATCGGAATATACTAATGATGAAGATCGTCCTCTTACTGAACAAGGTTCTAAGAAAACGGAAAAAATTGCCCAACGCATTTATGAAATAGGAGTCAGATTCGACCTAATTATTACCAGCCCTTTAGTGAGAGCACGTCAAACCGCTGATATTTTAAATAAAGTAGACCTAGGTAGTAAGGTGGAAGAGAGAAATTATCTTGCTCCTAATGGGGATATACAAGGTTGGATAAATTGGTATTTACAATTAGAAGAAAGAGATAAGATAAAAAATATTGCTTTAGTAGGGCATCAACCAGATTTAGGCAACTGGGGAGAAATGTTATTTAGCGGTAAAATGACAGAAAAAATTATCCTCAAAAAAGCAGGAATCATCGGTTTAAAGTTACCAGAAAAGGGAAATCCTCTGGGAAATAGTGAATTATTTTTGCTAACTTCTCCTAAATGGCTAATCTAAAAACCGATTTTCAAAACATTGCCACCACTAACATATTCAATAGTTGCTCGTTGTTTAGGTTGTTGAAAAATAATTTCAGTGCGATCGCATTCAACCAAATAACCAAAGCGATGTCCAAATTGATCAAATTCAACATCAAAATAGGCAACATAATCAGAAATACGAGCAGCTTGTTTCAAATTGTGAGTAACAATGACGATGGTATAAGACTGTTTCAATTCACGAAGCAAACTTTCAATTTGCATAGTAGAAATAGGATCCAAAGAAGAACAAGGCTCATCCATTAAAATAACTTCTGGTTGAAGAGCAATAGCCCTTGCAATACATAAACGTTGTTGTTGTCCACCAGATAAAGTCAAAGCATTGCGATTTAAATTAATTTTTAATTCATCCCATAAACCAACTTGTTGGAGAGAATACTCAACCATTTCATCAATATTTCCTTGATATCCATTAACCTTTAAACCAATAGAGATATTATTATAGATAGATTTAGGAAAAGGATTAGGACGTTGAAAAACCATTCCCACTCGACGGCGTAACTCAACAGGATTAAAATTCTTATCATAAATATCTTGACCCTCAAGAGAAATACTTCCAGTAATTTTAGCCCCTTTAACTAAATCATTTAAACGATTAAAACACCGTAGTAAAGTACTTTTACCGCATCCTGATCGACCAATAAAACCCATAATTTGATGACGATAAATTTCGAGACTAATATTTTGTAAAGCATACACCTGATTATATTGGACAGATAAATCTTTAACTTCAAAAATAGGATAATAACTAAGCATATTAAAATAATTACATTCTAAGTTTACGTTGATAAATATCTCTGATTATCATTGCCGTAACATTCAATAAAAGCAAGATAATCACTAAAACAATAGTAGCAGCAGCAGCATTTGCTTGAACTTCTTCTTGAGGATTTTGAAGCCAATAAAAAATTTGTACTGGTAAAGCAGTATATTCACTTTGTAAACCATCAGGTAAGAAGCGAATAGAAGCAGCGGAGCCTACAGCAATTAAAGCCGCAGTTTGTCCGATGCCACGAGACACGGATAATAAACTCCCAGTTAAAATACCAGGCAATGCTGAAGGAATAATAATATAATACAATACTTGCCAATGAGACATACCCATAGCATAGCCACCCTGACGCAATCTAGAAGGAGCAGTTCGTAAAGCCGTACGACTAGCAAGAATGAGAGTAGGCAAAATCACTAAAGCTAAAGTTAAAGAACCAGAAATAAGACTATATCCTCCTGTAAACTGTTTGAGAAATCTCACAAAAATTTCTAATCCTAATAAACCATAAAGAATAGAAGGCACGGCAGTGAGATTGGCAATAATAACTTCTAAAAAACGATTAAACCAATTGTCATTACAATATTCTTCTAGATAAATAGCACTACCAACTCCAATAGGAAAAACAATTAAACCAGTTAAAATAAATAACCAGAAACTACCAATTAAAGGAGCTAAAATTCCGGATTCTTCTGGTTTTCTGGAGGCAAAACTGGTGATAAAATCCCAATTTAATCTGGAAAATCCAGAAATTCCTAAATCAGATAATAGAAATAAAAGAATAACAATACCGCTAAAAGCTGCCAAGATGGAAAAGATTTGAAATATTTGGTCAAACCAAAACCGAGATGGTTTGAAATTAAGAGAAAGTTTAGGAATTTTTTTTGGTGAAGTTGTTATAGGTTCTAAAAAATTATCAGGAGAATTAAAAGGATTAATAATTGAAGGATTAACAATTGCTGTATTAGGAATAATTAAATTAGAAGATTGTTTTTGATTCTGACGTTGTAGCCAATAACTAATGCTATTAAGTATGAATGTAATAAAAAATAAAACTGCGCCAACAGTAAAGATAGTTTTAAACTTTAAAGAACCAAATTCAATTGTCCCTAAACTTACCTGAATAATAAATGCAGTCATGGTTTCCACTTGTTTAAGAGGATTGACAGTCAAATTTGGCAATTGTCCTGCGGCAATGGAGGCAATCATGGTTTCTCCTAAAGCTCTTGAAGCGGCTAAAGTAAACGATGAGATTATCCCTGGAAATGCTGCTGGCAATAAAATTTTGAGAATTACTTCTGTTTTAGTAAATCCTAGGGCATAAGCTCCATTTCGCAATTGAGGAGGGATACTTTGGAGGGCATCTTCACTAAGAGATGAGATAATGGGAGTAATTAAAATACCTACCATGATTCCTCCACTTAAGGCATTGGTAGGTTCTATATTGGGAAAAATGGTTGCTTTGAGAAGGGGAGTAACAAATAAAAGGGCAAAGTAACCATAAACTACGGCGGGAATTCCTCCTAATGCTTCTAATGCTGGTTTGAGAAAACGTCTTAAATTTGGGGAGGCGTATTCTGATAAAAAAATTGCTGCCATCAAACCAAGGGGAATGGCAATTAACATAGCTATTAATGTTACTAATAAAGTTCCATTAATTAAGACAATAATGCCAAATTGTGGAGGCTCAAATAGTGGAGTCCATTGGGTATCTGTTAAAAATTTGACGATAGATATATCTTGAAAAAATAGAATTGTTTCTACTATGAAAACACCTGTGATTAAAGCAGTTAGGATAATAGGAATTGAACCTAATAGGGTAAAAAAAATGCTTAATCCTCGTTCTATGTTTTCTGAAGCGTTTAGATTATTTACTTTTAAATCTGATTTACTATCCATTCAGCAATTCTTTTAGCTCCTGTAGGAATTTTATCAAGATTGATCGGTTTTAATTTAGTAATTTATATTATTTATTTTTGCTAGAATTCACTATAATCTAATTATTAAAAACTCCAGACTTTTGGTTTTGAGTCTCAAAAACAAGCAAGGTTACTTGATTTATAATTTGCTTTGAATTGTTTATTTTGTTTTTATAAAGTAATTCATATCTTATTTTAGTTTTTCAATTTCCAAAATCCATTAAGTCAATCTTAAATTTTAATTAACATCTGGGAATTCTGTCTTTGAGAATATTTGAGATGAGAATAGTTGAGAATAGGAGATTTTCCATTAGAGAGGAATTTTTCTTAAACTTTTCTTAAAGAAAAAATCAAGAATTCTTAAACTTTAGGAGTTAAAGTCAGTAGATAAAACAGGATGGTTAAGAAGTGTGTGGTCATCTAATTCTCTTCAACTAAGTATTAATTCAACTTTAGGGGATCTCCCCAGCTATAACTTTCAAGTTAAAGGTTCTACTTTGACTGAAGTAGTAGAAACTGAATTTATCGAAAGGGCGGAGTTGCCTGGGGTAATTGTCATGGATAAATTATCAGTAATTGGATTTATTTCAAGGCAGAAGTTTTTTGAACAAATGAGTCAAGAATATAGTCGGGAAATTTATCTCAAACGCCCCATTGAAGTATTGTTAAAAATTACCCATTACGAAAGTTTACAAATACCCGTAACTTGTAAAATTAATAAGGCAGTAACTAAAGCATTACAAAGACCACAAGAATTAATTTTTGAACCAATTATTGTTATTGATAAAAATAGAGAATTGCGGATTCTAGAATTGAATTTGTTGGTATTAGCTCAATCTCAAATTTTTGCCCAAATGAATGGCATCATTAAAGCTCAAGAGGAATCAACTCGTCAATATGCAGAAAGTCTCAAAAAAGAGCGGGAAAAAGTTGAGGAATACGCTAAACAATTAGAGGCACAAAAGTTAGAAGTAGAGAAAAGAAATCAAATTTTAGAAGATCAAAGTAATCAACTTTTAGAACAAAGAAAACAAATTGCTAATCTTAATGAGCGTTTTGCTCAAATTGGTAGTTTACTATCTACAAAAGGGAAGAAAACTTTTGAAGAAATGCTCCAAAGTGTCGATCGTATTTGTGGTAAAACCGATCAAATTATTGGCATTGGTGGGACTCTGAATCATAAGTTAATAGTAGTGGATCAAGCAACCCAATCCATTAAACAAGTTAGTAAAAACGTGCAAGTTTTATCAAGTAAAGTATCAGTTTTATCTTCTTATATAGAGAGTTTAGAAAATCAATCAGGAGATTTTAATGAACAATCAGAATTAAGAATAATAGCAGAAGAAATTGATAATTTAGGTTATAAAACTTTAAAAGCAACAACTCAAGTTAATTTAGTAGCTACTCAATTTAAAAATCAAATTAAACAATTAACAGAAGCTGCTCGTAATAGTCAAGAAATAGCTCAATTATTAGTAGAACATTCCGAACAAACTCAAGATGCCATTGCCGAATTAGAAAAATTATTAGCTGAATACTCTTGGGAACAACAAATGAGGGAATATTTTTTAACAAGCAGTAAGTTTTAAGTAATAAGTAATAAATCAGATACTTAAGAAGTATTAATTAATAATTAACTGACAAAAATTAATTATTAATTTAGAGAAATCTTATTTAAAAGCAAATAAAATAGACATTAAAGAACTTCATCAAGCTTAACTCCTACAGTAGAACCACCTTTAAAGACAGAGCCTGTAGTTTTATTCTCTAAACGTTTTTGTACTTTTTCATAAACTTTTTCTGAGATAGGGACATAACCTACTTCAGAGACATATTGTCTATTAGTTGTACTTAAATAAAATTGAAGAAAATTTAAGACTTCAGGACGATCGAGAGAAGATCTAGCAACATAAATAAAGATAGGACGAGCAAGAGGCTGATAAGTACTATTATCAACAGCGTCAATGCTAGGTTTAATACAACCTTCACCATTGTCAGGATTGTTATCATCAATTTTTACAGCTTTCAATTTATCGGCATTTTCCTCAAAATAAGCTAAACCAAAATAACCCAGTGCTCCCACATCATTAGAAACGCCTTGAACTATAACATTGTCATCTTCACTAGCGGTATAGTCACCACGACTTACACCTTCATCCCCATTAATAGCATCTGTGAAATAATCAAAAGTTCCTGAATCGGTACCTGGACCATATAAATGAATAGGTTGCTTAGGAAAATCAGAACGAATTTGATTCCAAGTTTTAATTTTTCCTTGAGCTTCAGGTTTCCAGATAGTTTGTAACTCTTCAGTAGTCAAACAGGATGCCCAGTCATTATCAGGATTAATAACAACAGAAACAGCATCAAAAGCAACAGGTAGTTCAATAAATTCAATACCTGCTTGAGCACAAGTTTCGATTTCTGAAGTTTTAATGGGACGGGAAGCGTTAGAAATATCGGTTTCGCCACTACAAAATTTCTTAAAACCTCCACCGGTGCCAGAGATTCCCACCGTCATTCTAACTTTAGGATGGATACCTTGGAATTCTTCTGCCATAGCCTCAGTAATCGGATATACGGTAGAGGAACCGTCAATGGCAATACTACCAGTCAATGGAGAATTATTGCTTTGATTTGTATTAGGAAGGTTTTGACTATCAGTGCACCCACCTAAAGTAATTAAAAAGATTGTCAAAGGTAGTTTTAAAGCTTGGTGGATTAATTTCATACAATTCTCCGAATAAATTAAAATAACCTTAAGAACGATAATAATCTTGATAAGAGATTCTCTCTTTAATAGTTTACGCTAGAGAATATCTTGACTGCTGAAAAGGTAGTAAAGCAGGATACATAGATTTAAAAAAAAACTAGCTATAATAACCGAATCTAAAGTATTAAGCTATCTTTCCAAAGATAATTGTTAGAAATAACTATACTAATTGTAGAAATAAATCCATATTATGAATTGAGGTTTTGCTGCTTTAATCCTTTAATAAAGTTTAAAGATAAAATAAAATTAATATATGATACAAATTAAGATAATAACTGTTATTAATTATAAGGGGAGAAGTCCTCAAGACACATTTTGGCAAGTCTTTTGTTTGTAGTAAAAATTTCAAAACTAACAAAAGCAGGACTAAAAATTGTTTGGTTTTAGTTTAAGGTAAAAATATGGCAGAATCAGCTTGTGAGTATAAACCCGGTTTAGAAGGAATTCCAGCGGCACAATCTAGTGTTAGTTATGTAGACGGGGGAAAAGGAGTTTTAGAATATCGTGGAATTAATATTGAAGAATTAGCTAAAAATAGTACTTTTCTGGAAACAGCCTATTTATTAATTTGGGGGGAATTACCTACAACACAAGAATTGGCTAAGTTTGAAGCTGATATTATTGAGCATCGATGGATTAAGTATCATATTCGGGATATGATGAAATGTTTTCCTGAAGGTGGTCATCCGATGGATGCTTTACAAGCTTCCGCTGCGGCATTGGGTTTATTTTATTCTCGTCGAGCTTTAGATGATCCCCAATATATATATCAGGCAGTAGTGCGAATTTTAGCAAAAATTCCGACAATGGTTGCAGCTTTTCACCAGTTACGTAATGGAAATGATCCAGTTAAACCTGTTGGAGATTTAGGTTATGCTGGTAACTTTTTATATATGTTGACGGAAAAAAAACCAGAACCTTTAGTGGCTAGAATATTTGATGTTTGTCTAACTCTTCATGCTGAACACACTATTAATGCTTCTACTTTTGCGGCATTGGTAACGGCTTCTACTTTAACGGATCCCTATGCTGTGATTGCTTCTGCGGTAGGGACTTTAGCGGGTCCTTTGCATGGTGGAGCTAATGAGGAAGTTTTGGCAATGTTGAAAGAGATTAACTCTGTTGAAAATGTTCGTCCTTTTGTGGAAGAGCGCATTGCTAAGAAGGAAAAAATTATGGGATTTGGTCATCGGGTATATAAAGTGAAAGATCCTAGGGCTACTATTTTACAAAGTTTAGCAGAACGTTTATTTGATTTAATAGGTTTCGATAACTATTATGAAATTGCTTTAGAGTTAGAAAAAGTAGTTGGGGAAAAGTTAGGGCATAAAGGTATTTATGCTAATGTGGATTTTTATTCAGGTTTAGTCTATAGACGTTTAGGTATACCAACAGATTTATTTACTCCTATGTTTGCTATTGCACGAGTAGCTGGATGGTTAGCACATTGGAAAGAACAATTATCGATTAACCGTATTTATAGACCAACTCAAGTTTATGTTGGTAATCACAATATTCAATATGTAGCTATACAAGAACGTAATGGTCGTTAATGTTAATGATAATATTTAGTAAGATTGGGAAATTTTAGCAGAAGAAATACATTTACCTTGATAAATCTTCATTTTAGATAATTCATTTTAAATAGTTATTTTGCCTAAAAAACCATATTTTTTAGGCGGTTATCTGGAATAATAAACTTTTATTCGGGATTTTCAGGCTTTATTTCGCTACAAACTTCATAAAAATCTGTTGTGGGTTCACTAGCAAATAGGGAATTCATCTCCTTTAAAATTGCTTGAGAAGCTTCATTTTGTTGATTTGCTTCCATATCTTCTATTTCATCCCACAAGATGATCGCAATTCCTTCATCCGTGCCTGTTTTTTGAAGCAGATAAGCTCCGTTAAAACCTTGACTATATGTAGAAACGGCTTTTTCATAAAGTCTTTGAGCTTCAGCAAATCTACCTGGTTTAAATTCACCTCTAGCAACATAAGCATATTTATGTTTGAGAAAATCTTGAAATTCTGGCACTTTGATCTCCTAATCACAATTTATAATTGAAAGAAATAATTTGTCTAATACTAATTTCTCGTATTAATTGTTTAATCTTTTTGTTTATATCTTATCACCAAACTAAAAATAAATTCTACAGTAGATATTTATTATGGCAATATCAAGAATTAACAATTAACTCAATTTCAGAAATACTATTGGGTAACTCATCACTTAAAACTTGATGACCAGATTCAGTTACTAAAACATCATCTTCAATACGTATTCCCTTAACATCAGCAAATTTTTCTATCTGATCCCAATTTACCACATCTTGGTATTTTTCTCGAAATTTTTTATTATTAAGAATGCCATGGACTTGATAAAATCCGGGTTCTATTGTCACTAACATTCCTGTTTTTAATGGTCTATCTAATCTTAAATAAGCTAATCCAAAACGATCGCTTCTTGTTCTTTCAGGAGCATATCCAGCTAAATCACCTAAATCTTCCATATCATGCACATCTAATCCTAATAAATGCCCGACTCCATGAGGAAAAAATAAGGCATGAGCATCCATTTCGACCAAATCTTGGGGATTGCCACGTAGAATTCCTAAGTCTACTAATCCTTCAGCTAAAGTTAATGCAGCCTGTAAATGAATAACTCGATACTCTATTTCTGGCTTTATTTTCTCGATACAAGCATCATGTGATGCTAAGACTACATTATAAATATCCCTTTGAGTTGGTGAAAATTTACCATTAACAGGGAACGTACGAGTAAGATCTGATGCCCAACCATTAGCTGTTTCTGCTCCTGCATCTACCAATAATAAATCTCCATCTTGAATAAAATTAGAATAATGTTCATTGTGCAAAACCTCTCCTCGAACTGTAACAATACTGTTATAAGCACAAGTCATATTTTCCGAAATTATAATATTTTCTATTGCTCCCCTAACTTCAGCTTCAGTTTTTGCAGTTTTAACCTTTCTCATTCCTGCTAAATGAGCTTCTTTTGCAATAGAAATTGCTTTACGCAACTCCTTTAAAGCAGCTTCATCGTGATTTAATCTAAGTTCAACTATGGCTTTGCCTAATTCTAAATCCACTCCATGAAGATTGTTAGGGGGAGGAATTTGTCGATTCAATAATTGACATTGTTGCTCATATGTCTTAGCATCTTGAACTGCTATAGTTGCAGCATCATGGGTTTTTTGGGATAATTCTCTCAAAGGGTAAGCATTATTAGCTCCAATTTTTTCGGCAATTTCTTCTCGTTGAGGGAGTTTACCATGCCAAAGAGAATCACTTTCATTACTATTATCTATAAATAATTCTAATTTACCATCCCACAAACGAATAGCTGCATTTTCTAAAGGCATTCCTGCAAAATAAAGGAAATGACTATTGGCACGGAAAGGATAACAATTGCTAGGAAAATTACGAGAATTTTTGTTTCCTGACCACAAGATAACAGGTATTTTAATAAGTTGAGCGAGTTTTTGTCTTCTTCGATGTAAGTTAGTTAAAATATTATTGCAATCGTAAATTGAATTCATTAATAATGCACTCCCATTACTGTTTGATTGAACAACTACCAGGATTGAGTCAAGAAGAGCTAAATTTGCTCAAAGACTTTGGTATTACTAATACTAAACAATTATTACAAAAAGTGACAAGTTCTAGTCCTCAAAAATTAGCCAATCAATTAAGGATTAATCTTAAATCTGTTCGTAAGTGGGTGGCTTTAGCTGATTTATCTCGACTTCCTAGTATTGGTTATTCTTATTGTGGATTATTATTGCATTCTGGAATTATTTCTGTAGTTCAGTTAAGAGAAACTAATGCTGCAAGATTGCATCAACAAATTTTACGTTTACAAGTGGCTACTATGCAACGCAAAGATTTATGTCCACCAATAACTTTAGTAAAGCAATGGATTTATGAAGCTCGAATTATTAATTAATATTATTTTTACTAACTTAAAAAAATTATGTGTTATAATAAGTATTGAGCTTCAAATAGAAAATTAATAGAAACTTCATGAAAATTTTATCAAGATTTTTGAAATTATTTGCTATTTCAACTGTTTTATCTTTAGCAATTCCAATGGTTTTACACGGAAAAAATCATCCTATCTATTCTCTTTTGTCAGATGAAAATTTGTTGGTACATCTTAATCCGTTTTCATTGAAAGATAAAAATATTGATGAGGTTAATAGAAAATCCCAAATAATATCTCAAGATGCAGGAATATATTATACTTATCTCGAAAATCTATTAGAAAATCAGAAATGGCGTGAGGCAGATTTAACAACTTGGTTGATTATTTTAATAACTTTAGATCGAAATAATGACGATATTTTAAGTCAAGAGGAAGTAAAACATATCACAAATTTTCATTGTGGTGATTTAAGCAGAATTAATGAAATGTGGTTATTTTATTCTTCCGGACATTTTGGCTTTGATATCCAAAAAGAAGTTTATTTAACAAAAAATGGTAAATTAGAAAATTGGAATTTTGATAGAGATATAAAAACTATGCGACGTTTAGCCATTGAATTAGGATGGAAAACTGGTACACATGCAAATAGTCTTGGGTATAAATATCATAAAGAACTTAGTTTTAATTTAGATTCTCCTAGAGGGCATTTGCCATCTTTAGGAGGAATCAGTACGACTTGGAGTGCTCCTGCTTGGATTAATTTATTTTCTCGTCATCAAGAGTGTAGTTTTAGTAAAAAAAATTAAAAAAGATATATTTTGTATAATTAAAAGTTTACTTTATGAGTTTATCAAGTAATAATAATACTAAAAACACTGTTATTCTTGATAGAAAATTTAGTGGATTAGGTAGTGCATTAATGTTAGTAAAGCGAGGGTAGAATAATATTACTATTTTAGAAAAACGTCTTTCTGCTGATTTTTATGAACTAGATAAGTCTTTTAGTTATCAAATTGATGGTAGAGGGGAAAAATTAACAGATTTAAGTTAATATCTTCAAAATTGGATTGTATCGTAGTTGTCATCTTCAATGTTATAGAGTTAAAATAGATTAATAACATCAACAAATTAAGATATTATGACAGGCTCTATCAATACTCAAAGTAAGAATAATAATAGCAACAATCAATGCTATTGTTTCAATCCAAATTGTCAGCATCCCGAAAATCCAGAAGATGCTTTAAACTGTCTCAATTGCCAATCCCCTTTATTGCTAAAACAACGTTATCGCGCCATTGGTATTCTTGGTAGAGGAGGCTTTGGGAAAACTTTTAAAGCTATAGATGAAACCGCTGAATCCACCACCTATTATGCTGTTAAACAGTTTTTACCTCAACAAGGCAATAACCCAGAAAAAGCAGAAGAATTATTTCGACAAGAAGCCCAACGTCTCGAAACTCTTGGCAGTCATCCTCGTATTCCTTCACTTAAAGAATATTTTATTGAAGACAATCATCAATATTTAATTCAAGAATTTATCCAAGGAAATACTTTAGCACAAGAATTAGAAGAAACAGGAAGATTTAAAGAAGAAGAAATCAAGCATTTACTCACAGATATTTTAACAATTTTAGAATTAGTCCACAAAGAAAAAGTAATTCATCGTGATATAAAACCAGAAAATATTATTCGTAGAGCAAGTGATGGTAGATTAGTTTTGGTAGATTTTGGAGCTGCAAAACATTTATCAGAGACAAATTTAGGTAAAACAGGTACAATTATTGGCTCTGCAGCTTATACTGCACCAGAACAAGTAAAAGGAAAAGCATCTTATGGGAGTGATCTTTATAGTTTAGGAGTCACAGCTATTCATCTTTTAACAGATATTAAACCATTTGATTTATACGATAGCACTGAGGATATTTGGGTTTGGCGACATTTTTTATCTTCTCACCAAAAAATATCTCAATCTTTAGGAAAAATAATCGATAAAATGCTTCTAACTGCCACTAAAAGACGTTACCAATCGGCAACCGAAGTATTAAAAGATCTAAATAAATCACCCAAACTCATTCCAACACCTGCTAAATGGTTGGTAGCAAGTACGATTTTAGTATTTGGATTAATAGGAGTGCGTCATTTGCTTTATCCTATAACTCAACAGGTTTCTAACAGGAATTCTAAAATTGTAACGGTATCTCCTAATAATAATAATTCCAATACTTCAACTAATCTGCAACCACAATCTCTCTCTCCAGATAATGGTTTATTTACCAATATTGATGGCAAAAAACAAGCTTTTACTCTCCAAAATACAGAAGTAAATGCTAGAGTTACTGGCAATATTTCTAGGGTTGAAGTAACACAAACTTTTACTAATCCTTACGATAAACCTTTAGAAGCTATCTATAAGTTTCCTCTTCCCGATGAAGCAGCAGTTGATGATATGGAAATTCGTATTGGTAATCGTATCATTCGGGGATCGATAAAAAAAAGAGAAGAAGCCAAGCAAATTTACGAAAACGCTAAACAAGAAGGAAAAACAGCAGCATTATTAGATCAAGAAAAACCAAATATTTTTACTCAATCTTTAGCTAATATTTTACCAGGAGAAAAAATCCATGTCACCATTCGTTATACCAATAGTCTCAAGTTTGAAGGTGGTGAATATGAATTTGTTTTCCCAATGGTAGTTGCGCCTCGTTATCTTGGTAGCAAACAGATAAATTTAGCTGGATATACTACTGCTGATACTAATATTAATCCTCCTATTTTACCAGCAAATCGATCGGGTCAAGATATCAACGTCAGCCTAGAAATTGATGCAGGGGTGCCCATTAGTAATATTGAATCTCTTACTCATGACGTGAATATTCAAAAAACCAGCTCTACTGTGAAAGTTAATTTAAGTAACCAAGATACCATTCCCAATCGAGATTTAATCCTTCGCTATCAAGTAGCAGGAAAAGATACTCAAACAACAACTCTTGTTCAATCAGATGAAAGAGGAGGACACTTTGCTACTTATTTAATTCCCGCTATTGAATACGATAAAAATGAAATAGTACCTAAAGATGTCGTATTTTTAATTGATACTTCTGGCTCTCAATCTGGATCGCCTATTGAACAATCTAAGGAATTAATGGGACAATTTATTACTGGATTAAATCCAGAAGATACTTTTACCATTATTGATTTCGCTAATGCAGCCACTAAATTATCAGAAAAACCTTTAACTAATACTCCTGAAAACCGCCAAAAAGCCCTCAATTATGTAAATAATCTTCAGGCAAAAGGAGGTACTCGTCTAATCAATGGCATCAATACTGTACTAGATTTTCCTCCTGCAACCACAGGAAGATTGCGCAGTGTGGTGTTATTAACCGATGGTTTAATTGGGCAAGATAGTTATGTTATTTCAGAAGTACAAAAGCGACTACAAAAAGGGAATCGTCTATATACTTTTGGGGTAGGTTCTTCTACCAATCGATTTTTAATCAACCGCCTTGCAGAAGTAGGGAGAGGTACCGCAGAAATTCTTCCCCCTAACGAATCAGCGGAAAAAATAGCAAAAGAATTCTTCCAAGAAATTAATAACCCTGTTTTAACTAATGTGGAGACTACTTGGATTGGAGAGGGTGATGCGCCTGAAATCTACCCTTTAGCGGCACCAGATTTATTCGCAGCCCAACCTTTAGTTTTATATGGCAGAAAGCCTGATAGCAATAATGGACAATTAAAAATTACTGGTGTACTAGCTGGTGGGAAGCCTTATGAGAAAGTTATTAATGTTAATTTCCAGCAAGTGAGTGGAAATAGTGCTATTGCCCAACTTTGGGGGCGTGCCAAAATTAAAGATTTAATGACACAAATGCACTGGGGTGAAACCCCTGAAAAAGTAGAAGCTGTTACTCAAACGGCATTAGATTATCGGTTATTGTCCAAATATACTTCGTTTGTGGCTGTGACTGAAGAGGTAAGAGTAAATCCCAATGAAGGGACAATTAAGGAAAATATTGCAGTTGAATCACCACAAAATTTGGCAAGTAAACCTCTACCCGTTCCTCAATCACCTTCAAATAATAGTCATGATGTTCCCGAACCTGGGCAAATTATTGGAAATATTGTGGCATTAATATTATTAATATTCTTTTTTATCAGACGTAATGCTAAGAAAAATCTATTACCTCAAGAAAATGAAAATAAGAATTAATATTACCATGGTAAATAAAAATAATAAATAGTTAGGCAAATCTCTAAAAAATCATGATTCATAATCTACTGAAATAAATTGTTTTAACCAATTTCTAAATTCACGAATCAAAGCATTTTCCCCTAAATCCCCTTTTCTAGTAATAAAACTGAGAAGATCAGAGGATTTTAAAATAGGTAATACTTGAGAGTTTTCTCGCAACTCATATTCACTATTACCTAACACATAAATTGATAAATCCTCCCCATCAAAACGCCAAACTTCAGCTATTCCTAGGGCTGCATAAATTTCCAATCGATTTAATGAGCTACTGGTAATATCAATTTCAATAGCTAAATCAGGAGGAGGATCCATACTTAGATCAATTTTTACCTTCCCTCGCATCAATTTCTCGTTGGTGATGTAATAACATTCATCAGGTTCCAATCCTCTTTGCAAATCCTCCCGATTCCAAGTAGTGGAACCTAAACTGTAAATTTCCAATCCCAATTCTTCAGTGGCTGATTCCACCATTCGCCCTAATAATCTTTTGCTTGCCTCATGTTGGGGTAAAGGTGTCATAATTTCTAAAATACCTCTATCATAGGTTAAACGTTTTCCTGAATCCTCTGCCAAATCTAGAGATAAAGCTTGATATGTCTGCCAACGCACTCCTGATAAAATGGTGCGCATTTCTTGATAGGATGAAAATTTTGTATTTATCATTATTTAAACCTCAAAAAATATTAAAATGGTGTGGGAATTTGTAGGTGAATAGTTGTTTGAAAATAAGGATGTTGGAATTTTATTTCCCTAGCATGAAGATATAATCTTGTATTTAAATTATCTTTATAGTCATTATGTCCATAAAAACGATCGCCTAAAATAGGAATACCTAAACCATATTTAGAAGCAGCATGAACTCTGATTTGATGAGTCCTACCTGTAATAGGCATAAATTCAACTCTAGTACCATTTTCTTCCCAATTTATTACTTTAAATTTAGTTATACTTGGCTTTCCTTTATCCCAATCTACCTTTTGATAAGGACGATCGCGAGGATCTGCCCAAAGAGGTAATTCAATAGTGCCTTCAGTCTTAGTTAAATTCCCAGCTAAAATAGCCTCATAAATTTTAGATACGCGCCTTTCCTCGAACTGCTTTTTTATACAAACACAAGCATGGAGATTTTTTGCCAAGATAAATAAACCAGAGGTATCTTTATCTAAACGATGAACTGCTTTAAAATTCAAGCCACCAGATACAAGATATTTTAACCTACTTTCTACACTATCAAATTTATCACTAGTTCTACCGGGAACAGAAAGTAACCCGCTAGGTTTATTCACTACGATAAGATAATCATCTTCATAAACAATTTTTAACTTATTTTGGGTAACAAAAGTAGAATAATTTTCCTCTAAACCCGATAATAAAAACCCCATCAAAGGTTGACAACGTTCAACACAAGCCCCATAAAACTCACCAGAAACCTTATTTCCATCGGCACTAGAATTACCCCACCAGAATTCTGCCAGAGAAATAGGTTTAAGATTATGAGTAGCTGCATAATGAAGCAACTTAGGTGCGCAACAATCACCCGTACCCGTAGGAATAAAAGCCTTACTCGTCAACTCAGATAAACTAAAAGTATTTCCAGCAAAATTAGTTAAAGTATAAGCCGTTTGCATTTGCAACTGTAACTGACGAGATAATTCCTTTCGCTGTTGTTTTAATACAGTGATTTTTTTATCTGCCTTAGTAATAACATCAGATAAAGGTTGTAAAATTGGATTCCATTTACGCTTGAGATTCCTCCTTTCAATGCCATCAAGACGACTTTCTTCTTCCAAATTTTCCAAAGCTGTAGTCAAAGTTTCTCCAAAAAGAGTATTGGTAAAAAACTCCCTTTTTTGATGTCGTTGTTGTTTGCGTTGATTATGACGCAGTTTCATTTCTTGCCAAATTTGTTGTTTTTGAGAGAATAATTTTTCATACTCCTTTCGTTGAGGTAAATTTTCTAGAGAAATAATTTCTTGTTTCATTTCCTCCAAACGAGTTAAAGTAAGGTTTTCCGCCAAAGCTACAACCTGTCTCCCTGGAATTGGAGGCACCCAATCGGCTAAAATACTCTTGCCATTAAGAAAGCCAGAAAATGCTTTAATTACCCCTAATTCACCTAATGGTGTTTCTACCACTAAAATTCCATACATTTTTCCTTCATAGTTGAAGATAGGATCATTTTTGAGGTGTTTCATTAGGGCAAATGCTATCTTTTCTGCTAAATTTGTTCGAGGTAATCTAACTTTTTTTCTAGTTTTAGGGCAAATACCTTCATAGTAATAAGAAACTTTTGACGGAAAATCAGAAGCATTAATTTCGATAAAATCAGAAATAGGAGATAAAATTTTCAATGTTTTTCAACCTAACTTAATTAAAATTTAAAAAATCAGATGTAAATAATTTTTTTCGTTTATACAATATTTTTTTCATCTATTGAATATTTCAGTTTTTGAAATTTTAGATAAAAAGAAAGGCAATTAAAATATTATATTTTATACTTGATGATAAAACAAAGTTTTTATTTATAATTAAATGATATCGTTATATCTAAAATTATTTTTCAAAAAATAACGTCTTGTATATTTTTTTATTTAAAATTATCAAAAATAAAATAGTTTGTAATTATAATATGCTTTATTGAAAAATCATAACCATTGAATTCATTTGCTATTGAATTATTCTCTTAAATTAATTGTTAATTATTAATATTATAACTCAGGAAAATTTTCACTCCACCAACCATACCAATCAAACCAAGCAGTTTCTAAATTTTGACGAATTACTTCTTCAGAAATATTATTTAAAGGCATGGATAAATGCGCCCAAAGACAACGATTATCAATTATTTTTCTAGAAGTAAACAACCAACTTATAATCCTTTCTAAACTTGCATCATAAAGCATACGATTTTTATAAAATTCATCTACTGTAATAGTGCTACCACCATGAGGATTAATACAAGAAGTAAGATAAACAGTATCTTGATGGAGGAAAATACTATAACTTCCTATTTCTTTTTCTTGATATAAAGCAGGAGAAAGCGTACCTGTATAGTTTTTAATTACACTTTTAAGACTACCATTAGTATTAACTAAATATCGCATTTCAATATTGAGATATAGATTTCTATTTAGCTTTAGATTGGGATTTTTTTTAAGATAATAATATTTTTTTCCCGAAATATAATCACCTTGAATATAAGCAGGAGATTTAACCAATTCATTATTAATTAATCCAGTTTTAACCAACTTCCATTTTGGTAAAGTAACATTTTCTGGAAACATAAAAACTTGAAAATTATTACTTTTTTGAGTTGGATTTAAAACGATTTTTCCTAATACTAATAATATTGCAACTACTTGAATTGTTAATAATAAACCTCTGATATTTTGAGAAAATATAACCTTCATTTTATCAACTCTTAACCTTGAATTAACCATGGTTCAATAAGCTTAATGTTATCATTAATCCGATATTTTTCATGCCATAATTTTTCAAAAATAGCATAAAAATATTAGGAAATTTTTAACAAATTAAGCCAAAGCTTAAGCGATAACCTAACCCCAATCATAAGTATAGAACAAATAAAAAACTATGTCAGAAATTAAAGTAAAAAGAAGAGATCTTTTATTAGGATTAGGAGCGATGGCTGGAACTATAGCAGCAAATCAAATGCTAATCCAGCCTGTAAGTGCAAAAACTAGACTTAGTGGTGCAGGTGCAAGTTTTCCCGCTCCCTTATATCAACGTTGGTTTGTAGACTATGCTAACCAAAATTCTGATGTATTCGTAAATTACCAATCCGTTGGTAGCGGCTCAGGAGTAAGACAATTTATCGCAGGAACCGTAGATTTCGGTGCAAGTGATGTAGCTATGAAAGATAGTGAAATTGAAAAAGCGAAAAAGAGCACTAGAAAAGGTGTTGTCTTACTACCAATGACAGCAGGAAGTGTTGTAGTTGCATATAATATGCCTGGAGTTCAATTAAGACTCGATCGTCAGCAATTTGTTGATGTATTTTTAGGTAAGATTACTAACTGGCGCGATTTAGGTGGTCCTAATCAAAATATTACCATCGTTCACCGTTCCGATGGTAGTGGTACCACAGCAGTTTTCACTGAGCATTTAAAAGCTATTAGTCAAGAATGGGATACCAAAGTTGGTGCTGGAAAAACTGTAGCATGGCCTGTAGGACTTGGTGGTAGAGGAAATGAGGGTGTAACAGCTACTATCAAGCAAACTAGAGGAGCTATTGGTTATGTGGAATTTGGTTTTGCTAAAAATAACGGATTAGATACTGCCATCTTAGAAAATAAGAATGGTGATTTTGTAGAAGCTACATTTGAAAATGCTTCTAAATCTTTAGCACAAGTAGAATTACCAGAAAATTTACGTGCTTTTGTTGTAGATCCAGTAGGAGAAAATTCTTATCCTATCGTTACTTATACTTGGATTTTAGCGTACGATAAATACCGTGGTAAGAAAGCAGAAGCTCTTAAGAGTGTATTAAAATGGTGTTTAAATCAAGGTCAGCAATATACTAAGGAACTTGGTTATATTCCATTACCTTCTAATGTGGTTACTCGTGTTGAAAACGAGATGAATAAAATATCTTCAACCTAAAAATAATTCAAAAATAAATAAACATTAACCCGCTCTCAAGTTAGAAATTTAAATTTTTTCACTAAATTTTTTCACTAGATTTTCTTACTAAATTTGAAAAGGGCGGGTTTTGTTTTGAGATAAACTAATAGAAATTAATGCAAAACTAACAACAGCTATTAAAGAAAATATTAAGGAACCATCCCCAGTATGCCAATATTTAAAACCATCTTCATTGCCTAAAGCAATTAAAATAGCCATTAAAGCAACTCGTATTCCATTAACCATAAATCCTATCAATATAGCTGTTATAGATACCAAGATTTTCTGTTTTAAGTTAGTAGGAATTAATGCCAAAAATATCAATCCTATTCCTAAAAGTTGTACCATTTGCCTTAATCCAGAACAACCATTATATACTTCAATGGAACCAGTTGGTAAAATAACTAATACTCCTTGGCGAGATACTTCAAAACCTAATAACCACAGTATAAAAGCAGAAAATTTAGCAGTTAAAAGGGATAAATCTACAAACAAATAGATAGATTCCCAAGGAAAAGCTAGAAAACCAAATAACCATAATTCATGGCTAAATTGTTTTAATTGTTTCCAACCACATCCTAATAAAGCTACTCCTAAAAGACTTAGGAAAGGTGAAATCCGCAAGAAAATATCTTCTCCTACCAATTGAGAACTTTTAATCAGCACTAAACTAATTATAAATACTCCTAAAAAACTAGAGAAAACATCGCTTTTTAGAATTAGATTTTTACGTTTTTCCCAAATTAAATAACTTACAGTTGTCCACAATAAAATGCTCCCACTTAAGAGATCATTCTCTTCACTTTTAATAACTAAAACCAAATGGATTATTATTAAACTTACTGCAATTATTAACAATAACCACTTGGTCAGATCATTTTTTGTTAACCCTTGATTTTTCATCTTTAAAATAGTTAATACTCAATTTATAAGCATTATCAATTATTAATTCCTAATTAGATGTTTTGAGATTGGATATTAACAAATCTGCCGGAGGTTGTCCAAAAGGCCAAGCGAAAGCATGATTAAACGCCGCATCTTGACAAGCTTTTAATTGCTGAAAATTAATCACATCCTGTGTTAGTAAATTTTCATATTCAAAAGGCAAACGAACATTATGTAAACCTGCATTATCCGTGCAAATTGTTAAATCTACTCCTGCCTCAAAACAACGATCGAAAACCTCTTTAAGCTGATATAAATGCTCAAGAGTTCCAGTTTTCAAATAAGTAGTAGGGCAAACTTCCAAACATTGTTGATTAGCAGCCACTTCCTTCAACAACTCTGGATATTTCAAAGGAATTTGGATACCATGGCCAATTCGCATCAAATAGGGTAGTAATTCTGGGTAACAACCATCTACTGTTTCAAAAACATGGCCTGTAGTATTTAAATCCATCGATCGAGCATATTTATACAAACCAATAAACTCATCCATTCGCTCTCGATACTGCTTATCACCACCTGCCACATCGATACCACAAACAAAATCCTTTTTGGATGCCGCCAAATCCACAATGGCTTTATTCACTTCATAAGGTAATCGGGTGTGCATACACAAAATTTGGCTCGTGACAATGGGATATTCCTTCACTTTAGAAGACTTACCCACAATATCCACAATCAAAGCCATTTGTTCGATTCGCTCATTCTGAGTTAAACTTTCATCAGTGCGCAAATAAGGAGTATATCGCAACTCTAAATAAGCTAAATTCTCGAAAATATAAGCACCCCTCATTAAGCGATAGATAAAATAAGGCAAAGTTTCCACCGTTTGCACACTTTCTACCAAAGTATGTAACTCCAAATATTCATCCAGAGTCGATCGAGGTTTAGTATAAAACTCCTCAAAATCCAAATATTCAGGGAATAGAGACGCTTGAGATGGATTATGACGCTTAAAATAACGCCACAGAATCCGAGGAACCACCGAGCCTCCCAAGTGGCGATGTAAATCTGCATATAAAGCCATTACAAGCTCCTTATATCGTTTGTCTTTAAATTAATGATAAACATTGAATGGGACAAATGGAGAGAATTGGGAGAGGGGGGAATGGGAAGAATGGGAGGATTGGGGGGATTGGGAGGATTGGGGAGAATGGGAGAATGGGAGGATTGGGGGGATTGGGGGGAATGGGTGAATGGGAGGATTGGGAAGAAGTTAGTGATATTTTTACTTCTTAATTCTTACTTTTTAGCAGAAACATCACCAAGGGATTTCGTCAATGCAATCGGAGGTATCTCCACTATAGCTTTCGCCCCGACCGTGCCATCCAATCTCGAAGGTATGACATTCACCAGTGTAGAGAATTCCGTTTTGATCAAGGGAATTTTTGAAATAAATCCCAAAAGTACCGAGTCCATAAACAGGTCCATTGTCATCCTCGAGCATGACAGGCCTTCTCATTCCTCTACTCAATCTCACTCCAGTCAAATTGCATCTCTCCATAATCGCATCATCCCAACAAACTCCAATAATGTGACTGTAACGGATATCGCAGTCAACAAACCCCCCATGAAAATAGCACCCTTCTATGACAGAATATTGCAAATTACATCTAGCGAGGTGGGGCATTATACAAAACCACCATTCGACACAAGAAAAATTACAGTTGATAAATTTAGTACGATTTTCCTTGAAGTTAATGCTATTGAAAATAGCTCCAGTGAAATCGACTCCAACGAATTGAATTTGCCTCAAAGTAGTGTGTTGGAGAATAACATAGCGGAAATCTCGTTCCCCAGCAGAATACCTTTCCAACAATTCTCCTTCAGTAATTTCTCTCACAACTCAATTCCTCAATTAGATATACAGGTTTTACAAGCAATTCAATAAATCTCCATCCCCCTAGTTGAAAACTACATCCACATTAGAGAAGAAAATCAGTTATAACTCTTTCATTTTTTTAGAAAATCCATCTTAAATTAAAATTTTTTTGACAAAGCCAACCATACTTGTTATAATTGTTATTTGTGTCAACTTTAGCTTTAATAAAATCTTGGCTAACGTTATTATCATTGGTGCCCAGTGGGGTGACGAAGGAAAAGGAAAAATAACAGATTTACTCAGTCGATCGGCAGATGTGGTGGTGCGCTCCCAAGGAGGAGTCAATGCCGGACATACTGTCGTAGTGCAAGAGCAAACATTCAAATTACATTTGATCCCCTCAGGGATATTATACCCTGAAACAGAATGTATTATAGGCTCAGGCACAGTAATCGATCCAGAAGTACTATTAGAAGAAATAGATCAACTCAAAAAGTTATCCATCTCTTGTGATAATCTTTATATTTCCCAAACGGCTCATGTCACCATGCCTTATCACAGGTTAATTGACAAAGCATCGGAAGAAAGACGAGGAAAATACAAACTCGGTACAACTGGCAGAGGAATCGGACCCACTTATGCCGATAAGGCAGAAAGAACAGGAATTAGAATAGTTGATCTCATTGGCAAAGAAAAGAGTATCGAAAAAATAAAATGGACAATTAATTATAAAAACGTCATTTTAGAAAATCTCTACCATTTAAAGCCAATGGATCCAGAAGTCGTCATAGCTCAGTATTTAGAATATGCTGAAGTTTTACGACCATATGTTATCGATAGTTCCCTAAAAATAGATCAAGCAGTCCGACAGAAAAAAAATATTCTGTTTGAAGGTGCTCAAGGAACATTATTAGATTTAGATCATGGGACTTATCCCTATGTTACGTCATCTAATCCTATAGCAGGTGGAGCTTGTGTCGGAGCCGGAGTCGGCCCAACCATCATCGATCGAGTCATTGGTGTAGCCAAAGCTTATACCACCAGAGTAGGAGAAGGCCCATTTCCCACCGAATTAGAAGGAGAAATTGGGGAACTATTATGCGATCGCGGTGCTGAATTTGGCACAACAACAGGTCGTCGTAGACGTTGTGGTTGGTTTGATGCAGTAATGGGGCGTTATGCCGTCAGAATTAATGGTTTAGATTGTTTAGCAATTACCAAACTAGACGTACTAGACACCCTAGAAGAGATCAAAGTTTGCGTAGGATATTCCATCGACGGTAACAACTCTAATGATTTTCCCACAGATCCAGAGGCATTAGCTAAAAGTCAACCCATCTATGAAACATTACCTGGTTGGCAACAATCCACTGCTGATTGTCTTTCATTAGAAGACTTACCAAAGCTTGCTTTAGATTATCTTAAATTTCTTGCCGAACAGTTAGAAGTCCCCATTGCCATAGTTTCTGTAGGAGCCAGTAGAGGTCAAACCATTATTATAGAAGATCCAATTCATGGTCCAAAACGGGCATTATTAGATGTCAACAGAGAACCACAATAAGAAATTGATCCAAAAATATTATCCATTCACGTAGTTTTTAAATTAAAAATAATGAAAGTTGAAGTTGAATGTCAAAAAAGACCAGAAAAGAGTAAACCTAGAGCATTAAGAAGAGAAGGTTTGATTCCAGCCGTATTATATGGACATAACGGAACTGAATCAGTTGCTTTAACAATCAAACATAAAGAAGCACAAATATTACTAAAAAAAGCCGCTATTAATAATACTTTAGTAGATTTAAACGTGCCAGATTTACCTTGGAATGGAAAAGTTATCATTAGAGAAGTACAAGCTCATCCTTGGAAAAGAAATATTTTTCATCTGAGTTTCTTCTCTCCTTCGAGGAAAAGCTTAGAAATATTAATTCCTATTACACTGGTAGGTGAATCAATTGGGGCAAAACAAGGAGGAATTATCGAACAACAAACCACTGAGTTGAAAGCTCTGTGCAAACCCACTAACATTCCAGAATCCATTGAAGTAGATATCACAAACCTAAATCTTGGAGATTCATTCATTGTAGAACAATTAGTTTTACCAGAGGGTGTTGAAGTGATAGACGATCCTAATACTAATATTGCATCTGTTGTGGCTCCACGGAAAGTTGCTGAATCCACACAAACTAGTGATGGGAGTTCTGAAACCACAGCATCATTAGAATAAGTAAAAATAAGCATAAGTGGACAAAATATTTCATAAGGTTTGCATATTTTGTATGTTAACCTTATACTTAGATTTAAAATTATACTTCTGATTTTACAAATTTAAAGTAAATATTATTAATAAAAATTCAAAAATAAATTATAAATATCACCAAAACTTCAAAATTTATATCAAATAAATCTTAAATTAGTTTTTTAAATTCAATAAATAATAACTTTAAATCTGAATTTAAACCTGAATTTAAATCTAAAAAATCTAGATTAATATTTTTTTTGTTGATTTATCAACCCATAAATCCCTTCATAATAATCTTTGAGATTCAACAATGAAAGTGTGCAATTAAAGATTAAGCATTTTTTAAAGGTAAACTAAATTGTTAGATAAGGCCATATCATATGGTTTTGTGACGCATAAATGTATTCGGAAATTAAATGGGTAGAACATACAACGTTTACGGTATTGGTAACGCTTTAGTAGATATGGAATATGAAGTCACTACTGAGTTACTACAAGAACTAAAAATAGATAAAGGTGTAATGACTTTAATGGATGAGCAACAACAAGAAGAGGTTATTGCTCGTTTGAAGAGTAATCATTGTAAAAAAAGCTGTGGAGGTTCAGCTGCAAACACCATGGTGGCTTTAAGTCAACTAGGAGGGAAAGGCTTTTACTCCTGCAAAGTCGCTAAGGATGAAACAGGTACTTTTTATTTAGAAGATTTATTACGCTGTGGAGTAGATACTAATTTAAACAATGGCCTTACTTCTGAGGGTATTACTGGGAAATGTCTAGTGATGGTGACTCCAGATGCCGATCGTACCATGAATACTTTTTTAGGAATAACCAGCAGTTTATCTCAAGCAGAAGTGATACCAGATAAACTTACAGATTCTGAATATCTATATATAGAAGGATATTTAGTTACTTCTGAAACAGCTAAAGCCGCCAGCATTAAAAGTCGTGAAATTGCCCAAAATTCTGGAGTTAAAATTAGCCTTTCTTTATCCGATGAAAATATGGTGAAATTTTTTAGACCAGGTTTATTAGAAATGATTGGTAATCAAAAAATAGACTTCATTTTTTCCAACGAAAGCGAAGCTTTAGGAATGGCTGAAACTGATGATATTAATAGTGCCATTGAATATTTAAAAACTTTATCTGAAGGTTTTGCTATTACCAGAGGCCCAAAAGGTTCCTTAATTTTTGATGGTAAAGAAATTTTAGAAATTGCCCCAAATCCAGTTAAAGCAGTTGATACAGTAGGTGCAGGAGATATGTATGCAGGAGCATTTCTCTATGGTGTTACTAATGGGATGAATTTTACTCAAGCAGGTAATTTAGCTTCTGCCGCATCTGCTAAAGTCGTTACTAATTTCGGACCAAGATTAGAGACAGAAGAATTAAAATCTTTATTGAAAGAAATCAATTAATTGATTAGTTGAATTTTAGAAACTTATTAGTTTTTACCAGATTTTACTATTTTTAAGTAATCTTTTAAACTTCCCTATTTAAAAAATAGGGATTATTTGTTTTCATAACTAGGGTTTGAAGATTCTAGCTTTGCACTTCTTTTGAGAGACTTAAAAATCCCAAATCTAGGATATTAACCAAAATTTATTCACCCCATCCAAGATTTAAGTAATAAGTAATAAGTAATAAGTAATAAGTAATAAGTAATAAGTAATTAATTAAGTAAAGATACCTGAAGGGGTGACGACGCAGCTCAAAGCTTAATATAATGAGGGTTTTGAGGA
>JANQIW010000146.1 GCA_028281945.1 Prochloraceae cyanobacterium PL24a_bin.78
TTAACTTTAAAAAAATCTTTACTCAATCTTTACTATGATTTTGCCCAAAATATCTCTCATGACAAGCAATATTTTATTTTTTTTACAATCCTTTGATCAAAAACTTTTTCCTAGAAAATATCAATATATTACTAAGTATTAATTACTAATAATATTTCCTAAAAAAATTAACTTTAATAGCCCTATCTTTAAAATTAAGTTAAAGATATTAAAGAAATTTAAAAAATAAATTAAGTTTTGTAAAAAAAAAATCTTGATAAAGTTTTTACAATATTTATTGTTAAAATAAGCTAAAATATATTAAAAGTTTACAATTTAATTTTAAATTGGTTATATCAGGTGTTCTCTCAAATTTGAGAAAATTATTTCCATCAAGTTTAAGTCTATTTTAAACAACTTAACTTTTGTACCAAACAATCCTATATTAAAGAAAAACTAATCAGTTCAACTGTGTAATTTACCCTAGGAATAATAAACTATGTTCGTCTATACTTTAGAATATTTAGAGAACCAAGGAGTAGCCAAAAAAGAATTAAAACAAGCATTTCAAATTAAATGCTTTGAAAAAATATTTACCCGTTCTCATGATTTTCCGAAAAAATTTAGTGAAAAAGCAATAGAACTTTGTAAAGCTCATATTAGTGATGGTTTGCTGAGTTTCATTTCAGAAGGCCCATTTTCTTTAACTGTTTGGCGAGAAAAAACTGAAGGAGAAAATCATCAAAAATCATCACAACAAAATCAATTCAATCGAAACAAAATAGAAAGTAGTATTCCAAACACTTTGTCAAATTCTCAGATTCATTCTTCAAAGAATGTAGCGACTCAAGTTGTAACTAATAAAGTTGTAACTAATCATAATTATACTGTTTCTTCAAGAACAAAATCAGCAGAAACCAAACAAGAAATTAACAATAACAATCTTCAACCATACCAATATAGACGAACTTTTAATAATACACCACATTCTTCTATAGAAGATAAAAATATTGAAAAACTTTCAATTTCCCATAAACTTATGCCAACTAAAAAGGCAAAGAGAACATACAGAGGAATACAATATTAGTAATTAAAGTAATTAATCATAAATTAAATAAAAATAAAGACATTGCAATAAAGATATTGACAATTAATAATTGTAATTGCTATTTCTATATAACCTTTTCTTTTAAGTTTTTAGCTATTTTTCCTAGCCAATTTACCGATAATATAGATTTTAACTTGGGAGTTAATATCATGTTTCTTTAATCGTGATACAGATAAGGAATGGGGAGAATGGGAGGAATAGGGAGAATGGGAAGTATGTTTTGATAATGATATTAAGGAAAAAATTCTTTTTAATTATCCTAAAATTAGGAAATAGATCTAAAGATCTATGATTTCAATCTCTATCACTATTAAAGATAATTTGGCATCAATCTGAAAATCAAATCTTGATCCATAAAAAACCGATAAGCAGTAATCAACCTCAAAAAAGATCAATACTGCTTACCGATTAAAATCCTTTATAATTGCAGCAATAATTAAAACTAATCAGTAGCTTTAGTTAAAACAGGAGTTGTTTTTGCGGCAGAAACAATAACCTTACCATTCTCATCAATATCCACCACAGCACGATCGCCATCTTGGATACGACTAGAAAGAATTTCCTCAGCCAAAACATCTTCTAAAAGACGCATAATAGCGCGACGTAGAGGTCGAGCACCATAGGAAGGATTGTAACCTTCTTCCACTACACGATCCTTGAAAGTCTCAGTAACTTCTAGAGTAATATTTTGTTCTGTCAGACGTTTAAAAACATCTTTCAAGAGGATATCCGCAATTTCCTTAACCTCATCCTTATTAAGTTGACGGAAGACAATAATCTCATCAAGACGATTGAGGAATTCAGGGCGGAAATGCCGCTTAAGTTCTTCATTAACCAAAGAACGAATTCGGTTGTAGCGAGACTCATCAGGATCATCACTCACTTCAAAACCAAAACTGCTACCACCTTTTTCAATGACATTAGAACCAATATTAGAAGTCATAATTAGTAGAGTATTTTTGAAATCCACCGTACGACCCTTAGCATCAGTCAAACGACCATCTTCAAGGATTTGTAACAACATATTAAAGACATCTGGATGTGCCTTCTCAATTTCATCAAACAACACCACCGTATAAGGGCGACGACGAACCGCTTCTGTTAGCTGCCCACCTTCGTTATAACCCACATATCCTGGAGGAGAACCAATTAACTTGGAAACAGTATGACGCTCCATGAATTCTGACATATCCAAACGAATCATGGCATCTTCTGAACCAAAGAAATAACTCGCCAAAGCTTTAGTCAATTCAGTTTTTCCTACACCAGTAGGGCCAGAAAATATAAAGCTAGCAATCGGACGATTTGGATTCTTCAACCCTACACGAGCGCGACGAATGGCACGAGAAACAGCTTTAACTGCATCTTCTTGACCAATAATACGCTGATGGAGAGTATCTTCCATATGTAGAAGTTTTTCTGACTCAGATTCTGTCAACTTATTAACAGGAACCCCAGTCCAAGAAGCCACGATATAAGCGATTTCTTCCGCATCTACATGAGGGGAATCATCAGGAGAAGATTCTTTTTTCTTATTAGAAGCGATGGCTCTAATTTCTTCTTTGATTTCCAATTCCCGATCGCGTAATTCTCCAGCCTTATCGAAGTTCTGAGAACGTACCGCATCGTCTTTTTGCTTGAGGATTTGACGTAATTCCTTATCTAACTCCTTAGCTGCTGGAGGTAATTGAGAATTAATCAAACGAACTCTAGAGCCTGCCTCATCAATCAAATCGATGGCTTTATCTGGTAAAAATCGATCGCTAATATAACGATCAGAAAGCTTAGCTGCTGCTTCTAAAGCTTCATCAAGGATTTTCAACTTATGATGTTGCTCATAACGTTCTCGTAAACCATAGAGAATTTCGATGGTTTCATCCACAGAAGGCTCACCTACCATTACTGGTTGGAAACGACGTTCTAAAGCTGCATCTCTTTCAATATGCTTGCGATATTCATCTAGAGTTGTGGCACCGATACACTGTAATTCCCCTCTTGCCAAAGCAGGCTTGAGGATATTAGCAGCATCAATAGCACCTTCAGCGGCACCTGCCCCAATTAAAGTATGTACTTCGTCAATTACAAGAATTACATTTCCTGCTTGACGAATCTCGTCCATAATCTTTTTGAGACGTTCTTCAAATTCACCACGATATTTGGTACCAGCTACTAACAAGCCGATATCAAGGGTAACAACTCGCTTTTCTTCAAGAATATCTGGGATATCTTTATTAGCAATGCGTTGTGCTAAACCTTCAGCGATAGCAGTTTTACCCACACCAGGTTCACCAATCAACACGGGGTTATTTTTAGTACGACGACCTAAAATTTGGATTACCCGTTCGATTTCTTTAATTCGACCTACTACTGGGTCTAATTTTCCATCAGTAGCCATCTGAGTTAGATTAGAGCCAAATTCGTCAAGAGTAGGAGTTTTGGTGCGTCCTTGAGAACTACCACCTGCTGCTACACTTTCAGTTTCTCCAAGCATTCTGATTACTTGGGTACGGACTTTAGCAAGATCCACACCTAGATTTTCTAATACTCTAGCTGCTACACCTTCTCCTTCCCGAATCAAACCGAGAAGTAGATGCTCCGTTCCGATATAATTGTGTCCTAGTTGACGAGCTTCTTCTAGAGATAATTCTAGAACTCTTTTAGCTCTGGGAGTAAATGGTATTTCTACCGCGACAAAACCGGATCCACGGCCTATGATTTTTTCTACTTCAATCCGAGCGTCTTTTAAATTGACACCCATGGATTTTAGTACTTTAGCTGCGACACCGGTTCCTTCGCCGATTAACCCTAAGAGAATTTGCTCTGTGCCTACGAAATTATGTCCTAAGCGACGGGCTTCCTCTTGGGCTAGCATGATCACCTTTATGGCTTTTTCTGTGAAGCGTTCAAACATTTGTTTCTTCTTCCTATCCTGCTGCGTGCCCTTTAAGTTGATTCTAGCATATGCTAATTTTTTCTTGAGAGTGTAGCAGAGGACACCTTAATATAATTTTATTCGAGATTTTTTCTTAAGATTTTCTTCCAATTCTTCAAATGCTTGATATATTTAAGTTTAGATTAATTCTTTGTTTGTAGTATGACTTAGTTTTCTCTTACTTATTGATCATAAATTGATAGTAACTTTTGCGGATTTCCGCCTTTTTTTCTCTAGATCTTTCTTCTTTTTATCATTATACCAGATGGGATTGCCGTACTTCTCAAGTAATCGATACCTAGATTTTTTTTGAAAACTTCTGAACTAGGATCTTAATGATTATGATGAATTGTAATTCTATACCTGATAAAGTCTTCGTTTAGATAAAAAAAAATTCTTTTCTAAAAATTTATATTATTATTTTGGGTAATTTTTATTGATTTCTCCACCCTAACAAACAACACTAAAAACCCTTAAATCCAAGGATTTCAAAGCTTATAAACCTTTTAATATTTAGGGAAGTAATGAGTCAGGTTAGATTTTATTAGATACAAAACACCTAACTAACCTACCTGACATTATTGTATAATTATTTAAACAATGTATTAAACTAAATTTCTCTTAAGTCTTATAAAACTAATTCCTGTAAGACTTAAGCTCTCTTTCTGCGCTTTAAACCAAAACCTAAACCAGCTAATGCTACTAAACCAGCAATAGAACCGGGTTCTGGAACACTAACATCCGTTACACTAACTTCACCTTCAAATCCACCAGTTTCTGCTCCAATAACTTGTCCAAAAGCAAGTTCTTCAGCTACAACTGGGAAATTAGTTCCTCCAACAATAACCGCTTCATTTTCAACAGTTTCTTCTAAGAATTCAACGGCTACAATATCACCAGCAGCATTTACCTCAAGGAATCCTAGAAATTCACTTCCTCCTCCAAAAGTTACACTAACTTCAGTAGCTGGATCGAATATACCATCTGCAGGATTGTCATCGAAATTAAACGTTATATCAGTGAAAGGATCTAATTCGACTTCAAATGTAAAACCACCTGTAGCAGGAGCTACAGTACCTTCGATAAAATCAAATGTTCCTGTAGGTGGAGGAACAATATCAACTAATTGAATTGGAGGAATAGTTGGATCGAAGAATGGACCAAATACACCACTAGCCTCACCAACAGCAGCTTGTCCACCAAGAGCAAGAGGAGAAAATGTAATATCAAATACCAATCCATCAAGAGCATCTTCTATAGTATCTACACTAGTAGTATCTATTCCTGTAAAATTCTCAATAAAACTAGTAGTTCCATCGCTGAATTCAAGAGCACCTACTATAATTTGTGCTTGTGCTGGTGCAGATACACCGGAAATGATTGCTGCAGTTCCTAATACGAAGGAAGCTAATTTGTGTCCAAAAGTAAAGTTTTTCATCGTTTTGTTTCGATAAATTGAATTATATTTAACTGATTAGAAGTATAGAATAAAAATTTTTTTTTTGACAACTTTTTTGAGTATTTTTTTTCAAAACTTTACAACAATTTTATAACAATTTTTTCTTATCTATTATTGAAATATTTATAAGAGAAACTTATATAATAACGTAAATCTAGATATTGCAGGGATTTTGAGCTAAACATTTTATTAACTAACTAGATGAGACTAATATTTAATTAGATATTATCAATAATTAATCTCTTTAAGAGGGAAATTGAAACTGATTTAATTTCAAATGATCCCCGATTAATTTTCTTTTATTTTTTAACTGGATTAATTATGGATCAATTATTCCTGTTGAGCTAAATCCTTTTAGCAGATAGTAAGTATATATTACTAGTTTTTTTTAGAATCATTTATAAAAAATCTCTGTTTTTTTTGAAAAAAAACTTAACATAATGTGAGCTTTTATTTTTTCAAAAACCATATATCCTTATATTTAGCAAAGAATACCATCTTATCTTGAAATGGGCCTGATCTAGAATTTTCTTAGTAATTTGTAATCAACTTTGAATTAAGAGATATTCTCACCAACTGCAATTCTGATTTAAAAAGTTATTTAATTAGGAAAATGTAAAATGATGCTCTTGTAAACGATTCTTAATTATTTCTTCCCAATTCGGCAAACACTCCATAAAATCACTAGTAGCTAAACCCGATCGCCACAGAATAACAGCATTTTCCCCAGTTTTTTGATAATAACCCTTGCGAATTCCCGCCCTTTTAAATCCGAATTTTTCATAAAGAGACAAAGCAATGAAATTGGATTCTCTGACTTCTAGAGTCGCTCTTTCGAGATTTTTTTTAGCAGCATCAGATAATAGATTATATAGTAGAAGTTGGCCTAATCCCTTGCTTTGGTAATCTGGTTGCACAGCCAACATAGTTATATGTGCCTCCTCAAGAATTGCCCAATAACATCCAATCCCAATAATTTTTTCAGTGGGAAAATCTTCTAGAGATGGAGGAGTAGATGCTGATTTTGTGGGAATAGTCAATACCAATAAGGTACTATTAGGATTATCTATCTCTTGTTGATAACCTTTCATAGTCCACATTCCACCCAGACAATTAACATCAAGTTCTACAATTTCTGGGAGTTGTTCTACAGTTAGAGGTTTAATTTGAAGTTGAACTAAACTCAATTTTCTATCCTCCAATTCTTGCGAATTTTTAATTATTGTTGATTATTAATAGTTTGAAGTAAGATTAGGTAAAATTTTCAATACTCAATTATTTATTTACGATAGAGAATATGCTATCTATTGAAACAAATCAAGAATCAGGCAAAAAATTCCTTCTGCCAAATTTTAATGGCTCTCCAAATCAATCTTTATTACCATTAACCTCTACAGTTAACCATGAAAATCGTTTAATCATTGGTGGTTGTGATGTAACAACTTTAGTAGAAAGATTTGGCTCTCCCCTTTATATTGTAGATGAAGAAACCCTCAGAAGTACTTGTCGTCAGTATCGAGAAGCATTTGAGAAATATTATCCTGGAGAATCTTTATTAATATACGCTTCCAAAGCCTGGAGTTGTATGGCACTTTGTAATATTATTGCTAGTGAAGGTTTTGGTTTTGATGTAGTTTCTGCTGGAGAATTATATACAACTTTACAAGCATTATTCCATAGTGGGTTAAGTTATTCTGATAATAGCGATAAAATTTATCTTCATGGTAATAATAAATCTCTCTCAGAACTGAATTTAGCTATAGATAATAACTGCACTATAGTAGTTGATAATTGGTTTGAGTTAGAAACTTTAGCGAAAATTGCCCAGACAAGTAATAAAAAGATTTGTATATTACTAAGATTTACTCCCGGAATAGAATGTCATACCCATGAGTATATAAAAACAGGACACATAGATAGTAAATTTGGTTTCGATCCTAATGATTTAGAAGCAGTATTTACATTTGTCAGTAACAATTCAGCCATAGAATGCAAAGGAATCCATGCTCATATTGGTTCACAGATTTTTGAGTGTAAACCTCATCAAGATTTAGCAGGGGTATTAGTGGATTGGATGAAAAAAGCAGTGGCTTATGGACTGCCAATCAAGGAATTAAATGTTGGCGGAGGTTTAGGAATTCGTTATACTGAAAGTGATGATCCTCCTAGTATTGATGAATGGGCTAAAGGAATTTGTACAGCGGTAGTAGCTGCTTGTAAGGAAACAGGGTTACCTCAACCTAAGTTAATTGCTGAGCCGGGAAGATCTTTAATCGGAACGTCTTGTGTTACAGCGTATACTATTGGCAGTCGCAAAGTAGTTCCTGGAATTAGGACTTATATTGCTGTAGATGGAGGTATGTCTGATAATCCTCGTCCCATTACTTATCAATCCGAATATCTTGCGGTGATTGCTAATCGAATGGCAGCGGAGTTAGAGGAAACTGTAACAGTAGCTGGAAAACACTGCGAATCAGGAGATGTTTTGATCCAAGATATTAAACTACCGGTAACTAAACCAGGAGATATTCTGGTGGTTATGGCAACGGGGGCTTATAACTATAGTATGGCTTCTAACTACAATCGTTTACCAAATCCGGCTGCGGTGTTAGTTAATCAGGGAGAGGCTAATCTCATTATTAAACGAGAATCTTTAGAGGATTTAATCTATCAAGATCTTTTGCCGGAAAGACTGGTAAAATAATTTGCTAATGTAGTGCAGTTTTAGAAGAAAAGGGTTTCAGTAGGACTAGGGGGAAGAGGTAGACTCAAAAAAATGATTTATTTGATAAAAATCTGATTTTTCTACTTTAAATCAATCTTTGTATTATCCTTGTTCTATTGCTACCCAAATATTAAAATTTGATCCCTTGATTCTAGCCTCTCTAGTTTATAATAGAGGATCGTCAAATATATAACAATTTAGATGTAACTATTTGTTACTATTTTTCATAAAAAAATGTTACGATGGGCATTCACTAACTAAATATGGATGTAATCTAGAAAAAAATTCCTAATTTTGTTCAGTCATTATACGGTTGAAAGTATTCTGGAAAAGACCATAGTTTATTCAGTGGGATGTTAAATCAATACCAAGAGCACTAAATTGTAATTCCCATCTCTAAAAAAAAGCGAGGACGAGCAAAAATTTTTTGAATGGTTTTACTCTTGATTATGAATTGATTAAAGATTTTTTATTACGTAGTTTTGATATCGGCTTAGTTTTTATTTTAATTTTTATCTTGCTTTCCTTTATTGGAGAGCACCGAAATCGATGGATGCTACGTGGGTTAATTTTTTTAACCATTGCAACGATAATTTCCAATCAAATTGAACTAACTTTTTTAAGTTTTGTACTGGAAAAATTAGTTTTTGGTTCGGCAGTAGCTATAGCTGCTATGTTTCAATCAGAATTTCGACGGTTTTTGGAATTATTAGGTAAAGGAGAATTTGTTCAGTTATTTAAAAAACAAACTTCTATTGCTAATTCTGATAGTGCTATAGATCAAATTGTGGATGCAGTTAAAGAGTTGTCCCAAAATCGCACAGGAGCTTTAATTGTCATTGAAACTTTTGATACCCTAGATGAGCGAATTTTTGTTAATCCGGGTGTGACTCTTAATGCAGAAGTTTCTAAAGAGCTACTGCAAACTATTTTCCAAACTAAAACTCTTTTACATGATGGGGCGGTGTTTATTCGCAATTCTCAATTGGTTTCTGCTAGTGTGATTTTGCCTCTTTCAGAGAGAAGCGCATCTCGCCAATTAGGGACTCGTCATCGGGCTGCAATGGGTATTACTGAAAGAATTGAAAATTGTCTGTGTGTTGTCGTATCGGAGGAAACAGGTTCTATTTCTCTGGGGGAAAAAGGAATTCTCAATCGACCTTTAACAAGTAGTAAACTCAAAGAGTTGTTAGAAGAAAAATTGTCCCCTTCCGTTGAAAGGGAAAAGGTAAGAGATTTATCTCTGATTAGCCGTAAAATTGGCTTTGAAGGAATCGCGTTACTAAAACGTTTGATTCGTTTAGTTTCATTAAAATCACAACGAAAAAAATGACTCAGTCTCTCATAACTTACTCTCAATTACCTCTAGATCTAGATCGCGATCGTTTACCCCATCATGTTGCTGTTATTATGGATGGTAATGGACGTTGGGCTAAACATCAAGGTTTACCCAGAATTAAAGGACATCAGAAGGGTGTTGATGTTTTAAAGGATTTATTACGTTGTTGTCAAGATTGGGGGATTTCGGCTTTAACTGCTTATGCTTTTTCTACAGAAAATTGGAAACGCCCTCAATTTGAGGTGGATTTCTTGATGGGTTTGTTTGAGAGGGTTTTACAACGAGAATTGGCAGAAATGATTGCAGAAAATGTGAGAATTCGTTTTGTTGGTAATTTAGATACTTTGCCCCAATCTCTTCAAGATGAAATCTCTCGATCGATGGATTCTACTAAGGATAATTCTACTATTGAGTTTACTGTAGCTACTAATTATGGTGGTCAACAGGAAATTGTACAAGCGACTCGCTCTATTGCTCAAAAGGTAAAAGAAGGTATTTTAGAACCAGAAGATATTGATGAAAAATTATTTGAAAATCATCTTTATACCGCAGGACTTGTTCCTCCTGATCTATTAATTCGTACTAGTGGGGAAATGCGTCTGAGTAATTTTCTACTTTGGCAAATGGCTTATGCTGAAATTTATGTGACAAAAACTCTCTGGCCGGATTTTGATCGCAGAGAGTTTCATAAAGCTTTATCTTCTTATCAGCAAAGAGAACGTCGTTTTGGGAAAATTAGTAAATAAAAAGGAATTTAAAACAGTAGACAGAGTCTTAACTTATTACTTATTATTTATTACTTGATATTATGGTCCACCAAAAACTTCTTCTTCAATATGTTGGCGCGTTAAAAAATATTTGAATGCTCGTTTAATATCCTCTCCTCTCGCACCAGCTTCTATATAGTTAACAGTTAATTCTTCTATTTCAAGGGTAATTTGAGCTTTCCATGTAGGATATTCTACATACCAAAAGTTAAGCTCTTTGGTATCTTGTTGGCAACCTAAATCTATCAGCCATTGCTCGATTTTAGGCAAAGAATGGTTATATAATGGCGTATCAGGAGATGGAAGTGACATTATTTTTTCTCGATCGTTCTTTGATTATCTAGTAGTTTAACATTTGTCATGATTAAAGAGGTAACATCTTGGTTAATAACTATAAACTAATTTCTCCTCTATTTAAGCCAATGAGAATAGCTAATAAAAAGCATCCGATAAAGGTTAATCCTAAGAGAAGTATCACAAATATTTCTCCAGCAGATAAGGGACGATCGCTTGGTTGAATATATGTATGTGTTGTGGATGTATTTTCTTTGGTGGATACTTTAAATTCTCTCTCAGTTTGAATTACATGGGAGCGGGAATATCCTATCTTTAAATCGTATAGCCATCTTGCATTAGGTTTGCTCAGTGTAGCATATGCTTCATTAATTTTTTGAAATTTACTTTTGGCAATTAATTCTGGTAATTCGGTAGTATCTGGATGATATAGTTTACTTAATCGCCGATATGCTCTGCGAATTTCTATCTCAGAGGCACTAGGAATAATCCCCAAAATTCCGTAATAGCTATTGGCTAAATTAGTTTGAAGGGAAGTATTATACCTTTTTTTATTTTGATTGTTATCTCCTTGAACCACAACCCTATCAATTTTTTAATACCATCTTATTTTTCCTATTATAACATTCTCTCCTAAGATTTCCTCATTTTTTTTATCTTCCTAAAATTTGGCAAGAATTGGTATTGTAAATAAGAATAGTTCAGCATATTGATTTTTGTTAGAGGTTTAATGAAAAGTCTTATTTCTAAGTTTTCGATTGTTCTGAGAAGAATACTAATTTTAATTACTATATGTAGCATTTGTTTATTGTTAAACGCTTCGCCTGCTGCTGCTGGTATTGATAACGATCGATATGATGGCAATATTTTTGTGGTTTATGCTGGGAATGGTTCTTTAGTACCAGCAAAGCTAACATTTACTCAGGCATTGGAAAGAGATACACCAGCTATTTTGGTATATTATCTCGATGATAGTAGTGATTGTAAGGAGTTTGCTATTGTAGTTTCTCGTTTACAAGAATTCTATGGTCGTGCTGCTAATATCATCCCAATTAGTGTAGATACCATTCCAGTCAAATCTAGTTATTCAGAAGATGAAGCTGGTTATTATTACCAAGGATTAGTTCCTGAAACTGTTGTTTTAGATTCCGATAATTCTGTGGTATTCGATGGAGTTGGAACGGTTAAATATGAAGATATCGATGATAAATTGCGAGAGGTTTTTGATCTATTGCCTCGATCAGAATCTGTTGAGTTAAAACGTCGTTCTTTTAATGAATTTAATACTGAATTAGTTAATTAATATTTGTGAGGGCAAAGGTATTCTTGCCCTACCTAATTATTTAGTATCATCTAGACATTGAGTTAGAAGAATGGGAGAATGGGAGAATGGGAGAAATAGGGAGAAAAATGAGATTAAACCCTTATTTTTTATCTTTTAGAAGTAATAGCTGAGTAAAGAGATGAATAATCATCATCAGCAAAACCCATCTCTATTGCTTGGACTACGACTTGAGAAACCCCTTCTAAAGAAGTGATATTTAAACCATTAGTTTTGGCTTGATTCAGGAACAAATTAATATCTTTAAGTAAATGTTTGCTAGGAAAATTAGGATTAGCATAGTTATTTTCGCACATTCTTTTAACCTTTTTATCAAAAGTAGGTGCATATAAAGCACTTTCTCTGAGAATTTCCATAAACTGTTCCACATCAACACCTTGATTCTGCACGAAACCAAGACTAAGAGCAAAAGCACTTGTAAGAGAAGCAATTAACTGATTTAAAGCTAATTTCAGTGCTGCCGCTGCCCCAACTTCTCCTATTAGCCTAGGTTTACTTCCGAAATTTTGGAGTAAGGGCAACCATTTTTGAAATTGTTTTTCTGTGCTACCCACCATTACTAATAATTCTCCTGCTTTTGCTTGGGGAATACTCCCTAATACTGGTGCTTCTAAATATTCTCCTCCAAGAGAAACTACACGATCACCAATTAAACGGCTTTCATCTGGGGAGATAGTTCCCATTTGAATGACACTACGATTTTCTAAGAGAGAAAAGCTTTCATCTGAGAAAATAACATCTTCAATGGCAGGAGTATTGGTAAGTATCAAAATCAGACAATCGGCTGCCATGATAGCTTCTGATGGATTAGTAGTGATTTCAATTCCTTGTTGTTGTAATGCTTTTAGTTTAGATGGAGTACGATTATAAGCTATTACTGGTATTTGGGCAGAAAACAGTCTTAATGCCATTGGTTGCCCCATCAATCCTGTACCAAATATTCCTACTTTCATATTAGTATTTTTTAAATCTTTAATTTTAATTAATAATTAAAGTTACCATAATTTTACTATTGATTACCAAATTTTGCTTATCTTACTCTCTATGATTATGTTGATTATTAGAAAAATTTGTGATATAATTAAAGCTTGTGCCACTATCTTAGGAGAAGAGATTTTATGGCAGGTAGCGAAATTAAAGCAGATTTTTGGGTGAGTGAATATATCACTCCTTGGGATATTTACGCTCATGGTATTACAAAAATACTTGCTTATAAAAAAACCCCTTATCAGGAAATGTTGATTGTAGAGACAGGAGCTTATGGTAAAGCCTTAGTATTGGATGGAAAATGGCAATCTTGCACCGGCGATGAATTTCTCTATCACGAAGCATTGGTACAACCTGCGGCTATAGCTCATAAGTCACCACAAAATGTTCTAGTTCTTGGGGGAGGGGAAGGTGCTACCATCCGAGAGGTTTTGCGCTGGAAAACCGTAGAAAAAGTGATGATGGTTGATCTCGATGGAGATGTGGTAGATTCTTGTCGAGAGCATCTTTCAGAAATGCACCAAGGAGCTTTTGATGATCCTAGAGTGGAAGTGGCCATCGCTGATGCTATCAATGTTTTAGATAATTCTCCCTGTCAATGGGATGTGATTATTTCCGATTTGAGCGATCCCATCGAAGAAGGGCCTTCTTTTAAACTTTTTACTCAAGAATATTTTGAAAAACTAAAAAAGGTATTACGTCCCGGTGGTTTTATTGCCATCCAAGCTGGTCAAGTTATGCCTGTTCAAATTACGATTCATGCGCGTTTGATTAATACTCTAAAAACTGTGTTTAATCATGTTCATCCTTATTGTTGTAATACTCCAAGTTATGGTTCTCCTTGGGGTTTTGCACTATGTTCTCAGGAAAAAATTGATACTTTTCCAGTTTCAGAACATATTGATGAATTATTAGCAGCGAAAACAACTGGTGGATTTAAGCTAATGGATGGGATTAGTTTATTAGGTATGTTACAAACTCCTGCCTATATTCGACGTGCCATCGAACAAGAAACGGAAGTTTATACTCTAAAATCACCACCTAAATTCTTTGGCAAGGGAGCAAGTAAAGAACCTGTATCTCTTTAAATAAAAGAAATGGTTAATTAGCAGAAGGCAAACAGTAATTTTAAGAAAAAATCGGAACAAGTTAGATATTATAGTATTTTTCTTTAATAGTGATATAGGGAAAGAATGGGAAGAATGGGGAGAATGGGGAGATAAAGAATTATCCTTTGATAGTCGAGAGTAGGGAAAATAAATTTTCCTTAATTATCTTATTTTCTTAGTTTAAAATTGATAACTAATAACTGGTAATTAATAATTAATGAATTGATCATGGAAATGTTCTTAGCTTTTAGATTTCAATCTCCGGGTCCTGAAGTATTTGATATTGGTTTTTTAACAATACGTTGGTATGGTTTATTAATTGCTTCAGCATTATTAATTGGAGTTAATTTATCTCAATATCTAGCCAAAAAAAGAGGAGTAAATCCAGAATTATTAGGAGACTTAGTAATTTGGATGGTATTAGGTGCTCTTCCAGGCGCTAGAATCTATTATGTCTTATTTAAATGGCAAGAATACTCCCAAAATCCTCAAGATATCATTGCTATTTGGAAAGGAGGAATTGCAATTCATGGGGCAATTATTGGCGGGACAATTGCTATTATAATTTTTGCTCGTATTAATAAAATTTCCTTTTGGCAATTAACAGATTTAGTCGTTCCCTCATTAATTTTAGGTCAAGCAATAGGAAGATGGGGAAATTTCTTTAATTCAGAAGCTTTTGGTGCACCAACTAATTTACCTTGGAAGTTATATATTCCCGCAGTAAATCGCCCTTATCAATATCTAGAATTTCAGTATTTTCATCCCACATTTCTCTATGAATCTCTCTGGAATATTTTAGTATTTGCTATCTTAATTTGGTTATTTTTTTGGGGTTTAAAAAATCGCAATAAGCTAAAAATTGGAACTCTAACCTTTGTTTATTCATTAGCTTATAGTAGTGGCAGAATTTGGATTGAAGGTTTACGAACCGATAGTTTAATGTTAGGCCCTTTGAGAATTGCTCAATTAGTAAGTTTAACAGCTATGTTGTTTGGAATTGGAGGATTAATCTGGATTTATCTACTAAAAAAACCTTTACCAGATATCAAGAATCCCTCAATTAAAAATAGTAATTCACAAGTTTAAAGCCAAGAAAAATAGCTAAGAAAAATCAGTAATCGAAATTTATAAATTTACGGAAAATTAATGGAAAATCAATTAAAACCAGCAGTTTATATTATAGGTGCAGGACCTGGAGATCCTGATTTACTTACTATCAAAGCTCAGAAAATATTAGCATCAGCAAATACTATTTTATATGCCAATTCTTTAGTACCTCAACAAATTTTAGAAAATGTTCGCCCTGATGCAGAATTAATTCCTACCGGCAATAAAACCCTTGAAGAAATTATTCCTTTAATGGTCGATCGAGTTAAAGCAAATTTAGCAGTAGTGCGCTTACATTCAGGAGATTTAAGTCTTTATAGTGCCATTCATGAGCAAATCCAAGCTTTTAGGGAAGCCGAAATTCCCTTTGAATTAATCCCAGGCATTAGTGCTTACCAAGCCGCAGCAGCTAAACTAGGAGTAGAATTAACCATTCCTGATTTAGTCCAAACCATTATTTTAACCAGAATAAGTGGGAATGCTTCTAAAGTACCAGAAAAGGAAGAATTAGACACTTTAGCGACTCATCAAGCTAGTCTTTGTCTTTATCTTGCCGCTCGTCATGTAGAGGCTGCTAGAGCAAAATTATTACAATCTTATCCCCCAGATACTCCTGTTGCTATTTGTTATCGTATTGGTTGGCTTGATGAAAAAATTTGGTTAGTTACTCTCGATGAAATGGCAAAAATTACTATTTCAGAAAATTTAATTCGCACAACTTTATACATTATTAGCCCTGCTTTAAAAAGTAACCTCAGCGAAACTCGATCGCGCCTTTATCATCCCGAACATTTTCATTTATTTAGACCAGAAAAACCACAAAAAATAAGTTAAAAAATTATCTACAAATCAGCTATAAATTATCTAAAATTTACCTAAAAATTATCTAAAAGGAAGAGAGATTTTTACCAAGGATCTGACAAATCCTGATTTTCTAAATAGTTATTTTCTTGAGGAGATTCTTCTGGATTTTCTGCTACTGTCTGATCTGATGGTAGATTATTTTCATCCTCTTCAGGAGGAATTATATTTTCAGATTCAAGCTGTTTTTTAAGAGTTTTCCAATCTTCAACTTCTGTTAATTGTTCTTCTAATTTAGGAGAAGTTTTTTGAAAAGATTGAGGTTCCAATTCTTCTTTTAGTTTATCCCAATCTTCAATTTCTGTTAAATCTGTTAAATCTTCTATAGATTCTTCAGATTCTTCAGAAGGAGAAGGAGAAGGAGGTTTAGGAGAGTTAATCTTTGATTTTAATTGTTCCCAAGTTTCTACTTTAATATTATTAGATTCTTCATCTTCAGAAATATCACTAGAAATATTATCATCTTTGTCAGTATTTTCTGTTGAATATTGTAATGGATTAATACTTTGATTAGCATTTAACTCTTGATTATTTAACTCTTGATTATTTAACTCTTGATTAGGAAAAGAAGCAACTTTTGGTTTTAATGGTTTCTGATAATCTAGATTATTTACTGAATCATTTTCTAAAGAAGTATTCCCAGAATTATAAAAATCTTGTTTAAGTTGTTGAAACTCAAGAGTTAAACTTTGAATTTGTTCTTCTAATAACTGGAGTCTTTCTGAGATATTAGCAGGATTGGAAGATAAAGTATAAGGATTCTGATTTTCTGCTAATTCTTTAGCAAATTCTAATTCTATTTCTTCTAAAGTAGTTTCACCTTTTAATGCTAATTCTAAAGCAGCTTTTACCATAGGTTTCATCCCTTCTTTGATAGCAATATCTTCTAATTCTTTAGCATCAAATTTGTGGTTAATACAAGCTTTAATAGAATCAGTAATTGGTAATACTTCATAAACCGGAATTTGTCCTTTATAACCAATTCCTTTACAATTAGAGCAAAGAGTTCCTTCACTTTTAGCTTTTTTGATTTGAGCTTCAGTTAAGGTATTAGCTTGATAAAAGTTTGCTTCTGATAAATTTGAAATGGATATTCCTAGCTTCAGTAATTCCTCAGGAGAGGGATTATGTTTGATATAACATTCAGGGCAAACTCGACGAATTAAACGTTGGCTAATTATTCCGATTAAATTATCTTTAATTAATGATGGTTTTATATTTGTTTCTAGCAAATTTTCCATGCTACTTACTACACCATTTGCTTCTAAACTACTTAAAACTAAACGATTTTTACTAGCACTTTCAAAAACTAGACTTGTACTTTCAATATTTTGAAGTTTATCAATTAAAATTACATCTACATCTTGATTTATAAAAGAATCTAAAAATGATTCATAATCCATGCTAGTTTTTTGATTAACCTCTACTTGATGTATTCCTGGAATTGTATATTTAATTCTTTTTTCTAAAGTAGCAATGTTTAAATCTTTTCGATATATTTCTGTTAAAATAGAAGATAAAGTAGTAGATTTTCCAGAGCGTTTTGGCCCTGTGACTAAAACAACTCCAGAAATTTGATGAATTATAGAATTGACAATTTTACGGGTTTCTCGATCGAGCAAATAACTTTGTAAGCCTTTTTGGGGAATAGAAGAATCCCAAATTCTTAACTTAACTTTTTCGCCAAAATTATTAGGAGAAATAGTGACCCATAAATCTAATTTTTTCCCTTGAAATACTCTATCCATTTTGCCATTTTGAATCACCTTTTTTTTATTAACATCTAAAGAAGCCATGATTTTAAATTGATTTACCATAGCCGGAGCAATTTTCTTATTAAAAGGATCTAAAGCAGGATATAAAATACCATCTCGAAAAAAATTGACTCTTAAGAGATTTTCTTGAGGTTCAATCTGAATTTCTGAGACTTCCTCTTGAAAAGCTTTCAGTAAAATTTTATTAACTAACTTGATTAAAGGTGTTTCGTAAGTATCATTTAGTATTTCCATTACTTTGTCTTCCCGATAGTAATTTTTATCATAAAGTTAATATTTATATTTCTTTAAAATATAATATAGGGATTTTGTAAATTGTCTCCCTTTGCTTGTTATTGTAAAATTGCTAATAGCAAAATGGAGCTTAATTTTAAGTTATCATTGCTTTTTTAGTATTTAATCGTAATTAAAATCTGTTAGATTTGATTTTGTAAATATTGTAAATATTGAGGAAGAAGATCTAATTTAAAAAAAGAATCCACTTGTAACTCTAGATAATAAATTTAAAATAGCTTTTTGAGAGATTAGATCATAGATTATATTTGGATTAAATTAAAGAGAAAAAAAATTTGTGGGCTATGGATTATATTTATCTTTCCCTTTTTTTCTAAAATATTGTCTTCAAGAAAGTCAAGATATCTAATATGATAGTAGTCAATTTTATTAACAAGTAGAAATAAACAATGACAAAGCAATATAATATAACACTCCTTCCCGGAGATGGAATTGGGCCGGAAATTATGTCGGTAACAGTAGAAGTACTTAAAACCATTGGTAAATTATTTGAAATTGATTTTAATTTTACTGAAGCCCTCATTGGAGGTGCAGCCATCGATGCTACGTCTCAACCTCTTCCTCCAGAAACTTTATCCATTTGTCGCAATAGTGATGCAGTTTTGTTAGCAGCAATTGGCGGATATAAATGGGATAATCTACCTCGTGCCCAAAGACCAGAAACAGGATTATTACAATTAAGAGCAGGTTTAGAACTTTTTGCCAATCTCCGCCCAGCTACTATTTTACCTCAGTTAATAGATGCTTCTACTTTAAAACCAGAAGTAGTAGAAGGAGTTGATATCATGGTAGTCAGAGAGCTTACAGGGGGAATCTATTTTGGACAACCCAAAGGCATTTTTACTACCGAAACCGGACAAAGTCGGGGTGTCAATACTATGGCTTATACCGATGGCGAAATCGATCGCATTGCTAAAGTTGGTTTTGAAACGGCTCAAAAACGTCAAGGAAAATTATGCTCTGTAGATAAAGCTAATGTTTTAGATGTTTCCCAATTATGGCGAGATCGCATCACCAAAATAGCTTCAGATTATCCAGATGTAGAACTATCCCATTTATACGTGGATAATGCAGCCATGCAATTAGTGAGAGCACCTAAACAATTTGATACCATTGTCACAGGCAATATGTTTGGGGATATTCTTTCAGATGCCGCAGCAATGCTTACAGGAAGTATAGGTATGTTACCCTCAGCCAGCTTAGGCTCTTCATCTCCCGGTGTATTTGAACCAGTGCATGGTTCAGCTCCAGATATTGCTGGATCAGATATAGCCAATCCTTTAGCGATGATCCTAAGTGCTGCAATGATGTTACGATACGGATTAAACGAACCTGCTGCTGCTGAAAAAATTGAAAAAACTGTATCAAATGTACTTTCTGATGGATATAGAACTGGTGATATTATGTCTTCGGGAATGAAACAGTTAGGTTGTCGTGCTATGGGGGAAAAATTTAGAGAATTCTTAAATTAAATAAATTATTGTATGTTATGGTTTTAATTGACATGGTAATGGAATTATCGGTATTATTTTGGCATTAAATCCTAGCATAAGATAAAATATTTTGGTTTGAAGATTTTGTCATTAATTATATTGCTAGAGGCATAATGATTTGATATTATCTGGACATATTATTAAAGAAATTAAAACACAAGTTTCTCTATCTTTGATTTTTAACAAATTTCTAGTTGACGAAACTTGAAAAATCAGAGAACATTTAAGCAACATCAGTTTTTTGGCTTTCTAAAAAACCAATCCAATACTAATTTCAATTAATTAAAATTTATAACATTTATAATGAGGTAAATCGTGTATCTAGCAGAAGAAGAATATCATGAATTAGAAATAGATGAAGAAGTAAGTCCCTTTATCTTAGAGCCAAGCTTATTAAAATCTGCCCAAAGAATTTATCAGACTTATTGTAATCTTCATAAAAAACTCAGTAAACAACCCATAGGTGTCGCGATTGATCCTAAAACTCATAGAGGTCAATTACTGTTTAATAAAAATCCAATATTATTATATGGCGAATGCTTTGTATCTGTAGATGATTTAATTGCATAAAAGGATTAAACAATTAATGGTAACTGATATTTTAATTTCACTCATAAATATACTTACAAACCTATTAGTATTTTTTTTTGGTTCTTGCATTGGCAGTTTTTTAAACGTAGTGATATACCGCTTACCGGCTGGAATCTCCATTGTAAGACCATCTTCCCATTGTCCTCGTTGTAAACATAAATTGGGTAACACGGAAAATGTCCCAGTGTTAGGTTGGCTATGGCTGAAGGGCCGATGCCGTTGGTGTAAAACTCCTATTTCTATTCGTTACCCTTTAGTAGAAGCAACAACAGGGATATTATTTTTGTTGGTATATTGGCATGAGGGATTAAGTATTACGACAATAGGATATTGGTATTTATTGAGTAATTTATTAACTTTAGCTTTAATCGATCTAGATTTGATGATTTTACCAAATCCACTAACTCAATCTGGATTGGTTTTAGGTTTAGTCTTTCAAATAGCTATGGGCTGGAATGAATCTCAGTTACCGGGAGCAGCTACTCATTTAATCATAGGGATTATGGGTGCTGTTTTAGCAATTTGGTTATTCGATGGGATAGGTATTATGGGCACATTGGCTTTTGGACAAACAGCCATGGGTGGAGGAGATCCTAAATTGGCAGCTATGATCGGGGCTTGGTTAGGATGGAAATATTTATTGTTAACGGGATTTTTGGCTTGCCTAATAGGTGCCATCATAGGAGGTGGTGCCATGGTATTGGGTTGGTATAAGTCGAAACAAGCTATCCCTTTTGGGCCTTATTTAGCACTGGGAGCAGTTTTAACAGTCTTCTTTGGAGAAGCTATTCTCTCGGCTTATTTACAATTATTTTTTCCTTATAGTTAATAGTGATCTTTGATAATGAAAATCTTTTAAATTAAGTTGCAGTGTGTTGGATAACAATTAAAACTACTAAAGCTCGTTGGGAAGCAGAGTTAATGGAACAAGTTCTTGCTTCTCATGATATTCCTAGTCGAGTCTTGGATATAGGATTAGGTGTTTATTTTGGTCAAGGCTCTCAAGCAGCTTTACAAGTTCGCTCTAAAGATCAATGGACAGCTTTACTTTTGTTGAGTCCTCCAGAAGGGGAGGAGGGTTAAATCTGACGGGGAACAAGGAAGACAAGGAAGACAAGGGAGAAATTAGCATACATTAAAAATTTTTCCCGATCATTTATGGGTGTTATCTTGAAAGGTAGATAAGTTTTTGAGATTTTTGGGAAATTGAAACCTGATTAATAGGTTAAGCTAAACTTCTATTGAAAGGAAAATTTTTTTTACCTAACATACTTGAAACCCTTATAGATACTACCATTGATTATACCATGTCATACCTTCATCCTAAATCCGGTTATGAAACAAGCTTTATTGGCAAGGTAGAATTCCCAATAGCCTAGCGGCAAGGCTAACGCCTACGGAATTCGGAATAGCCTAGCGGCAAGGCTAACGCCTACGGAAAAATTAGGAGATAAAACAGTTTTTTTAATAAGTCAACTTTGAAAATAGGATTTGGGATCAGAGGTT
>JANQIW010000011.1 GCA_028281945.1 Prochloraceae cyanobacterium PL24a_bin.78
TTGTTTTGAAGATGAAAGTCTGTTGATGGATGGGTTTGTACTTGGCTTTACTTCGATGAATAACAATATTCTTTTGATAATTGAAGCAAAAGAATTGCTCAGCAAATATGTCAGCGAACATCAATTCTACTTTTGTGAATATTCACAAACGAGGAAAATACGAAGAATTTCCGTACATTTTCAAATTTTTCTTGATAAAAAAGAGGATAAATATTATATCTATAAATACGATGAATCATACTCTAAGATTTTAATAAACACGGAAGTCGATATTGGGATTGCATCCCAAAAGATTGAAGAATATATAAAAGAAGAAGAAGAATTGAAATTAGATGAAAGCCTACCGACGATAGAAGAAAAATCCCCTGCATCTTCCTCTTCATCAAAAATTCCCGTCACTTGGAAAGTCAATGGAGAAAAAATCACTGGATCGATCGCAGGAGTTGTTTTCGCTATAGAAAATAACAATTTAGTCCAACAAATAAAGAAAGGGATCGATCGACATCTGGGTGGAAACATAAAATCTATCAAACAAAAAGTCGCCCAAAGACTGGGGACAACAGTGAAAAGAATAACGCGTTTTGTCAAAAAGTGGTTGGGTGATCGAATTAAAGATTTACCCAATAATGACGCAAGAACAAGAGATTTTTGGGAGCGAGTCGCTGCCCTCGCTAATGCGTAAAAGAAGTTCAATAAATAAAAACTAAAAATAATTTTAGGAGGATAAAACAATGGGGTTTAAACAGAAAGAAAAAACGCTGTGCGTTTTCGTAAAAAACCAAGAGGAATACCAGTGGTATATGTTGAATAAAGAAGGAGAGCATATTCCCATTTACAATCAAAAATTTAGTGGTTATTTACAAGGTTTAAGACTTAAACCAAGTAAGCCAAAAGGCTCATACAAACAAATCGATAAACTACACTTGTTCTTTTTATCCGTTGAGGATAAGTGCATATATGACATTATTTCAGGTGTACATACTTATTTTGCCAAGAAAATTTTATATGCTTTGCCTCTAATACCTGTTAAATATCTATGCAAATACGAAATAATCATAGAAGTTTCAGGAGGGGAATTGTCTATTGTTTGGCCAGAGGTTTTTTATCAGTGTCCATCAAAAGATGGGGGCTTACAACAGATCAAGATAAAAATTCCCCAAAAAACATCATTAAACAATGGAGAAGAAAAAACAGTAGATGATTTACCCCCGTTTGGTCAAAAATGGGATTATACAAGTTATATAAACAAGATTAAATCTCGCATCAATCAAAGTATAGAAATGCTTCCAGATGATGATGCAGTCCAAGATGAAGGATTCCAAGAATTCCTTCCTTCATCCATAGAAAATGCTGACCATCTTCTGAGTGGAGAAAATTATGTAACCAATCCTGAAACGGGAGAAGTAACTTTCCTTGGAACTTCTGGTGAACAAACAGAAAACAATACACAAGAAGATCCTCTCTCATCAATACCCTTTTAATAGATTAATTCAAAAATCAATGAGTAAAAAAATGATAAAAATAGAAGACTATTTGCCAAGTTTCATCGAATTAAAAGTTAATGAACATGAAGAGTTTCTTGAATATTGTTTATGGGATCGAAGGGAAAACAAATTTGGAGATGGATTTATTCAAAAATTTCTCCTATTTAAGACAGTTCCTCTCCTTAACACAATTTTGCAGTTGAAGATAAAATTCACTCTCTCGATCGAGAATTATCTTCAAAATTGTCGTTTTTCTCAAATCTACAGTATTGGAGAAGAAAAAATAAGAATATTAATTTTTGAAGAATCAGGAGAATTTTTTCTGTTTATATCCGAATACGGATATCCCTGTAGAAAAACAGGAGAGAAATTCTCTTCTATTGAAGAAGCAAAAGCTTACATAGCTAAAGCTTTATGCCCAATAGACAATAGACAAGCTCTCAGGCTTTAAGTGAATTAAGAAGAACTGAGAGCTTGCCCGGAGAATTCCTAGGATCTTGACAGGAGCGGCTTTATGCCAGACAAGATAGAGCCTACGGAACTACCAAAGATTACTGATTGTTATCAAAGAAATTTGATATCGGTCTTTAATAATAGCAGAAAATCAGATTTTTGACAACCCTCAAAAGAAAAAATAAGGAGAAAAATCAAATCAATTAAATAAAAATAAATCGAAGCAATTTTCACTATAACAGAAAATCACTTCGATAGGGATAGTTTTTGATTTTTAACTTTCTAGACATATAAAAAGAATCTAAAAAAAATTCAGGAGAAATAAATGAGTGACTTCATAAGATTAAAAAAAACTTGTCCAGTTTGTGGTGGTGAAAGAGATGATTGCCGCCAATCCACTATCACAGGGTTCATTCATTGCCGTGGGCACAATGTAAATTCAAATTGGATAGCAATTAAAGAAGATTCTCTTGGATTTATGATGTATGTTTATTATCTTGAATACGAGAGATACAAAAGAGAAAAATTCGATGATTGGCAACTATACCTTCAAAATCAAAAGAAAAAGGTCTCGATTAAAATAAAGAAAAAGCAGGAATTACTCGCCAAATACAGAGCATCTCTGAGTATCGACGATCGCGATCGACTTTTCAGGATAATCTTAAATCAACTGGAATTGAAAGAAGACGATCGTCAACAGTTCTACTTGAGGAATTTCAGTGATGAAGAAATTGAGAAAGGAATGTATAGGAGTGTAAGTAAATGGCAAAAGCTTACTATACCAGTCAATGATGGGATGCCAGGAGTTGCTATTGGGGGGAAAAGCCTTGTAGTCCATAGTGAAGGCATCTTGTGCCCCATATTTAATCCTGATGGATTGATTATAGGAATCCAAATAAGATATCATAATGCGCAACGCAGTGGAAAATATAACTGGGTTGCAGGGGCCAAAAATCGAAAGCTAAGGCCAACTTCCCATCTCCAAAATGGAGAATTACCCATCGGCTATTATGATGGTAAAATTTGGTCATCAACACCATTGATACCTCTTCCAGATGGAATGAAGAATCCTGTTATCATTGCAGAAGGTACGAGTATCAAACCCTTTAGAATATCAACAAGAACGGGAATTATTACCATTGGGGCTTCTGGTGGGTGCCACCACAAAAGCCCTGAACAATTGAAAACTTATTTAGAATATGCAAAAGCTGATGGAGTGATAATTTCTCCTGATGCTGGTAGTAGAACCAATAAACACGTCCTTTCACAATACCTTCAAACCAAAGAATTACTCGAAAGTTGGGGCTACAAAGTGACGATCGCGTGGTGGGGGCAAGACAGCAAAGATGTTGGTGATTTAGACGAATGTGCAGAAGAGAAATTATTGGCGATCGAGTATTTAACTTGGGAAGAATTTGATTGCGTTGAGCGCACCACCACAAGACATCACTACAAAGAGCGCAATTTAGAAACAAAGAAAGAATTTGGCGAGCCTTCTACTGAAGAATATAATGCTTTCGTCAAAGAACAAGAGCAACAACAGGAAATCGATGAATTAAGTGAAGAATTTGAAGCTAAACGGGATCTTTTCCAGTACCTCAATGGTTTTATCCGCAAGGTTGGTAAAAAAGCCCGAAAGCAATTAAAGGCATCAAAATCAAAGATTAAAGGTATATACAACAAACTCAAGAAAAAGAATATTCTTGAATGGAATCCATCTATCCCTATACCAAAGCCATCAGAAGTCTCTAGTCTTCCAGATATTATTAAGTTTAAGAAAGGCGATCGACTCCCACTCATCGAAGCTCTAAGAGAAGCTGGATGGCAGTATATTCTGGATACATCTGGCACTGGTACAGGGAAGAGTTACGATTCTGTCTTTTTAGAAAATCCAGATGGGAATATCTGGTATGCTGACATTAATCATAGGAATCCCAGTATTCCTGAAATTTTAGATATATTTGAGGATTTAATGCCGAGGCATGAAGGAATAATTATTGATGCTAATGGTAAATTTCGCTTAGCAAAAACTGAAGAAGAAAAAGAAAATGCTATTTATCCAAGTAATTGTTTCCGAGCTTCTTTGTTTACCCAATTAGCTAAAAAAGGATATGATCCTAATGCAAAAACTATGGGAGATCAAAATCCTATCTGTGGAACTTGCCCTGCCTTTAAAAGTTTTGTCAAAACATCTGATGGCACTTCAGCACCTAAATGTTCAGCATCCTCCGGTGAGGGTTGGGGTTATAAAAATATGCGGCAATTAATTCTAGCCCATCATAAGAAAATCACGGGTTTTCCTTCGTCATTCCCAGAACCTCTGATGGACTTAGCAAATAATGCAGAAAACACTGGTCTTTGGGACTATAGCAACGATATCATTATCTGGGAAGAATTTAATCAATTAGTTTCTGGCATTAAAATAATCCAGGGATTAAAGAATGATATTAGTGAATGGTTCGATTTGGTATGGGATAAACTCCCACATCTTTATGATAAAATTTCACCTCTTCGTCAAACTTTAATTCATATCTTTAATAATCCTAGTGAAATACCTCGTCATGGGTACAATCACGAAGCATTACTTGAAATTTTTGATAAAAATAAAATAGATCTTGCCTTAGAAGAAATCGAAGAAATACAGTCTCTACAGACTGTAGAGGACAAAGTGGTAATACCCGATCGAGTTGGGTACAAGGAGATTGAGGGAGTCGATAAGAGTGCAATTAATCTAACCAATCGTTTCTTTGCACATGAAGCGATTCTAGAAACTCATGAAAACTTCGAGAAGATGCCATCTAATATTCTTCCAATATTTCTTAAAGTTCTCCTAGGATATGAACAAGGCGCAATCAGGTTAAATAAGATTGGACAGAAAGAATGTAGCGTTACCGTTACAACAGGCGATCGAAGAATTCCATCGATCGCAGCAGCTGCTAAAACTAATATTCTTCTCGATGCCACAGGGAATAAGCAAAATGTTTCCGCTAAATACCAAGTTGATTTAAATAAGATTGTCCAAATTGAGCAGGAGACTCCTCCACTAGATAATCTGGAAATAATTCACGTTAAAATGACTGGTCTTGGATCTAATGAATATTCTGACCAAGCTTTACAACGAGTAAAGAACGCGATCGACTTTATTAAGCAGGAGAATGGGGATAAGATTCCTGTTTTAAGTTTGAAGAAGTACAAAAAAGATCTATCCTCTGATGGTCATTGGTTTAATGAATCCCGTGGAAGTAATGATTATCAAGGTGAAGAGACAATGATTTTTGTTGGTACTCCTAATACCAATCTTGGAGCCGTTGAAGATTCTTACTACACTTGGTTTGGAACGTTAGATGGTTTTGAAGAATACTACGAAGAATTGCAAAAAAATGAAGTGGTTCAGGGTTTTGGGAGGCAAAGGGTTAATCGCTATAGCGATCGTTCTTTTAAAATCTATTATTTGGCCACTAATTTAGATTTATCTTGGGTAAAAGAAAAAGGGATTAAATTGACTTCCATGGAAGCTTTGGAATTAACTTTATCCGCTGGCGATCCTTCTCAAATATCTCGGTATGTAATTCTCCAGGCAATTATGGAGATGGTCAAAACCGGCAAGGTTCTGGAAGATATTCGTCAAAAAGATATAGCCGAGAACATTGGTAAAAGTGAAAACAGTGTCCAAAAATTGTGTGCTAAATTTGGTAGCTCATCTTCAGGTGAGAGTGGGTGGAGTTTGATGAAGAAAGAACTTAAGTTTTTACTTACCCGCCTACCCCTATTAAGTAACAATATAGAACCAGGCGGGTTGCTACAATTGGCTCAATCCAACAGTTTATTGGCTCAGTGGTTAAACCTCGATCGCACTGAATTAGTTGAAGAATTTACCAAATTCGTTCATGGTATGGATTTCGATACCTTTAAGGAGATTTGCCTTGATGTACCAGCCAATACGATCGTTGAGAAAATCAAGTTTCTATTTGCTGTAATTGGTATGTCTTTTACTGATGATTTAGATCTCTTTGGAATTAATCTCCAAGACTGGGAGAAAATTATCTTCAATAGTGCTTGAAAATAAGATTAAAATAATTCTTTTTAGTCAAAATATAACCACAATTAAAGCTTTGTGATGGAATACTATGTCTATTCTTCCTTTAAAGATAAATAATGTCGATGGTTCAATAACCATATTAAAGACGATCGTATTCTGAAAAATATTAATTTTTACCCTATAATTAAATATTAATTTCTCAAAGTTAACATAATAATTGGAAAAAATAAGTGTATACTAGTTATAGTAATTTAAGATAAGAAACAAATTATTGTGAGTTATGATAACACCCTTAAATATTTAGTGGAACAATTTCCTTATGATTTTGCTAAATGGTTAGGAAATGCAACAACAGATGAAGAATTGACGATGCTTAAAACGGAATTAAGTGTTGAACCAATTAGAGCAGATGGTGTAATTTTTATTAAAATAGCGAATCGGATTCTACATTTAGAATTTCAAACGTTACCATATTCAGATCCTCCTATACCTTTTAGGATGTTGGAATATTGGACAAGACTAAAAAAACAATATAAGTATGAGGTAGTTCAAGTAGTAATTTTTCTAAAAGAAACTTCTTCTGAATTAGTATTTGTAGATGAATTTAGAGAAGGAAATACAGTTCATCAATATAAAGTTATAAGGATTTGGGAAATGAATCCTCAATTCTT
>JANQIW010000014.1 GCA_028281945.1 Prochloraceae cyanobacterium PL24a_bin.78
AAATTTCAAGAGGTAAATCAACCAATAAATCAAGACAAAATTCAAGGAGAAACTCAAAAAAAAACTCCAATAAAAACTTAGATAAAAACTCCAATAAAATAGACAAAATATTGCATAGATTGGAAGAAAAATATCCCAATGCCACCTACGAATTAAACTGGAAAACACCAGAAGAAATGCTAGTAGGCACAATTTTAGCCGCCAAATCAACAGACGAAAAAATCAATCAAATCACACCAAAACTCTTTAAAAAATATCCCACCCCAGAAGCATTTGCCTACGGCAATACAACCACCCTAGAAACAGACTTAAAATCCACAGGATTCTATAAACAAAAAGCCAAAACCATTCAAACAGTATTCCAAGCAATCGTAGAAAAATTTGGAGGAAAAGTGCCTCAAACAATGGAAGAATTAACATCAATTACCGGTATCGCGCGAAAAACTGCTAATGTAGTCCTTAACTGTTGCTTTAATATTCCATCAGGAATTATAGTAGATACCCATGTCGCCAGAGTCAGTCAACGCCTTGGATTATCAGAAAGTCAAAAACCTGAAAAAATTGAGAAGGATTTGATGAAACTGATTCCTCAAAAAAATTGGACTTTTTGGGGTCCAGCAATGGTGTTACATGGGCGTTACACCTGCAAAGCAAAATCTCCCAATTGTCATGAGTGTATTTTCCTAGATTTATGCCCTCAAAATGGAGTTGAAATTTTAGAAGATATTCAATTAAAAGAGATTAAATCAGAAGATATCCCATTAGAAAATACTCCCAAAAATACCCAAGAAAATATTTCTAAAAACAATCCCAAAAATCTCGAAAACATCAATTTCAAACCTAATTCCATCCCGATTTCCTCCAATTCAGAAGAAAAGCAAGGAAATCCCAAACCAAATTCAAAACCAAATTCAAAATCAATAAACCCAAATAATAATCTAGACAAAAGTAACAACATGATTCAATTAGAAGGCTGGAAACCATATTTAGAAGACGAAATAAACCAATCTTATTTCCAAGACTTAGGTGAATTTATTAAACAAGAAAGGCATAAACATCAAATTTTTCCCCCAAAAGGAGAGGTATTCACCGCTTTTGAACTTACACCTTTCGATAAACTTAAAGTAGTAATTTTAGGACAAGATCCCTATCATGATGATAATCAAGCCCATGGATTGAGTTTTTCCGTGAAAAAAGGAGTTAAACTACCTCCCTCATTACGAAATATATTTCAAGAGTTATCTGATGATTTAGGAATTAAACCCGCAAATCATGGTGATTTAACCCACTGGGCTAAGCAAGGTGTCTTAATGTTAAATGCCGTACTTACCGTAGAAGCCCATAAAGCAAATTCCCATAAAGATATTGGCTGGGAAAAATTTACAGATGCAGTAATAAAAACTATAAATGATAATAAAACTAATATAGTTTTTGTCCTTTGGGGACGTTACGCACAAAAGAAAGGAAAAATTATAGATAAGAAGAAACATACCATTATAGCTAGTGCCCATCCTTCGCCATTTTCTGCCCGCAACGGCTTTTTTGGCAGTAAACCATTTTCTCAGATTAATAAAGCACTTCAGGATGCAAATATAGAAGAAATTGACTGGCGTTTACCAGAATAACTATAACCATAATAATAACCATAATAAATTTAAATATGAATAATAACTCATCCCAATATCTCTCCATGGATTTGATTCAAGAGAGAGAAGAAAGCTATCAACGTATTTTTAAACGCCAGCCTCTTGTTACTAGTGCATCTGTTGGCTGGGAAAATCTTAGTATTATTTATGATCGACAACCGCCAATAGAATTACCTAAAATTTCAGTCAAACAGCACTGTATTGGCATTTTAACAGATATGCCATCATCACCTGTTCACACAGAAAGACAAATTGATGGACATTTGGTACAAGAAAAAAATTTTCAAGGAGATTTTGTTATAATTCCTGCCAATATAACTCATAAAGCAGCTTGGGATCAACAAGGTTGGGCCGTGATGATCGCCATTAGTCCCACTCTTTTTGCTCAGACAATTTACGAAGTTGTGGATCCAGACAGCATTGAACTTTTACCCCAATTTGCTACTGCTGATTCATTTGTCTATCAAATTGGAGTGGCACTTAAATCGGCTTTAATTAGAAAAAGTCCTAGTAGTCGTCTTTATTGTGACGCATTAGTTAATGCACTTATTCTTCATTTACTAGAGAATTATTCTGTTAAATCCCTAAAATCATCCAAATATTTAGTAGGAAAATTACCTCAATATAAACTAAAATCAGTGTTTGAATATATTGATACTCATCTTGATGGAGATTTAAGTTTAAAAGAATTAGGAAATCTGGTACAAATGAGTCCACATTATTTTTCCCAATTATTTAGAGAAACAACAGGAATTACACCTCATCAATATGTTATCCGTTGTCGTATCAATCGAGCAAAAGAGTTATTAAAACAAGGGAAATTACCCATTGCTCAAATTGCAAAGCAAGTCGGTTTTGTAGATCAAAGTCATCTTCATCGTTATTTTAAACGTCTAGTTGGTGTCACTCCTAAAACTTTCTTACAAGAATTCAACAAATAGGAAGAATATCCAAAAATAAGAAGAATTTACAAGCTATTTGATGAGGCAATTTTGTATCGTGGTTATAAGAATATGACAAAAAAATAAATAAATCCGATGAAAGTTGAAACAAAAAGACAAATGTATGAAGGTAGCCCTTGGTGTTTAGGGAGAGTTGATAGTTTTGAAATAAATAAACCTCGATTAATTACCCTTCTCGATCATGATTATGTAATTTGGAAAGATCAAGAAGGTAATTTAAACGCTTTAGATAATATCTGTCCTCATGCAGGAGGAAATTTAGCTAAAGGTGGCTACGTTGTGGATTTTAAAGGAAAGAATTGCTTGGCTTGTCCTTATCATGGTAATAAAGTTCAATTTTTAGGAGATGGAAAAGTAATTATCGAAGGAAATATTTCCTCTCAGAACATACAACAAGTTTTACCTTTACAAGTTATTGATGGTTTAGTTTGGACTTATGGAGTTCATTGGCAAGAACAAAATGGAGAATTAGTATCCGAACCAATAGAAGCAAAACTACCTATTCCTGATTATAGTAAGATTTCTTTTCTCCCTGAATACCATTCTCACCTACACCTAAAGGAAATTAATCATATATATTCTTTTTCTGAATCTGTTAATGCTAATATTCTTCAAGTGACATGGAATACACATGATGGAGAACATTTTGCAGGTACTCATTATGATTCAATGTTAACAAAAGACCTCAAAATTGATAATCTTACCCAAGATGAAAATAAACTTTCTTGGAAACTTTTTTTGTATAAAAGAAAAGATAAAGCTGCCAAAAGAAACAAGATGAGTCCATTTGTTAATGATGTAATGATTCAATGTTTTAATACTTTCTTACCAAGTTTGTTCATTCTTACTAATGAAATTGCCAAAGGAAAACTTTTTGTAGCTGTTGGTTATGTTTACCCAGAGTCGCCGACAAAGACTAAATTTTGTTTAGATGGTTATTTTAATTTTGAATATACTTGGTGGCATAAACTACTCAAGTTTCCTCAAAAGGGAAATAATTTTCGTGATCATCTTCTTTTTGAAGATATGTCAATCTTAAATAATTTGTATCCCACTTTTAATCAAAAGATTAAACTCAAAAACGATACACCTGCTAAATTAGCCATGAATTATCTCAAAAATTGGGTTTAAAGAGAATAAAGAATCTTTGGCACTTCCCATGTCAAAGATTATACTAAGATGAAATTAATACTTATCACTTCTTACTGATTACTTTTTCCAGCCAAATCCTTCAAAGCATCACCTGTAACCCTACAAATTCGCCAATCGGGAAGCACTTTTGCCCCCATAGTTTCATAAAAAGAAATAGCCTTATGATTCCAATCCAACACACTCCATTCCAAACGGCCTACATCCCTTTCCACAGCTAATTTAGCCAAATAACTTAAAATTGCCTTACCAATACCACGACGGCGATATTCAGGCAACACAAATATATCCTCTAAATAAAGCCCCGGTTTAGTCAAAAAAGTAGAATAATTAGAAAAAAATATCCCACATCCTACAATTTCTCCTTCCCACTCAGCAACGATCGCCTCAATATAGGGCTTGTCTCCAAATAAATGTTCCTTCAAATCATCCACATTACCAGTAACAGCATGAGTAAGATTTTCAAATTCAGCCAAACCCAGAATTAACTCAAAGATTTTAGATACATCTGCTGGAGTGCTAGAACGTATATTCAAACTTTGATTCATTTTATCTCAACCAACTTTTCAGACGACGAGCAACTTGAGGACGACGTAATTTACGCATAGCCTTAGTTTGAATCTGACGAACTCGTTCACGTGAAAGATTAAACATTGCCCCTACCTCTTCAAGAGTATAAGGTTTACTGCTTGCTAAACCATAACGTAGAGCAATAACATCCTTTTCTCTTTCAGTCAAAACATCCCCTAAGACATCGAGGATTTCTTGACGCATCATATTTTCATTAATTTCTTCTTCTGGTAATAAAAGAGAATTATCTTCAAGTAAATCCATTAACTCTGTATCTTCTTCCTTCCCTACACGATGGTTAAGAGAAAGAGATTGTCTTCGTAACTGGAATAAATGCCGTAACTGTAAACAACTAATTTCTAACTCTTGAGCTAATTCTTTTTCACTAGGATTGCGCTGAAGATTTTGTTTAAGATTGCGTTGAGCTTTTTTTAACTTATTGAGCTTTTCTACAATATGAATCGGTAAACGAATAGTACGAGAATCATTAGCAATTGTTCTGGTAATAGCCTGACGAATCCACCAATAAGCATAGGTTGAAAACTTATAACCCTTATTAGGATCGAACTTTTCCACTGCTCTATTTAGTCCGATTGCCCCCTCTTGAATCAAATCTAAAAAAGGAATTCCTCGATTAAGGTAGCGTTTTGCGATGGAAACCACCAATCTTAGATTCGATCGAATCATTTTTCGCTTAGCGATGCGACCTTGATAAAGACGATTTTCCAACTCACCAATACTAGCAAAACCCATTGTTTCAACTAATTCTTCCTTTGTAATTGGGTGTTGTAACTTCTCCTCTAATTCTATGCGTTTTTCCTCTACTTCCACCATAAACTTCACAGCTTGAGCCAATTCAATTTCTTCTTCCGCCCTCAATAGTGGATAACGAGCCATTTCCTTAAAAAAAGCACCAACAGTATCATCTAAACTAGTCTTAGTATATTCTGATACCGAAGACATTTGAGAAAGCTTTCCCGAATCTGAATCAGGGGTTTGTAACTTATTAAAATCGGCCTTAGCTCGATTGACTGATGATTGTAATTTATGATCTTGAATTTTAACTTCTTGGATGTTGGATTCTTTTGTTATGCTCATAAGTTTAGTTATTTGAGAAAAATTTGCTATAATTAAATTAAGGATTGTTAACTATTTATAGTTTTGAAATTGATCAATTAAATCGGTTTTTTTTGAAAAACTTTCTATTTATTTTTGTTTAAACTCAACTAAGGTATGACAAAGTTTAAACTAAAATCATTTTTTGGGTTCATCATCATCTTGGTTAAATTAATCTGGTAAATCATAGTAATCAACTTATTTTTGAAATTTTGTCCATCTGATTACAAAATTTTAAAGCAATTAATTAAACTAATTCTGAATAAAGTTTAACGCAAATCTCGAAAATGACAAGCAATACTAAGATCAAATTTCCCGATCCTTACTGTTTACAGAGATTAACCCTAGGAAATAAGCGATTTTGAGGATAGAATAAAAAGAGAATTAATTATTTTAAAAACACTTTTTATGTAATTTTAAATACACAATTTTAATAGATAGTAGTTAATTAAAATATTATTAAATTCCCATCAATTAGAGAAAAAAGATCCATATGTATTTTCAATCTAACTATAACCCTAACTTATTATTGTCAGAATCTAAGTCATCTTATCAGGACAGTATATCACAAAAAACAAAACAATGGGTAGAAATACTCGTAGATTGTCCAGGAATACAAGGACTCTACACTTATAGATTACCAGAAGAAACAAAAATAAGACCAGGAGATATAGTAAGTATTCCTTTTGGATACCAAATCATAGGAGGAATTGTAATTCGTCTAACAGAAAATTTACCTGGGGATTTAAACCCAGAAAAAATTAAGAACATAGAAGAAGTAGTAAATACGGGATTTTTTCCAGAAACATACTGGCAACTATTAGAAAAAATCTCTCAGTATTATTCTACAGAACTAATAACTGTGATCAAAACAGCACTCCCCCCAGGGTTATTAGGAAAAAGTTCACGACGCTATCGACTAAAATTAGACCAAATCCCAACAGGTGCAGAAGCTTTTCTCAGTAAATCAGGACAAGAAGTATTAAACTTACTCAAATCTCAAAAAGAAGGAGACTATAGCTCCAGTTATATTTCTCGTCAAATCAAAGGAGCAAATCGAGGAATTAGAGAATTACAAAAAAAAGATTGGCTAGAGAGTTATTTACAACCACCTAAAACCATTAGCCCCAAATTACAAAAAGCTGTAACCCTAGTCACAGATAAAATTGGGCCAGACTTAACTAAACGTCAAATAGAAGTACTACAAATCCTAAAACACAGAGGAGGAGAACTTTGGTTAAACCAACTCCTACAAATTTGTAACACCAGTAACTCCCTTGTAGAAACCTTAAAGCGAAAAGGTTATGTGGTTATCGAAGCCAAAGAAAAACTCCGTTTCCTAGAAGAAGAAGCCGTCAAAAAAGATCAACCAAAACAATTAAATCACTATCAAAGCAAAGCACTAGAAACTATTAATTCCATTGATGGATTTAGCGAAATTCTCTTACATGGCATAACAGGATCAGGAAAAACAGAAGTCTATCTCCAAGCCATCGCCCCCATTTTAGAACAAGGAAAATCGGCATTAGTTCTCATTCCAGAAATAGGTTTAACCCCTCAACTCACCGATCGTTTTCGGGCACGTTTTGGCAATAAAATTTGTGTATATCATAGTGCCCTAAGCACCGGCGAACGTTACGATACTTGGCGTTCCATGTTACAAGGAGAATCGTTAGTAGTAATTGGTACCCGTTCAGCCATATTCATACCATTATCCAAATTGGGAATCATAATTTTAGACGAAGAACACGACTCCAGCTTTAAACAAAACCAACCAGTACCAACTTATCACGCTCGAACAGTAGCTACATGGCGAGCAAAATTAGAAAAATGCCCCTTAATTTTAGGATCAGCTACACCATCATTAGAAACATGGGTAAAAATAAAAGAAAATCAAGATTTAAATCAAAATAAATATTATTTATCACTACCAGAAAGAGTCCAATCTCGCCCCTTACCACAAGTAGAAATAGTAGACTTAAGAAAAGAATTACAACAAGGTAATCGCTCAATTTTTAGTCGAAGTTTAGCCAATGCCCTAAAAAAAATAGAGGAAGAAAACAAACAAGGGATATTATTTATTACTAGAAGAGGTCATAGTACCTTCGTATCATGTAGAAGTTGTGGTTACGTAATTGAATGTCCCCATTGTGATGTCTCTTTATCATATCATTATACTCATAAAGGAGCAACAGAATTATTACGCTGTCATTATTGTAACCACAGTATGATCCATCCTAAAAAATGTCCAGAATGTGACTCACCATACTTAAAGTTTTTCGGAACCGGCACACAAAGAGTGACACAAAGCCTAGAAAAAGAATTTCCAAATCTAAGTTATATAAGATTTGATAGCGATACAACTAGAACCAAAGGATCCCATCGTACCCTATTAACCCGTTTTGCCAAAGGAGAAGCCCATCTTCTAGTAGGGACACAAATGCTAACCAAAGGAATAGATATTCCCGGAATTACCTTAGTAGGAGTATTAGCAGCAGATGGATTATTGCACAGATCTGACTATTGTGCCTCAGAAAAAGCATTTCAAATTCTAACTCAAGTGGCAGGAAGAGCAGGGCGAGGAGAAGATCCAGGACAAGTAATCATTCAAACCTACTCAGCAGAACATCCAGTAATACAAGCAGTAAAAAATCACGACTACCTATCATTTACCCAAGCAGAATTACAACAAAGAGAAGAACTAAAATATCCCCCTTATGGCAGTTTAATTTTAATTAAATTAAGTGGAATAGATGGAGAGCAAGTTAGAGAAACCGCAGAAACCATGGCAGACACCTGCAAAAATATCTTTCAAGAACAATGGGAAATCCTAGGGCCAGCCCCTGCTAATATTATCAAAATAGCCGATCGTTATCGATGGCAAATCTTATTAAAATCAGTCCAAGTACAAGATACAATGCCAGACTTTAAAGCATTAAGAAGTCTGTGTCCGAAATATATTAGTATGACTATTGATGTAGATCCTTTGAATATAGATTAAGGAATGGTCAATGAAAGTAATAGGTTTAATGAGTGGGACATCCACCGACGGAATTGATTCAGTGTTGCTAGAAATAGTAGGTCAAGATTGGGATATAGAAATAAAATTATTAGCTGGAGAAACATATCCCTATTCAGTATCCTTACAAGAGCAAATTTTAAAAGTGATCTCAGGAGAATCCATCTCCATGGCAGAATTAGCACAATTAGATGATGCCATCGCCGAAGAATTTGCCCACAGTGCCATCAAAATTCAACAACAAGAATCAGCAGAATTAATAGGAAGTCATGGACAAACCGTATTTCATCGTCCACCCAAACGCAACGGTACGAGGAAATCACACTACGGTTACACCTTGCAATTAGGAAGAGGAGATCTCATGGCCAACTTAACAGGAATTCCCACTGTAAGCAACTTTCGAGCCGCTGATATAGCAGCCGGTGGAGAAGGCGCTCCATTAGTATCTAAAGTAGACATTTGTCTTTTAAACCATCCCCATAAACATCGATGTATTCAAAACATAGGAGGAATAGGCAACCTAACTTACATCCCAGCCAAATCTGAGTTAAAATGGATGGAAGGAGTAATGGGTTGGGATACAGGACCCGGCAATTCTTTATTAGATTTAGCTGTACAAAAACTTACAAATAACGCTCAATCATACGATCAAGATGGAGAATGGGCGGCACAAGGAACACCTAATCAATCCTTAGTCAACCATTGGTTAGAACATGAATTCTTCGCTATTAAACCACCCAAATCAACAGGAAGAGAATTGTTTGGATTAAACTACATGAATCAATGTTATCAAGACGCAGTTGCCAGACAACTTTCCCCTCAAGATTGGTTAGCAAGTTTGACAGAATTAACGGTAGCATCTATTGTTAAGAGTTATAAGAAATTTTTACCCCAAATGCCCGATGAAGTGCTAATATGTGGCGGAGGTAGTCATAATCTTTATCTCAAACAAAGACTCCAAGATTCCTTAGCAGGAATACCCATTTTAACTACCGATGAAGTAGGATTATCAGGATCATTTAAAGAAGCTATAGCCTTTGGAGTATTAGCCTATTGGCGTTATATTTGCTCCTTTTGCGGAAACCATCCTCAAGTTACCGGAGCAAAACATCCAGCTTTATTAGGGGAAATTCATCTACCTATCGGGAATAAAATAGATAATCATGGAGATTTAAATATGCTATCTTGTTAAGATTAAACTATAAATAAAGTAAAATATTCCACAGGATGACAAATAAAACCAAAAGAGTAATAAAATGGAAACTATACTAAAAATTTAAAGCCTCCTAGGTTAAATTAAACAAAAAACTTTAATTTAGAGACTATTTAAAAAAATAAAGCTAATTTCTTGAGTATAGGGAACACTAATATTATAGATGGCCCTTACGCTAATTGACATTAAAGTATTATTATATCTGTCGCTATCAAATAACGCTCACCTAGTTTATGAAAACAGACCCCAACAAAAAACGCTTAATCGCTAATCGCTATCAGCTCATAGATTTGGTAGGGACAGGAGCTATGGGTCAGGTTTATCGTGCTGAAGATATCTTGCTCGGTGGCGTGACTGTAGCAGTTAAATTTCTTTCTCAAGCATTACTTAATCAAAAAATGCGAGAAAGATTTGAGCGAGAAGCGACAATTAGTGCCTTATTAGGTGAAAAAAGTATTCATATTGTTAGAGTCCGAGATTATGGTGTCGATCGCAATGAGATCCCTTTTTATGTAATGGAATTTCTAGAAGGAGAAAGCTTAAGCGAAATGATTAAGTCTAATCCTTTATCATTACCTCGGTTTTTAAGTTTAACCCGCCAAATATGTTTGGGAATGGAATCAGCTCATAATGGCATTATGTTTAAAGGAGAACTATGCCCCATTATTCATAGAGATATCAAGCCAAGCAATATATTTGTGATCCAAGAACCAACTTTAGGAGAGTTAGTCAAAGTACTAGATTTTGGAATAGCAAAACTCATTCAATCATCAGATTCACAAACACACTCCTTTATGGGAACTCTAGCTTACTGTTCTCCAGAGCAAATGGAAGGAAAAGAGTTAGATAAAGCCTCGGATATCTATAGTTTAGGAGTCATGATGTATGAAATGCTTACTAACGAAATGCCAATTTTACCGGAAACATCATCATTTGGTGGCTGGTATAAAGCCCATCATGAATTAAAACCTAAAGACTTTGAGCGTTCTTTAAATTTACCAAAAGAGTTAGAACAAATGATTCTTCAATGTTTGGCTAAATTATCAAGTGATCGACCTCAACAAGTTAGTGAAATATTTCATCTAATTGAAAAGTTAGAAGAGGGTTATAACCAGACATCAAATCTTAGTGGTCTAAATTTACCAGAATTAGATCAAAAAGTTGATGATAGTGTAGCTACATATATTCCCTCTATAGATGAAATTTGTTTGCAAAGTTACTGGCCTAGTGATAAACCTCAGCAAAAAATAGTATTTCCTCGTATAATTAACAGTGCAGGAGGAATATTTGCAACTTTATGGGTAATGCTAGATGCTAATGATATTATTAACAGAAAGTCTAGTATTCGTTATAACCAGTTTGTTTTTCTCAAATCACCTCATCCTATGGTTTTATGGATTACAGTTCTTTATAATATGGAATATGGTGCTCGTTGGCTACCATGTTATTTAGACTTAAAAACAGACAACGGCCAAAGAGTAGCTAGGATTTTAGGCGAATCAGGTAATTATCGCATCTTATTTTTTGCTTTGAATCAACCAGAAGAGTGCAAACATGTAATGACATCTACTCTAGCATCGAAACAATGTCAAATTTTAAAAGATTGGGCTGAATATAGTCAAGAAGTCAGAGGAAGTGCTCAAGGACAAAAGATTAGTAAAAAGAGATTAAAAGAGGAATTTGAAAAACTTAAACCGAAAATTATTCTAAAACTTGAATCAGCTTATGGTGATAATCCCACTGAACTCTCTGGTTGACGATAAAATTCAATATTTATCTAAATATTTCTTCTTTGAAACCTAGGAGGGGCTTTAGGCAAACTGAAGATATTGATTAATATTATTTTTTTTAATACTGATGGATATTAAGAATTGAGAGATTGAGGAGATTGGGGAGATTAAGAAATAGGAATTCATCAAAAGTAAGAAAAATAAATTTGCGTTAATTATCCTGTATTTAGAGTTTTTAACTCTATACATCATATTAGAAAATTCATATAAATTGACTAGACAAATACAAAAATCAAGATTAGAAAGAAAATTACGATCGTGGTTTTAAAAATAAAACTCGATCGAAACACTAACAAATAAATATATTGTAAATAAAAAATATTAGCTAAAATTCTTTATTTCTTAGGGGAGAAAAATAAAACAGGGAACCAACTATGATTAAGTAGATTAATAGAAAAGTTAGGAGCAATAGACTCAAGTATATTACTGGAATATGTATTAGAAATAGCGATAGCACTAATATCATATACTTGTGCAGCCTTTAAAATTTCATTTAAAGGGTTTCCACGTCTAACAATAGCTTCTACTTCTAAGCCGAGTTGTTCTAACTCTGCTTTAACCACCTCTAATTTCTTTTTATTTTCTTCTATTTTATATTCTTGAGGAAGATCCTGACGACCAACATCATCTATTGCCCATACCAGTAAACATTTTTTAAATGAATTTCCTGATTGGGATTTGGCATATTCTTTAATTTCCTCAATTAGATAACGACTAGCTTTACTATCATGGTAAGGAATTAAGAGATAACGCCAAAAATGTTGGGCACGTAAATTTAATTCTTCTTCAGTGTAAGTAGAAATAAGTTGAGGTCGAAGGATCATCAATGGCTTATCGGTTAATTTTGCCAATCCCATGCTTGTACTACCAAAGATTTTTTGTTGTAGTGAACTTGTGATTGGAACCCCAAGAAAAATCACATCAATAGAGTAGTTTTTGAGGATTTTAGGAATATTATCTAGAGGTTTCCCAGAGAGAACTTCTATTTTTACGTCTATTCCCTCTGGAACATTATTTAATGCTTGAGATAAGCATTGTTTAGCATCCTCGATCTTTTCTTGATCTACTCTTGGGACTTCTCCTTGTTCCCATAAAGGCACACTATGGAAAAATACAATCTGTTTGAGACCACTTTTGGATAAAGAATCAACGAAATTGATAAGTCGATCGAGACTATCTTGTAAATCTGTACAAATTAAGCAGCTTTGAAACATATATCTGGTTAATTGCTTTTTCTTTAGAGTAACATTTCTCTTTGACACTCTTAAGTTTTTTTTAGAGACGAAAATTCAGCAAAAAACCATACAATTACAAATTTTGAAGATTTTCATCTTTGAACAAAATTAATTACAATTAATTACTAGATCTTGATCTTGCTCATTTACAAATCTGCACTTAATTACTGAGCTTAGTTGGTTATTACTTTATGAGTTATTAATTATTTATTTATTTATTTTATTACTTAATTATTTCAGCTTTGATCTGCCAATTTACTAATAAACTAAATATTCTAGGAGAAAATTTGCCCCAACATCCCCAGCTTTGTTCTCAGAAGAATTAAGCAAGAGAAGGAGGTTTGAAATCAATTACAAAGAAAAAATCAATATTTCCAATTGCTAAATTAAGAATTACCTTCTATTCCCCATTGATGTTTGAGAAACTCTTTGTACATATTTTCTTTTCTGATCATTTGCTCGTAGAGTTTGATTAAAAACTCTTGGGCTTGAGCGCGACTCATTTTTTGCACTTGAGTTTCAAAAGAACGAATGTTGAATTGTTGTTCTAGAGATAGTTCTACTGGATTTGACATAGTTTTTTCTTCCCTTAAATATGATTGATAGAAATATTAGCTGGGATTCAATCATCCCTTGTACAGGCCGAATTAGAGGAATTAATTTCAGGAGGTATAAGTAGGGTGATTGTTAATTATTGTAACAAACATTTGACTTAAGTCCCAATATCTTGCTATATCTACATCTGGTAAAAAAAATTGTACTGGCTAGTTAATAGCAAAAATTTACTCCTTAGTAGTTCCTCCAATATCAAAAATAGACCAGTTTGAAGTAAAATAAATTCTTTCACCCTGGTGCTTTAAATCATTTTTAGCAAGTGTTTTAGAAAAAAATTGCTCAAAATGAACAAATTTTATAGTGATTATACTTAAAGGTTTGAAATAATAGCTCAAGGATAAGGTTATAATAGCTTGACTAAATATGTAAATATTTTGTAATAATTATCAAGAGACGCTAAAATAAATTAAGGCTACTATATTTGTTCGCCTTTAGGCCTTGCCCAAAGGTATTATAGTTATGCTATGAATTATAAATAGGGTGATTTTGATTTCAGAATTTATGTGGGCTTTTATTAGCTAAACAAAAAAATCGAGAGGGAAAGTTAACCTGCTATTTTGATGAGGGGTAGTGGAGCGATAGGGAAGAATTTTAACCCGCTTTTCTATGCTATAATTCAAATCCCATAATTCTTAGGTGAAAACCCCTCTTGGGGCATCAAAAATTAAGCTCAATCTATGTGGGTAATTTCAAAATCATTAAGAGTCTATGGCGCTTTTAACTAGGCTCACTAGTATTTATATTGGTGAAAGCTAGAAAAAGAACAGTATTAATAGGCAATGAAAATAAAGGTTTATCCTATGGGTAAAATCCTCTATAATTCACATGGTTTTAAGCAGTAGATGATCATTGTAGCTAAATGCTTAGAGTTAGATTACAATATAATCTTTGAGCTTATAGAGATTATAAATTATTCCCCAAGGGATTTGATGTGAATGAGAGATGGAGTATTACCGTTATACTATTATTTATTGGGAGAATCCAATATAAAGTTAAAATTTGTATGTATTTGTGCAAGTTTTTATGAACGGTAGGATATCCTGTATTTACATAAGCCAGTTAAATAATTTTCTAGGGTAATCTGGAAATATTTTATTAGACATCCAAAAGCGGAGTGTCTTTTAAAAAAAGCTCTCACTATAGCGTTAAGGCCTATGATTAATAGTATGTTCTTAACTAAATTACAATCTCAGAGGAAATGGTGTTAACAACACAAATTAAAGTATTTAAAAATGGTATGGATAGTCAAAATCAAGGTAATCTAAAAAAACCTTTGACTAATCTATTCCATTTTTTTAACGTGTTTTCTAATAAAAGTTCTCAACAAGAAGTTTATTATATTGTAGAAATAAGGAGGAAATAGTATGTCTGTACGCCTATACGTAGGTAATTTACCAAAAGAAGCAATTGATAAAGAAGAATTACACAAGCATGTTTGTGATCAATTGGGTGAAGATGTGGAAACTAAATTGGTCACCACTAAATTAATCAAGGATCGTAAAACTAAAAAATGTCGTGGTTTTGCCTTTGTTACTGTATCTAATGATGAGCAAGCAACCTTATTGATTGAAAAGTTAAATGGAACTCCTTTTATGGATTCTTCTCTGAAAATCGAAAAAGCTGAACCTCGGACTAAAGGCAAGCAAGAGAAAGAAAAAGACAATGATAATAAGGAGAGAGATGAATCTAAAGCTACTCCTAAACCTGTCAAGGCTGGTTCTGGGGGCGGAAATGCTTCAGGAGGAGGACGGAATAAAAATCCTAAGCGTTCTAAAGGTCGAGGTAATGCTGGAGGTGGTCCTGGACCTGACTCTGTTCAACCGGATCCTCGTTGGGCTGATGAATTAATGAAATTAAAGGAAATGCTGGCAGCTCAAACGACTAATTCCTAATTTTGCGAAATCCCTATCTATAGCTGCAAGGATTCCTCACCTAAAATGAAATAAATCAATGGTGAGGAGGAATTGCGGGGTTTTGATGTTTAGTTTGTTTTATTTATTTTCTTTGATTATGATTAGGAATTTGAAGTAAAAATCTAGTTATTTATCAGTTTAGAAAAAAAAATTAAGTATTTTTAGAACATTAACCCTATATACGTATATTTTTACTTAATTATTATTTTTCAAATATTCTATCATTATATTATTTTTGTTTGATTTAAATAAATTTAAATATTTTTTCTTTCATTTTTATACCAAATTTCTAAAAAGATGATAGAGTTAAAGCTCTCTTTTCCCTGCTGATTCCCAGCCCAAAACCCATCTTCCTTGTTCCCCTTGTCTCCCCCTAACCATTGTATATCATACTTTTGGAAAAATGATATTAGAGTGGAGATAATAATAAACTACCAGACTCCGAAAATCCTAACTCATTTGGTCGACTAAATTGCCAATGTTGTTGATACTTATTCAAAAAATTCTGCCCAATAATGCCATCAACCCCTAAAAATTCTAAAACTTCTGTATCTGTTACTACTCCTCGAATATTATTGACATGATGGTTTTCTAAACTAACTTGCTTTAAAATTACTTGAGTTGCAGGTTCCGTTCCACAAAAGCCACGAATTTGGACATTTTGACTAGAACTATTATTTATTTCAATTTTTTTTGCTAATTTATCTGATAAAACTACTATTTCAGCCCCTGTGTCTAATAAAAAAGTAAATGGCCCTTGGTTATTAATCTTAGCTTGAACTGTCATTAATCCTAATTTTCCCTGTAAAGGAATTGCTTTATTATTTATTTGACTTGAAGGAGGAAGTAATTGTACTGATAAAGTTTCAGGATTCAAGATAATATCGAATTTACTCAAAAAATCCATCCCTAATACCCCAGATACATTACCGGGAATTGATTTTTGGGGAAATCCTAAACCTGTTAATCCTTCAACCATTGCCGCATCAATAGTTACTTGTGGTAAAGAAGTAATGGAAGCATTAATTTCCTCACAACTATTTCCAACCACCATATATTCTAAAAGGTTGTTAGGAATCGGGGTTGAATTTAATCCTAAAGTTTGAATTAAAGAATTATCTAAAATTGAATTTGTTGCTCCGGTATCAAATAAAAAATTCCTAGTTTCTCCTTGGATTTGAACTGGAATAGTAAATATTTGACTATCACTTATTTTTTGTAATTCTATATTTGCTTGTCCTTGACTTTGAGGTTGAGGGAGACTAATACCTGTAAATCTAATTATTGCTTTCAATCTTGCTTCTGAATCTGGACGAATTGTGCCATCAGGTGCAATTAAAACTACTTGATAAAAACATTCATTGGAAGCTATTTCTAATTGTTCTTGGGAAATTTGCTGTTGTTGAGGTAGTTTTTCTAAAAAACAAAGGGAAATTTCTTGAATTATTTGTTGCTCTAATGCTGAAGGTGAAGCTTGAGTAATTAATTGTGGATTTTTGAATTCTTTATGAATTACTTCTTGAATATTATTTTCCTCAACATCAGTATTTTTCTTAACATGGGTTTCTGCATCAATTAAACTGGGTGTGATTATAGTTAGACTAGTTAATACTGGAGTTAAGATATAGTTCAACCAATTCCAAGATGATTTCATTTTTTGATTAAATAGATCTTTAATTATTTTTTTTATATTATACTTGACAAGACTATTTTGCAAAAACTTAGAGGTATTCTTTGTTAGCCTTGTATACTACAAATTTGTTACTATTACGATCTTCAATTCTTTCATAAACAAATTCATCCACTGCGTGAATAGCTAAAAATACTCCTAATCCCCCGACTTTTCTTTCTTCTAAAGGAGAATTTAAATTTTCTGGAGGTTTTTGTTTAGTTGGATCGAATTCATAGCCAGTATCTTCTACCACAATAGTTAAACTTTTTTCATCTATTTGAGCCTTGATTTCGATATCTCCAGAAAGGCCAGCCTCTTCGTAACCATGAATAATAATATTGGTAACAATTTCATCTACAGCTAAACGCAATTTATATAAAGTTTTTTTTTCTAATCCAGCTTGGTTTGATAATTCTTTAAGAAATTCAGCAATTATTTGTAAAGAATCTAAATTACCCGGAACTTTCAAAATCTCCATATATTTTACCTTGTTTAAAAATTATATATTAAGAGTAATGATTTAAT
>JANQIW010000039.1 GCA_028281945.1 Prochloraceae cyanobacterium PL24a_bin.78
ACTGCAAAGATTCATCCCATAGATTCACTACAAAAAAATTACCCCCAAAATTTACTCCAAGAATTCATTGCAAAAATTATGGCAAAGATTCAACCCCAACATTCAACCCCAATATTCCACCCAAGAATTCACCTCCAATATTCATCACAAATATTTACTGCAAAAATTCAACCCCAACATTCAACGCCAAAATTTAACCTAAAAATTCAACCCCAAAAATTCATTACCAAAATTCACCCTCAATATTCACCTCCAATATTCACCTCCAATATTCATTACCAAAATTAACCACAAAATTCACCTCCAATATTTATCCCAAGAATTCATTGCAAAATTTACCCTCAATATTCAACCCCAATATTCACCCCCAATATTCAACCTCAAAATTTATCCCAAGAATTCATTGCAAAATTTACCCTCAATATTCAACCCCAAAATTCACCCCCAATATTCAACCTCAAAATTTACTCCAACAATCTACCTCCAAAATTTATCCCAAAGATTCTCCTCAAAGATTCTCCTCAAAAATTCAACCTCAAAAATTCACCTCCAATATTCACCCCCAATATTCAACCTCAAAATTCACCTCCAATATTTAACCTAAAAATTCACCTCCAATATTTGCTGCAAAGATTCACTGCAAAAATTTAACCCCAAAATTCATTGCTAAAAATTCATTGCCAAAAATCAACCCAAAAATTCACCAGCAAAACTTACTAATAAAATTCATTCCAACAATTTACTGCAAAAATTCGCCAATAAAAATTGCAAATAACCATCAAACATATCGAGTCAAATCAATTCGATAACGTTGTTTTTTAGTAACAGTAACCTCCCCAATTTCCAAACGCCCTTTGCCTCTTACAGAGATTAAATCTCCCGGTTTTACCATATAACTAGACTGAGAAATTTCTTTCCAATTAACCCTTACATTTCCAGCAGAAATATTATCCACCATTTTGCTACGAGACATGCCAAAACCAGCAGAAGCAACAGCATCTAAACGCATAGAAGCCTCAACAGTAGTTAATTGCTTTTTTTTTGGTTCACGAATTTTTAATTCACTCAATTCAATCTGTGTAGTTTTAACAGGCACCGATCGAACTTTATCAAGAGAAGTAGTTAAAAAATCCACCATTTCTGGCATAACAATTGCTTGTGCGCCTCGCTCACCTAAAATTATCAGATCTCCTATTTTTTCTCTAACTATTCCTGTCCCCAAAATAGCACCCAAAAAATCACGATGAGTTGCTGGATCGAATAAAAAATTACCAGAAATTGACAAAGCAGCTATAGAAATCGAAGAATTATCAAAAGGAATTTCTTCTCTAGAAATACCAATTCTTTGACGCTCAGCTTGAGGAAAACCTCCCCAATTCATGAATTGTAACTCAGTTAAACGACCAAAAATCTGCTCAACTTCTATCAAAATAGGAGGAGAAAAAAAATCACTGACACATACTTCCCAAGTTTTCAAAGCTTGTTCTGCTTTATCAATAATACGAGCAATTTCATCACGATTTTCAATGCCTTTTAATAGTTCTTCTTTTGGTAACATATCCCCAAATAAAACCCAAATAAAATTCGATAAAATATCAAAAATAGTAAGAGAATTAAGCAATTAAATTAAGACATTAAATACTCTTAAAAGTATTATTTGTATTGTCTACCTTCCCATCTAATCTAGGGCTTGGTAATTATTACTTATTGCTTAATAGTTATTACTTAATTAATTAGTAGGTGCCACATAACCTTGAATATTTTCCGGCTCAAATTGACGTAAAATACTAGTAGCTTGGTTTTTAATTTTTTCCGAACCTTCAACTACAATTAAATACTTACCAGCATTGAGACGATTACGATAAGGCAAAGCATCTCCACCTCCAATTATTATACCGGTGCCACCACCAACAAATATGCTACCCATGGCACCAGAAATCGCACCAGCAATCCCACCAACTATATGATTACCAGGATTTCCAGCCCAAGAAAAAGTATCTAAACCAGTAATAAGATCAAAAGTATAACCAGCCCCAAAACCAAAGGGGATCAACCAATAAGCCATTTGAATTGCTCTTTTCTTAGCTTGTTCATTGGGATTAATTAAACCAAATTCATCCGCAGTTTTGTAACCTTTACCAACAATAGAAATTTGATCTTTAGGAATATTGGCGTTTAAAAGAGAAAAATAAGCTTCTTCTGCTTTAATTCGATCGGGTAATATAGCAATAAGATATTCCATGTTCTTAATAAGATTTGAAAATACAGTTTCTAGCCTAACATCTTCTAATATCACTTTTCCAAAAGCATAACATACTTGGGTGAGGAAGAGACAAGGAAGACAAGGAAGACAAGGAGGACAAGGAAGATGGGTTTTGGGTTGGGACTCTGAAGGTTTTGGATAGCTTTAACTCTATCATTATTTTGTAAATTTGGTATAAACGAAAAGGAACAGGGGAATGAGAGAATAGGGAGAATGAGGAAAATACTTTAAATAGTAATAATCCATTTTAGTAGTAAGATTGTCGTAAAATATAACTCATCCAATAATTCATCAACGGCAACACTTAACTTAATCTTTAAAATATAAATAGATTCAAAACTGAAAAATTAAGGAAATCAAGAAAAATCCCAAGATTGCCATACCTTAGACCATAAAATGGAGAACTACAGCTAAACTCAAAAATGGCACCTGTAGTAGATAAAATTAAAAAATATAGATAAAGATGGCAAAAGTTCTAGTATCAGACAAAGTAGACGAAACAGGCATAAAAATCCTTTCACAAGTAGCCCAAGTAGACGTAAAAACAGGACTACCAGCAGAAGAATTAGTAAAAATCATCCCAGAATATGATGCTTTAATGGTTCGCTCCGGCACTAAAGTAACCAAAGAAATCATCGAAGCCGCCGACAAACTCAAAATTATCGGAAGAGCAGGCGTAGGAGTCGATAATATTGACGTACCGGTAGCTACTCGCCGGGGGATTATCGTAGTTAACTCCCCAGAAGGAAATACCATTGCTGCGGCTGAACACGCATTAGCCTTAATGTTATCCCTTTCTCGACATATTCCCGATGCCAATCAATCCGTAAAAAATAAAGAATGGGATCGCAAACGCTTTATGGGTTCAGAAGTTTACAAAAAAACCCTAGGAGTTGTGGGTTTAGGAAAAATAGGCTCCCATGTAGCCACTGTAGCTAAAGCCATGGGTATGAAAATTATCGCTTTCGATCCCTTTATATCCAAAGAAAGAGCCGATCGTTTAGGATGTACATTAGTAGACTTAGATTTACTCTTTTCTGAAGCAGACTATATAACCTTGCACGTACCCAAAACCCCCGATACCGTGCATATGATTAATGCCGAAACCTTAGGCAAAATGAAGCCCAACGCCAAAATTATCAATTGTTCTCGTGGTGGAATCATTGATGAAGACGCATTAGTAGAAGCTGTAAAGGCAGGAAAAATTGGCGGAGCCGCCTTAGATGTCTTTGAAAGTGAACCTTTAGGAGAATCCAAACTCAGAGATGTCGGTGACAAAATCATTCTCACTCCCCATTTAGGAGCTTCTACCACTGAAGCACAATTAAATGTTGCTGTAGACGTTGCTGAACAAATCAGAGATGTATTATTAGGCTTGCCTGCCCGTAGTGCAGTAAATATTCCAGGCTTAAATCCAGATGTGATGGAGAAATTAAGACCTTATCTCAAATTAGCAGAAACCCTAGGTAATTTAGTAGGTCAATTAGCAGGAGGAAGAATCGACGAATTCAACGTCAAATTACAAGGAGAATTAGCCAATAACCAAAGTCAACCCATTGTCATCGCAGCAATTAAAGGCTTACTTGCCCAGGCTTTGCGAGAGCGAGTTAATTATGTGAATGCCTCGATAGAAGCCGAAGAAAGAGGCATCAGAGTCATAGAAACCAGAGATGGTTCAATTAAAGATTATTCAGGCTCTCTTCATCTTCAAGCTAAAGGAACAAAAGGAGATCATTCTGTAACAGGAGCATTACTAGGAGATGGGGAAATCAGAATTACTAATCTAGATGAATTCCCAATCAATGTTCCTCCAAGTAACTATATGTTATTTACACTTCACCGAGATATGCCAGGTATTATCGGAAAAATAGGTTCTCTACTAGGAAGTTTTAACGTCAATATTGCTAGTATGCAAGTTGGTCGAAAAATAGTTCGTGGAGAAGCAGTGATGGTGTTGAGTTTAGATGATCCTTTACCTGAAGGAATCTTATCAGAAATTACTAAAGTTTCTGGAATACGGGATGCTTATACCGTATCACTTTAGTATAACTAAAAAAAATCACTATATTACTAATGGAATGAGAGGATTTTCCGAAAAAAAGTAATCCAATCAAAAACTTGCCTCTGTCAAGCCGGCAGAGTGCAATATCCATCAATAAATCAAGCATTAACTAAAAACAATTTCATAAAACTAGCTCATAGTTAGTAGTTAGTGGACTAAAATGATATATAGTGTTATTAATTAGTAAATTAACTTAATTCCTAAAATTAAATAACTCTATGGTTATAAATTATTCTCAAGACTTACCTAAAATTAAAAAAAATGTCAAATAGCTGGTGGGAAATCAAAATAATGTGTCATTCAAACTTGGAAGAACCGTTTTTTTTGCGGTTATCCAATTTTGGCTGTCGCGGCACAGCTACAGAAATCAAAGGCAAGTCATTACTAATGAAAGCTTATCTACCTAAAGTAGAAGCAGAAAGTTTAGATTTGGCGGCCCTTTCCATCTGGCTGCGCCAAGATGCTTTGGTTTGGGGTTTGCCACCACCAAAAATGCGTTGGGATGTCATTAATGAGGAAGATTGGGCTAGTAGTTGGAAACAATATTGGGAACCAACGAAAATAGGCGATCGTTTTTTAATCAATCCAGCTTGGTTAGAAATACCCCAAGATAGTGACAGAATCATCTTAATGATGGATCCAGGGGCAGCTTTTGGTACAGGGGTACATCCCACGACCCAATTATGTATAGAATCACTAGAAATGCGTCTAGAATTCCAAAAAGAACCACCAGTATTAATGGATATTGGTTGTGGTTCGGGGATTCTTTCCATCGCAGCACTATTGTTAGGAGCAAAACAAGCTTATGCCCTAGACACAGACTCCCTTGCCGTTAAAGCAACTGGTAGTAATCGTGATCTTAATAAGATCGAGGCAAAAAATTTAATTGTCAAAAAAGGCAGCATTGAAAGAGCAAAAGAATTTGAGATTCAGAGTTTTGATGGAATTCTCTGTAATATCACAGCAGAGCCAATTAAAGCTCTAATCCCCCAAATGACTGAGTTTGTTAAACCTACAACTTGGGCAGTATTTAGTGGTATTTTGTTAGATCAAGCAGGTTCAATTGCTGATGTTCTCGAAGAAAATGGTTGGATTGTTGGTACTGTCTGGAAGCGGCAAAATTGGTGTTGCTTTAATGTCAGACGATCGTGAACAACTGAATCTATATCATTTTTCTTTAATAATGTCATAAATGGAGAATGGCAGGAATGATGAGAATGGGGGAATGGGGGAATGGGGGAATGGTTTCTTGAGAATGGGAGAATGGGAGAATGGGGGAATGGGGGAATGGGGGAATGGTTTCTTGAGAATGGGAGAATGG
>JANQIW010000098.1 GCA_028281945.1 Prochloraceae cyanobacterium PL24a_bin.78
TATATAATTACTTATTCTATCTATTTCCTATATTTTATTTATTTACTTATTTTTTGCATTATTCTTACTTGATTTATCTCGAAATTATGTTAAAAAAGATATTAACTTGAAGCCTCGAGTAAATTTTGTAAAGCTTCTTGGATTTCTTCAATAGTGGTGGTAGCTGTTCCAAACCTCCTAACCACAATACTTGCTGCTAGATTTCCTAAAACTGCTGCTTCCCAAAAAGATGCTCCAGCACATAAACCTAAAGTTAAAGCTGCTACAACTGTGTCTCCTGCACCTGTAACATCAAAAACATCTGTATGATTAAAAGCGGGAATATGTTGTGTTTTAATCCAATTTTGACTGGGATCTGACATTTTTTCAAATAAACTCATTCCTTCTTCTCCTCTCGTAATGAGGATTTTTTCTGCTTTGGTTAAGTTTAGTAAGTCTTCTCCTGCTTTTTGTAAGGATGAGGCATCGGTAATGGCATATCCTACGGCTTTCTCTGCTTCTGGTAAGTTGGGGGTAAATAAAGCGGCTTTGGCATATCTTGGTAATTCTTTTTGAGTATCTACTATCACTCGATGATGAGATAAGGCGGCATTAATTACTGGTTGGGTAAATATTCCATCTCCATAATCTGAACATACTACTGCTTCTACTTCTTTCAATTTCTCTTGAATTTTTTGGGCTAGTTGCATTTGTATTTCTCTTTCTGGTAGGATATCAGATTTTCGATCGACTCTTACAATTTGCTGGGTTACAGATTGACGAGCATGGCCTGCAATTCTGGTTTTAGTTACAGTAGGGCGAGAGTCTGAAATGATTATTCCACTGGTATCTATAGATGCTTGGTCAAAAATTTTCAGTAGTGCTTCTCCTTGGGAGTCTTTCCCTAATAAGCCTACTACTTTCACTTTTGCTCCTAATTTTGCTAGATTATAAACCGCATTTGCTCCTCCTCCTGGTATTTGTTTGGTAGTTTCGTGACGAAGAATTAAAACTGGTGCTTCTCTTGAAATCCGCTCTACTTGACCAGTGAGAAATTCGTCTAGAGTTAAATCTCCGATTACTAAGATTTCTTTTCCAGAAAAAAGGTCTAGTAATTCTAAGATTTTTTCAGATTTTTCTGCTAGTTTTTTAGCTATTGATAATATCATAGTATTTATTTAAAATTTAAATATTGGTTAGAGATACACATCAAGACTGTCTTGTTCTTCATTAGAAGTTTCACAATATTCTAATAATGATTTTAAATCCTCTAATTTTTCAGCTTTAATGATTTTTCCTCCAATTTCGTCGAATTCTTCATTTTTTGATTCACGCCATATTGTCTTAATTTTTACTTTTATTTTGTCATTTTTGGGGTTATTTTCTTTTGGTCTTATAAATAAATTAAATTCTGGATTTTGATCAAAGCTATTGGGTACAATAATTCTAATTCCTTCTAAAGTCAAATCTAATGTATATCCGATTAAATTATTATCAATATCTACTAATTCACAAATTGCTAAGATTCTTTGTTTTGTTCTTTCGTTATGCATTTTTTTGTTGATTATTGGTTAATTTTGATTTTCTATTTTATCTTGATTTACTGGTGATTCAACAGTTAATTCGGTGGTTGATTCTGGTTTGAGGTTGGTTTCAGCATCATTATTTGACTCTTTTGATTCTGATGTTAATGGTTTTTCTTCGTTTGTATTTTGAGATTCTTCTGGTATTAAGATAGGATTTTCATTAGATTTAGATGATTCAACTTCAGGAATTGATAAAGATGGACAAATATTAGGATCATATTTAAAATTTATATTTATCTGATAAGGTTTCGGTAGTGAAGTTTGGTTGGTTAAATTCATGGATTTAATTGATTTCAGCCCATTTTCATTAAAGAGTGGATAACCAGCTGTTGCTAAGAGTTTTAAGTCACTAATTTCTCCTTGATTATTCACTATTATTCCATAAGTGCTAGTTCCTTCAAGTTTTCTAATACAGGCATCTAGAGGATAATTTCCTGTAATTGTGATTTCTTCTGGGGTAACTTCATTAATTTGAGCTGACCAAATTAGATTATTTTTTTCTATTTCTTCTTCAGTAGGACTATTTTCATCCAGAACTAGTGTTTCGGCAAGTTTCTGAATTTGTGCTACTAAATTTTCTTCTTGTTTGGCGGCAATTTCTATGGGATCTATTTTATTTAATAGGTTTTCTTGGTTGTTATTAGTATTATTTTCAGTAGAATTATTAGTAGCATCGTTGATATTTCTATTTATATTTTCCTCAGAATTAGCTTCTAAAGTAGGTGTTTTATTTGAAGATGATTCATTTATTTCTGGTTTTGGAGGATTAAAATTGTTAATATTATTTTGATTTAGGAATTGTTGGGGTGGTGGTGGTGGTAATTGGGGTAATTGGGGCAGGTTAATGGGAATTTGGGGGATTTGATTCTGAGATATTGGTAAATTATTTAGTGATGGAATGGGGATAGTATTTGGTAAATTACCTAAATTGTTTGGTAGAGGAATAATATTAGATGGTAATCTTCTTAAATTATATGGATTATATGGGATTTGTAGAATGGGATGTCTAGGATTGTAGTTTGGATTTATCCTAGGAAGAAGTAAACTAGAGTTAGGAATATTTAGGTTGGGTAGATTGGGTAAAGGTTTTGATAATCCTATCTGCTGGGATTCTATATTTGGTAGAAGAGTTTGTTCAATGGGTGTTAATTCGATTATGTTAACTTTGAGTTTGGTTTCTGGATTTTCATCAGGTTTAGAAACTTGTAGTTTGGGCAAGGCTATTTGTAGTATGAAACCATGAATTCCCAGAGAAGCGATAATGGCTATTATTTTGGGATCGAATAGTTTTCTATATTGCTTGTTGATTTTTAGGGTATGAGACATAGCATTGATAATGTATTTTTCTTGGATTTAATATTTACTATTTACTATTTATTTTTGATGATTAATTCTCAAGTTTTAATTATTCTAAATTTATTAATTTTATCAATTTTTGCCAAGAATAAATATCATATTGGTGGTTTTTGTTGTTTTAAAAATGATTAATTTTTTTTATCAATGGATGGAAAAATAATATTAGTTATTAATCTCTAAGTTGAACGGGCATTAGTAAATAAGTCATGTTGGTTTCTCCTATGGGATTTAAGATTACGGCTTGCAATGGTTGGTTTAAGTTAATGGTGACATCGTTACTGGAAATTCCTTTTAAGCCTTCTCGTAAGTATTTGATATTAAAGCCTATTTCCATGTATTCTCCTGTTATTTCTGCTGGTATGGATTGTTGAGCATTTCCTATATCTCTTGAATCTACTGAAAGAAATATTTCTTCTTTTTCGTCATCTATGGTTAATTTGACTATATTTTTTTTGGGATCGGCTAATACTGCTACTAATTCTAAACTGTTTATGAGGCGTTTTCTTTCTACTGTTACTTTTCTTGAAAAACTCTTGGGAATCAATTTGTAATAGTCTGGATATGTTCCTTCTAGTTTTAGGGTGGTTAAACGACGATCCCCTAAGTCAAAAATCATTTGGTTTCCTTGGAGATAAAATTTTAGATATTCTGTTTTTTCTACCATTAAAAGCATTTTTTCTAATTCTCTTAATGCTCTTGCTGGAATGGTTACTTGAAAGTTTTTTAATTTTTTATTATTATCATTATTTTCATCATTATTTTCATCAAAAGAATCTTTTTCTCCCATTTCATTTTCGGTTTTGATAATTGCTAAACGATGGGAATCTGTGGCGGCAAATTCTAAGTTTGGGTTATTTAAACGGACATGAACTCCTGTTAATATTTGTTTGCTATCTTCAATGCTGGCGGCAAATACGGTGCCTTTTAAACCTTCTATTAAGGCTGATACTGATAATATTAATGTTTTGGCTTTGTCTCCTGAAATTTCTGGTAAGCTGGGGAATTCTTCGGCTACCAAGCCTCTAATTTCAAAATGGCCTGATGTTGAGGAAATGGTTAGGGTGAGGTTTTCTTCTTCTGTTGATTCTGAGGTGGAAAGATGAATTTCTGATTCTGGTAGTTTGGAAATAATCTCATTAAAAATTTTGACTGGTATGGCAATTGAGCCTTCTTCTTCTACTTTAGCGGCAAAACTGGTATGGATTCCTAATGTCATGTCAAAGCCAATTATTTTTACTTGTCCTAATTGGGCATCGGCTATCATTAGTAAGTTGGCTAAAATTGGATGGGTTGGATTAGAGGGCACTGCACGACTAGCTAATGATAAGTTGGTTTTTAGATCTTTTTGAGAACAACTGATTTTCATTTTTTTTGTATTATATTATTTCTAATAATTTCAATTTTTTCTTGCTGTGAAAAAGTTGGTGGAAAACTTGTGGAAATTTATTTTTGTTGGCTTATTAATGTATTTTTGCCTAGATACTATCATCCAATCTCTTAAAGAGTTTTTGGCTTGGATTTATTAATTTTTATTGTTGAAAAAAAATGTAAAGTTTTCCACAGGTTAATTTTGCGATCGACTAATAATATTTATTTCTTCCCTCAATTTGGATATGGTTTGACTTAGTTTTCCATAACTTTTTAGCAACTGGCTAATTTTATCACAACTGTACATTACAGTAGTATGATCTTTGCCGCCAAATTCTTCTCCTATTTTTGGGAGGCTTAATCTGGTTTTTCTTTAACTATGATAGACATTGAGCGGGGGAATGGGAGAATGGGAGAATGGGAGATGGGGTGAATGAGAGTTTCTTGAGACAATGGAGACTTCTGCTTACCCAGAGGCGGAAGCAGCCCTTTCAAGGTGTATTTTTTAAGGCTTATTTTGCTGAAGAATTTTAGCTGTAGAAACATGAGGTTTTTTATGAGAACACTTACGTTTGAGCCGCTTTCTTGGTTTTTTTGAAGAACGAGGATGAGATAAAAAAAGATTTAAGTTAATTAAACGAGCTAATTTCTGAAGGTGAATTGTTAATTCAATCAAATTCATCCCATCAAATACTTTCCATTCTTGAGGAGGAATGGCAATCATCATACCTCGATAAGTTCCACGAATTTCATCAGCAAGATAATAACATGATACTTCTCTTTCAATTTTGTACATATTATAAACACTTCTCAGAGCTGCTAGTATAACTGCTAAGATATTATACGAAACCAATGCAACACAAAAAGCAAATAGAGCAGCTTTAGGATAACCAAAAGTCTTAATTTCGCAATTAAAAATTTCAGTTAAAATTTGAAATAAGGTTTCTATCTTCCAACGATGACGATATATTTCAGCAATAACTAACCCATTAGCTTCTTTTAGAGGTAGATTGGTGAAAATAAATATTTCTAAATCCCCATCACGAGTTTCCTCCTCTAAAACTATTTTTATTCGACGAACTTGTGAAAGATATCCCCCTTCATCGCTGACAATGATAGATTGTTCAAAAACTTTTCCTCCCTCAACTGAGCCTACTGCTCTAAACTTATCTGCACCATGCCAAGGTAAACTTTTATGTTCTCTAATAATAAAATAACCCTTGTTTGCTGCTATTCCACCCAAAAAATTTAGGGTACAAAAATTACGATCTGCGATCCAAACATCTGATGATTCTACTGTTTCTAAAACTTTAGGTAATAGGGAACGTTCTTGTGCATGCCCATCTTCACAGGGAAATACATCAATTGCTAACATTAAAGAGGGATCTAATACTACTAACGATTGACCAGGTAAAGGAGCACTGTTACAACGAAGCAATGGTTTTAAACGATGTTCACTTGCAGCTAATGCATTCCCATCTAAAATTTTGATTCGATAACCAGGTAGCCAATCTGGTAAATTTCCTTTTAAATGACGAATAATTGCTTCCATGAAAGCTCCTGTCTCTCTTACCAATTCAGCACTTACATTAGGTTCTATTCCATTAAGCTTATTATATACGGAAGTGAGGGAAACATTCATTGTTGAAGCTCTAGCCTGATAAGCAGCATGAATTGAGGGTCTAATCCCACAAGTTACAGTATTCATCATTTCTACTACAGTAGAAAATAAGAGTTCTCTAGTATATTGAGTCTTTGTCGTTCTCTCAAATAATTCATCAAGTTTTTGAGGAGACAAAACTGTTTCAAGTAGTCCACGAACCATTACCGAAACAGGACTTTTTTCAACAAAACGCTCA
>JANQIW010000121.1 GCA_028281945.1 Prochloraceae cyanobacterium PL24a_bin.78
CCATTCCCCCATTCCTCCCATTCTCCCATTCCCCCATTCTCCCATTCCCCCATTCTCCCCATTCCTCCCATTCTCCCATTCTCCCCATATTTTTGGTAAAAAAAAATATTACTCTAAAATTGCTCCTGTCAAATCTGCCAGATAAAAATTTACTTCATTAGTATTAGCATAAGTAAGATTAGCATTACCCAGATTTGCTCTAGTAAGATTTGACCAACAAAGCTTAGCTCCACTAAGATTAGCATGATTCAGATTTGTACCCCTCAGAGTAGTCCAAGTAATCATAGCTTCAATTAAAATAGCCCTAGTGAAAATAGCATGAGTCAAATTTGCACCGCTGAGATTTGCCCCACTTAAATCTGCTTCAGTAGCATCTACCATCAAAGCATTAACGCTATTTAAAATAGCATGAGTTAGATTTGCCCCTTTTAAATTAGCACTCATCAAAATAGCATTACTTAAATTAGAACTTCTGAGATTTGTTCTTTCCAAATTAGCATTAGTAAAATTGGCACGACCCAAAAAACAGTGAACCATTTTTGCTTCTATGAGACTTGCTTCTTTAATAATTGCCTCATGTAATAAAGCATAACTCAGATCAGAACCATTTAAATTTGCCCTTGTAAGATTTGAACCTCGTAAACTTGCATTTATTAAAGTAACTTCACTAATATTTGCACCACTAAGATTACTAGAAATTAGATTTGCTTCTGTTAAATCTGACCCTTGAAGTTGACATTCATTCAAATCACTTTCTCTTAAATTAGTTCTTACTAAGATAGAATTACTTAAATCCACTTTACTTAGATCACTTTCTCTTAAATTTGCACCACTAAGATTTGTTCCTTGCAAATTTTCACCATGAATATCTATTTTTTGAAAATCTCTTTCTCCTTGTGCATATTTTTCTAAGAGTTCTTCAGCAGTGATTGAAATTAAATCTTTCATTAGCTTATCATTTTTAGATTTTAAAATACTTAAAAAATATTATCTAGATAATTTCTGTACTTAAATAATTAGCAATTCTCTCTGCGGCACCAGGTTTACCCATGCGTCGTTTTCCATTTTTAGCAATAAATTGTAATAAATCTGGATTGCTTAAAATCGAGAGGATTTTTTTTCCTACATCTTCTGGACGATTAACTAAAGTTAACGATCGCCCTAATAAGCGAGTTTGAGCTTCCGCAAAACGGGGAGTAAATTGTGGCCCATCTCCTACAATAGCTACTGCTGGTTTTCCAGTCCCCACAAATTGTTCAGTTGCCGTTCCAGCCATTGAGATAGCAAGATCTGCGGCTAACAAAGATTTTTGGTAACTAGATTGAGTTAAAACTATTAAGGCTTGTTTTTGACTAAAATATAAAGCTTGACTATCCTTAATAGGACAAGTTTGTAAATTTAAATCAGTATTATTTAAATCAGTATGATGCCAATTATCCTCCAAAGGTGTTACAAAAGATTGTAAATTGAGATTGGGAGAAATTGCCCCTATAAATATTATAGATTTTAAATAAGCATCCATCAATGCTTGTGCTGCGAGAATAATTCTTTCCCAATTTCTCTGAGCTTCTGGTGCTCTAGAGCCGGGGAGTAATAAAACTGTTAAAACTCTATTTTCTTCTTCATTCGCATTTCTATTTATGAGAATAGTTCTATCTTCGTATACTTCATCCATCATAGGATTACCTAAATCTAAAGCAGGAATAGAATATTGTTGTAAAATTTTGCAAGTTAAACTATCCCTTGGAATAACGCCTTTACACCTTTTATTCCTCAATAAACAACGCTCATGAGGGAAATAAACACTACCCATAATTTTTTCAATTTTTTTTGTTTGAGGCAACCATCCCGATTCATCTCTAAGGTAATATTCAGATTTAGCCGTACCCACAAAAACATAATTTAAACCACTTAGCCAAGCAAACAATAAAGGCACAATATCTCCGACTGCTAATATTTTGCCTCCAGTTTTAGCCCATTTACGGATGGCTTGGTATTGAGCTAAAGTAAGTTGTAATAAACCTGCTTTAAGATCACCCCAAAGTTGATTAGAATCCATATAGACAAAGCCACCAGAAGGCATTTTTTGGGCAGGGCCAATAATAGGTATTTTTAATTGAGTATAGGTGTAACCAATTCCTACTAATGGCAAGGCTACTATAGATGGTGGGTTAGGTTGTTGTTGTAATTGCTTTAAAATTTTGCCAGCAATTATATCTTCTCCATGACCATTACTTAATGCCAATAATTTCATAAAATTGGATGTTTTTTCTATATTTATTTTTAGCTATAATCTTTATGGTATCAAGTTTTTTTCTAGATTATAGATACCATTGGCTTAATCTTGAATCGGCTAAATTTTTATTAATTAAATATAGTGATTTTCCCCCTTTCTATAAATTGAGGAATTTTTTCGTGCTAACCTTTGTTTTGATTAGCAATTTATCAATTGTACTTATCCATCTATTCCTAATTTGGAAGATTTGGAAAATGAAGCTAATCTTCTCTCGAGTCAGGGTAATTTTAACCAAATTTGAACTAAAAACTCAAACAGTATTATCTGTTACCAGCGAACTTATTGTGCAAGTAGAACAAGATACTAATCATCTTAAATCTGCTTATAAAAAACTTGAGATTCAACGACAAAGATTAAAAAAAATTATCAGAATTTTAAAAATTGGATATAAGATTTGGAAAATTAATTAATATTAAAACAACCATAAAATTTAAGGTGGATCACAATGTCTGAATCAAATGGTGAAGGTAAATTTATCGGTGGGATATTAATCGGTAGTGCTATTGGAACTATTGTGGGTTTATTAATTGCCCCTCGCACTGGTAAAGAAACTAGAAAAATAGTCAAAAAATCCGCTACCGCATTACCAGAATTAGCAGAAGATTTATCTACTAGCGTACAATTACAAGCAGGACGTTTATCTGAATCAACTTTGGCTAAATGGGATCAAACATTATCTCGACTACAAGATGCCATTGCTGCAGGCATAGAAGCTACTAAATTAGAGGAAGAAAACATCGCAAATAGCAAACAAAATGAGATCTAATTCTCAAAAAATAAGTCAATATTAAGGTGAAAGATTGACTAAATTTCTGAAAAAGGTAGCACAATGAGATCTTTTGAGATCTATCATAAAGTTTATCTAGAAGTTACTAGTTGGTTAAATCTTTCCCTAATAATAATCAAGATATAACTATGCTACAATTTTTAAGATTGATTTCTAATTTTTCGATCCCAAGAAGGGTAAATTAAAAAATCAGTATCCAAAATCAGTAATTGATCCAACAGAATTAATGTCCTACCAAGACATAAAAAAATCAGCAATCCCAAGTGTCAATAAAGATTATTCTTTTTGACTTTGAGGTATTCCTCCGTCACTTTATAATAGTAATAATATCTTTGTAGACTCGGATAATATATCGCTTTGTACAGCATCAATGTATCAGAACCTTTATTTTGGCTGGGATTATCACTATTATTGGTTGCAATTAGTTTAACAGCGGTATTAATAGTGGCCATACCAACCTTACAAGAACTATCTAAAGCCGCAAACAGTGCGGAAAAACTGTTTGATACTCTCAATCGGGAATTTCCCCCTACCCTAGAGGCAATTCGTCTTACTGGTTTAGAAATTAGTGAATTAACTGATGAACTAAATATTGGGGTTAAAAGTGCTAGTAGTGTAGTCAAACAAGTAGATACTAATCTTAATCAATCATCACAGCAGCTTCAAAATGTCACGGTGAAAACCAAAAGTATCTTTACAGGGGTAAAAGTAGCATGGCTCACTTTTAGAGGTAAAGCTTCTAGAAAATTAGACAGATAGTCTCTCTTGGAATCAAGATTTATGTTTCCTTTGAACCAAAAGCAAAAAAAGATTAAAATAAAGTAAACAAGTGTAAAGAAACAAAAACTTTATTAAATTGGTCAAGAATTTATTTTGACTATTTGACTATCTAAATACCATGGAAAAACCTTTTAAAAAACTACTCCTAATTACTTTAAGCATCTTTTTTTTCAGTGTATCTACTTGGATTATTACTCCAGTAGCTCAAGCCGTTAACAACCCAGAATTATTGCCAGATCAGGAAACTCCTGTTGTGGATTTAGCTAATTTTCTCCCCCAATCTCAAGAAGAATCTTTGATTCAAGATATTGAAAACTTTGAGGCTAATACTGGTTGGAAATTACGAGTATTAACTCAATATGATCTTAGTCCTGGAAGGGCAGTAATTAAGTTTTGGGGACTTGATGATAAAAGTATCCTTCTCGTGGCTGATGCTAAGGGTGGTAATCTTTTAGCATTTAGCATTGGTGATGATGTTTATGAATTATTACCTCGCACTTTTTGGATTGAGTTACAAACTCGTTTTGGCAATCTTTACTATATTAGGGAAAATGGAGAGAATAATGCCATTATTAGCTCTCTAGAAGTAGTCAAAAATTGTTTGTTAGATGGGGGCTGTTTAGTGGTTCCAGGTTTACCAAGGGAGCAATGGATTCTTACTCTGATTACTTCTATCGTTGGGGGCGTGATTTTTGGTTTTGCTGCTATCCCTCGTAAAGAAAATCAAACTTTCGCTTGGCAATGGGTTTTAATTATTTCGCCTTTATGGGGCATCTTATTTATTGCTTTTGGAATTGGTCCGGTTGTTACTCGTACCAGTGAATTTCTTCCGGTTTTTCGTAATATTATGGGATTTATGTTAGGTGCTTTAGTGGCATATTTATCTCCAACTATTAATCAATCTACTCCCAAAGAAACTTGATTTAGGATTGTGATTAAAATCTAGCAGAAGTATAAAGATATTAGCCCATAATTAAGGATCATCTTTTAGATAAGATTCGGTTAAATTCCTTATTTCTTCTGCTAAGATTAGGTTAAATTTTTATCTATTTTACTTTCAATATTTATTGTTCTAAGATTAGTTTGAATTTTTATCTGTTTTATTCTCAATTATCGAAAATATTATTGTAATATCAAATTTCAAAAACAATGATAGAGTTAAAAAATGCCAAATCTAGGATAATTAACCAAAATTTATTCTCCCCATTCTTCCCATTCTCCTTTCAATGTCTATCACTATTAAGGAAAAACGATATAACTAAATGGAATTAAACAAAATATCTGCTAAAAATCTAACTGTGATCGATCGTGAACTTGGAGATTATATCCGAAGTGATGAAAAAAATCCAATTTTTACCCCTGCTCAATATGAAATTGTCCGTCGAGCAATTTATTATACAGGAGATTTTGAGTATCAATCTTTGATTCAGTTTTCCCCAAAAGCACTTCTCATCGGAGGTGCAGCTTTAGCAGCACGTAGCACGATTATAGTGGATAATCTGATGATTAAAGCTGGCATTTTATCTATTCTTCAGAGAACTTTTGCTAATCAAGTTTATTGTAGTTTAGATTCTATGTTAGAGGAAGAATTGGAAAATCATCATTCTGTTTGTAGAATAGAGTATTTTGCTAAACATTATCCAGAAGGAATATTTATTATCGGACAAGAGCAAAACACTTTATCTAAGTTATTGGATTTAATTGAATTAGAAGAAATTGAACCTGCTTTTATCCTTGGAACTACTCCTGGGTTTTTAGGTATTGAAAAAATCAAGCAAAGATTAGGAGAATCATCAATTCCTAATATTCTTATAGATGGATCTAAAGGAGGAGCAATTGTTTCCGTAGGAATTATGGAAGCTTTAATTGAATTATCTTGGCAAGTATATTATCAAAATAATCATTCTTAATAGCCAAGAGAACGAGATTTTGAAGGTGGACGATTATCAAAATTCTCTAAACGATAACTTATATCTATAAAAATATCTCGCCGCAAAAAGGGATAGTCACCCACCCAAATCTTATGACGAGGAAGGTAAACATCAGTAATCTCTGAGATTCTACTCAAATCTTCTTTTCGAGATAATGTTAATAATTCAACTACATCTCCTGGAATGATTACTTTATGAATACGACGGAGAGGAGCTTGAATTTCCGCTTGAAATCCACTTTCATCGCCAATAATGAGATTAATTCTTCGTTCGCGATTTTCAATAATTACTAATTCACCTAGTTTATTAACGTTTTCTTCCTGAGAGATTAATTCTTCAGTAATAAAAACATCTAAAATTCTTCCTCGCAAAAAGCCTGCATATTGATAACGACGATGTGAAGCATTCCGTATACTTGCCCAATAAACCGGTGCCCAAAGCCAATAAAGCCCTGCAATTGTTCTAAAAATTAGGGAGATAGCGTGTCCTGTTTCCCCAAAAAATAATCCTATTAACCAGAAAGTGGTCACACCTACAAAAGAAATTAAAAGTCTTTTTAGGAATTTTTGTATGTTTCCCCAATAATAAACATATTGAGGACCTGTAGCAATTAAAGGTATAAGTTGTTCGAGTTTTACTCTAGTTAGAGGTACTAACATAATTTTTTATCTAGTAATTAAGTAATTAATTTAAATTTGAAGAAATTTATTTCACTATATTTGAGATATCATTTTTAAATTATAAGATTTTTTCTAATCCATAAATTAAAGATTTTAGTTCCACCACTTTACGAATTGCTAAAAGTACCCCAGGCATATAACAAGAACGATTAGTAGTATCGTGTCTTAAAGTATAAATTTGACCTTGTGCGCCAAAAATGACTTCTTGATGAGCGATTAAACCGGGAAGACGGACACTATGTATTCTGATATTATCTTCAGCAACACTGCCTCTAGCTCCTTGTAAATGCTCTTTTTCTTCTACGAGAGGAGGATTATAGGTTTTACCAAAACCAGCTAACATTTGAGCAGTTTTTATGGCTGTGCCGCTGGGAGCGTCTGCTTTTTGATTGTGATGAAGTTCAATGATTTCTACATTGTCGAAGTATTTAGAAGCCACTACTGATGCTTGTTGTAATAAAACCATTCCAATAGAGAAATTCGGGATAATTAAAACTCCGGTGCTGGCTTTATCGGCAAATTCTCCTAATTCTTTAATTTGTTGATTACTTAAGCCTGTTGTACCCACTACAGGGCGAACGCCATAGGCAATGGCAGATCTGACGTTTTCATATACTCCATCTGGGTGGGTAAAATCTACCATTACTCCTTGAATTTTACTGGTGGTAGCGAGAACTAATACACTTTGCAAATCATTGACAATTGGTATTTCTAAAGGGCCACATCCTGCTATTTCTCCTACATCTTGTCCTATATAATCAGGATTGCTATCCACCGCTCCAACTAATGTCATATCAGAGGCACTAGATACTGCTTTGATTACTTCACGGCCCATTTTTCCACCAGCACCATTAACTACTACTGGGATAGTTGATTCTTGTGTCATAATTTTTCTTTCTTTAAATTTATAGTAATTTTAAACTACAGGGTTATTTTTCAAGCTTAGAATATTCTATTTTACTACTTTTTAAAAATAATGATAGAGTTCTTTATTAAGTAAGAAGTAATGAGTAATAAGTAATAAGTAAGAAGAGATACTTAAAATCCTCCCATTCTCCCATCCTCCCATTCTTCCATTCTCCCATCCTCCCATTCTCCCATTCTCCCATTCTTCCCATTCTCAAAAAAAAAACCATTCTCCTAAAAACCATCACCCATCCCCACTCTTCCCATTCTCCCATTCTCCCATTCTCCCATTCTCCCATTCTCATCATCACCATAAACTATTCTTAAAAAAACCACTCCCATTCTCCTAAAAACCATCACCCATCCCCATTCTTCCCATTCTTCCTATTCTTCCCACTCAATCTCTACCAAAGTCTTCCTTGTCTCAAGAAACTCCCATTCTCCCACTCAATCTCTACCATAATTACAGGAAAAATGATATGATTAGCTTGACTTTCATTGCAAAATGGAATTATTCAAGATCTGATTTAAATTTCTAAAATAATAGTAGACTTAAGATAATTAGTTTTTTAATTTAAAAAAATTCTCTAAGGTTAGTTTGATCAAGCTTCCTAGATAATTAATATCTTCCAATTGTAAAGAAGAAAAATCTAAGATTAAAATTAAAAAATTGTAGTAAACTTAATCAAAAAAATCTTTACTTTGAAAATCAATCATTCTAGCGTACTCATTGGGTTATCTCTTCTAAAGAAGCTCTTTCAATGAATCCAAAAAATCAGATCAGAATATTAATTCTATCCATGGCAAAGTTTTTTGATTGTGCTGGATAAGAATCAAAATCTTATCGTCATCAGAAACATTGAAGGGTAAAATACTCAAAAGAATGGTTGGTTGCAGAGGCGCAATCTAATGACAAAAGTAGATGAATTAAGACAATGGTGGCACAATATTTTAATGGAAGATTATACCAATTTGGGAGAAGAATCTCGATCGAGTATAGTTTCTTGGTTATTGGGAGAGTCACCGTCTCGTTTAGAAAATTTAACGTCTAAGGAGTTAGATGTTGTAAAACAAGGAATGGAATTTCGTTATCGAATTTTGACCCAACGATATTTAAGAGTTAATCCTAACCAAGCTTATCGTAATCTGATCGATCGCTTGGGGAAAGTAGTGATCTTACGGAATAAAATCGCTACTTGGGTATCAATGAGTCGCGATCGTCAAAGAGCAGTGGCTGATGTAATACAAGAATGTATACAAGAAATGTTAAATAGCGATCGTAAAATTCAAAAAGAAATTAAATGGATAGATCAATGTAGCAAAAATAGTCGTCTAAAAAATAGTTTATTATTAAGTGCAATAGAAGAATATAGTCTAAGACCAATCCGCAATCAACCATTATTAGCTTATAGATTTGTTAATTATCTTCGCTCTCAAGAAAGAGGAGGAATGACTCAAGTGCCTAGGGCTGAAATGCTTCGCTTTATTTCCGAAGAGGTTGGTTTTGATGAAAATAATAACTCTATTAGTTTACTAGAACCTAGGGCAATAGAAGAATATCAAAAGAACGTAGAATGGGAAGAAAAAGTTTTACTTAGAAGATTGGTACAAGAAAAATTTGAGAATTATTTAGAGTCTAATGTAGGAGAAGACGCTTTAAAATGGTTAAAACTATATTTACAGGGGTATACTCAGAATTCTATTGCTGATATTTTAAAATTTCCCATCAAAAAAGTATATAGACTGAGAGAAAAAGTAAGTTATCACGCTCTTAAAGTATTTTCCTTGAGGGAAGAACCAGAGTTAGTGGCTAATTGGCTGAAAACGTCTTTAGAAGAACATAATTTAGGCTTAACCTTGGGGGAATGGGAACAATTGTGGGAAAGTATAACACCAAGACAGCGTCAAATTATTGAGAATGTCAAAGCAGGAAAAAATCTAGAAGAAATATGTCAGGAATTGAAATTAAAAAGTACTCAAGTAATGAAAGAGTGGGATAAAATTTATCTAACTGCTCAAAATATCAGAAACTCTACAGAATAATTACAAAAAATAATCTTCTAACAGCAATAATTTTGTCAGAAGATTCCTTCCCTTCAATAGTTGAATTGAATTGAATATTATTTTATTTAGTTTTAGAATTTAGTTATCTTCAGATTGAGAACCGATAACTTGTGACTTAAGAGATTCAAACTCTTGTAACAATTCATCACGACTTGAAGCTTTCAAAAGATAACGCCAAATAAACCATCCACCATAAGCTAATCCTACTAATTCGAGAATTGAACCTAGGAGAGGAAGATCATTAATGGCATCTAAAACTGCCAAGGTGATATATACTGCGGCTAAAGAACCAACAATTAGAAGTAATACTAAAAGTGGTTTTTGGTAATCAGAAAAGAAACTAGCAATTTTTGCTGGAGTTTTGGAAATGAAATCGAATACCACATCCAACCATTCCTGCAAAGGACGATCGCCAACTTGTAATTTATTTGATACTGTATCTAGCTTTCCAAAATCGTCGTCGCTACGGAGAACGGTTGGTGATTTAATTTCAGTGTTTTTTTCTTGAGATTCCATATTAGAACTATCCTTAATCTAAGATTTAGACATTTATATTTTGAGCACTGTTCGAGCTTTAATCATTAAGCATAATTTGTGCTTTTGCCAATATTATCAGAGATAGTTGATTGGCTTGATGGCACTTTGACACTCTAATATCAATTTTCAAATTTAATGATAAAGTTTAAAAATCCTAAATTTAGGATAATTAACAAAAATTTATTTTCTCTATTCAAATTATCTCTATTGGCTTTTTATTTGTAGGTTTTTGTCTGAAGGAGAGACATGTTATAATCAATACCATTATCCATAAGGGTTTCAAGTATGTTAACTCAAAAAAAATTTCCTTTCAATAGAAATTTAGCTTAACCTATTAATCAGGTTTCAAGTTGCCAAGAATCTCAAAAATTTCTTGGTTTTCAAGATAATCGGCATTAATTGTGGGGAAAAATTTTTAAGATATACTAGTTTATCCCAAGTCTTCCCAAGTCTTCCCTGTCTTCCTGTCAAGATTTTTGTTTGATAAACTGCCTAGATTTAAGCCCATTGGCAAAATTTATTGATTTGTTATCACTTGATTCTAGATAGATCTCGACGATCGGCAGTAAATTTCACAGGAATTTTTCGGGGTTTCCATTAATTTTACTTTCTCTAGTTCGACTCCTAGATCTGAGATTGGTTGTTGGAGTAGTTGACAAATATAGACAGCGATATTTTCAACAGTAGGAATTACTTTAGCAAAATAAGGGATATCAATGTTTAAAAAAGTATGATCAAAGGGTTCAATCACTTTAGTATCGATTAGTTGTTGTAATGCAGTTAAATCTACTATTTGTCCAGTGCGTGGATCAATTTTCCCAATAGCCGAGACTTCTAAATGATAATTATGGCCGTGGCCTGAAGGCCGGGCACATTTGCCATAAATGGCGTAGTTTTCTTCTTGAGTTAACTCAGGAATAAAAAGCCGATGAGCGGCACAAAAATAGCTTTTGATGGTTACTGATGCTTCCATATTTAATCCTAGGTATTCTGCCCAAATTTCAGAGCTTTCAAATAATTGTATTTTAAACAAAGGTAGATGGGATTTGAGTCTTTGCCAAATTACTCTGGCTAAATTTTCAGTAGTTGGCGGAGTTTGTTGGAATTCTGGCCAAATTTGATTGAGATAAGAGTTGTGGAGTTGATTGGTAATTTCTTTTTGAATAGTTTTTTTTACTTTAGAGAAGTTTTGTACCATGCCATAAGATCCTAATTCTCCTCCCAAGAATACGATTAAGAGATAATTGTTACCCCATACTGGGAAATCACTATTAATACCAAAACATGGTTGAACTTCTTTATTTTCTAATTCTGGTAAACAGTAATGACGAATAGCAGAAAATTTTTCTTGGCGGTTAATTATACATTTCATAATATGAGAGCGAAAACCTACTAATAGTCTATTGCTGTTTGGGCATTTGCTTGTAATCTTCTGGCTATCCTAAATAATTCTATGCCTGTATGTATATAGGAATCATCATAATTCAAGGTAAAGGTTTCTAACTCTTCAATACCGTCTGAAATTTGATTGATACAATAATAAATATCTGCTGCTACATAAGCAAATTTGGCTGGATTAGGAAGGGATGTGAAAATATATTTAGCTTCTAAAAGATAATGACGAGAAATTTCGATATAATTACAAAAAGTTTCCATTAAAAGGTCATCAAAAGGGTCTCCTGATAACTCTTCTATTTCCTTTTCCAAGGGTTCTATAATCCTATTTAATAGCTGATTTACAGGTGCATATACTTCATCTAGCCACTTTTGCAGGAGAAAATCTGAATTTTGATTCTTTTTTCTAGTTTTTTGATATTGTTTTTGTGCTGCTGCTGTTCTTTTGTCTCGTTTTTCTGTTGAAATACCATGAATTTGATGATCGTAAGAACGACGAGTTTTAGGATCTTTTAGTACTTCGTAGGCAGCGTTAATGTTAATAATGCTTTCATGATTGGCTGTATCTTTTAAGGTATCTGGATGAAAACATTTAACTAAACGTCGATATGCTTGTCTAATTTCTTCTTGGTTAGCTTCTTTACTAACTTTAAGGGTTTGATAATGGTTATAAGAGTTCATTGCTTGATTTTTAAAGTATTTTTTTATTAATTTACTAAATTTTGTTTTAGAAAAATATGAATTTTATAATTTATAGTACAAGAAAATATACTTTTAAGTACTATAATAATGTAAAAAGAAGCTTTCAGAAGTAAGATAGTTTTACCAGTATATTAATTAATTTTAACTAATAAATTTTCCTATAGCTCTTTAAACTTCTGTAACTTCTTCTGTTTAAATAATCAAATTTGCTATAGTTAGGAAATAGCCATGGCAACTTTCTCTTCTAATTCTTGATACATTGGCGTACTTAAATAACGTTCACCAAAACTTGGTTGAATCATAACTATAAGTTTGCCTTCATTTTCAGGACGCTTCCCTAAAGTTATGGCAGCAGCTAAAATGGCACCTGTAGAAATACCTGATAATATACCTTCTTCCCTAGCTAAACGACGACCATAAAGTATAGCTTCATCGTCACTAACAGTAATCACTTCATCAATCAAGTCTACTTTGAGGACATTAGGAACAAATCCTGCCCCAATCCCTTGAATTTTATGAGGACCCGGTTCTGCTCCTGATAATACAGCACTAGTAGAAGGTTCTACAGCAACGGCTTTAAAGGAGGATTTACGTTTTTTGAGAACTTCAGCGACTCCAGTAATTGTGCCACCAGTGCCCACTCCAGCTACAACAAAATCCACTTTTCCATCCGTATCTGCCCAAATTTCCTCAGCGGTAGTGCGACGATGAATTTCTGGATTAGCTGGATTATTAAACTGTTGTAGCATATAAGCATTAGGGATGGTATCAACGATTTCTTGGGCTTTAGTAATACAAGCTTTCATGCCACCACTACCTGGAGTTAACTCTAATTGTGCTCCATAAGCTTTTAACATAGCCCGTCGTTCTTGACTCATGGTTTCTGGCATGGTAAGAATCAATTGATAGCCTTTGGCGGAGGCAGCCATTGCGAGGGCGATTCCTGTATTACCTGAAGTTGGTTCTACTAAGATGGTTTTTTCTGGGCTGATTAAACCTTCTTGTTCGGCAACTTCAATCATGTTAACTCCAATTCTGTCTTTTACTGAAGCTGCTGGATTCATTCCTTCCAATTTTACCACAATTTCAGCTAGACATCCTTCTGATTGAGGAATTCGATTTAAACCAACTAAAGGAGTTTTACCGATTAATTCTGTAATATTTTTAGCAATACGCATGATATCTTCTTAAATTAATTGAATATGGATCTATAACAATGGATAATTGATGATTGATGGTTGAGAACAAGTTAAATCATCTGACGGGATGATGCTTTAGATTTCACATTTGCTTAATAGTTTTGGTTAGAAATCTATTTTTTTCAAAATCCAAAATCCAAAATCCAAAATCCAAATTTTATTGTCCATTGTTATTTTTTCTATTTTGGCGCAAAAAAACCCCAGCCAATGTGGGGTTAGAGATTTCTTTATTATTTTTACCTATTGAAATTTTTTAGAAGGTAAAGGTAGTTCTAACTGTTCCAATAATTTGGTCATCGTCATTGTCAACTTGTTGAGGATTTTGTAGCCAAATTGCACCCGGAGTGATAGAGATATTATCACTTAATTGGAACTTATAGAATACTTCAACGTGGATTGGGTTTTGATCTTCAAAGTCTAAGGAGTCAAATATACCACTTTCTCCACCTAAATAAGGTTGAACCCCTGCAAATAGTCCTAAAATACTACCTTCTTTCCCTACATCTGGGAAGGCAAAACCGCCACCAAATGTCCAAGTTTCATCATCTTCTGTTGGTCCGATAAAGTTAACATCTTGGTAGGCGAAGAAGCCACTAAAGTTAACGGTTTCGTTAATACGCCAGCTTAATTGAACACCGTAAGTGTTGGTAATCTTGGGTGGTAATTCGATTTGGACATTAGCACCTTCGTCATTGAGTGCGTCTTCAAAACTGTCATTGGCTAAGTTAGCAAATGGAGTACCTACTAAACCAAAACCTGAAGTTGCACCACTACTAAAGATAGGGCTATCTTCGTTGTGATAACCGTTTACGTAGGTAAAGCCAATATCTACTCCTTTAACTGGGGTAAAGTTTAATTGAGTTAAGACAGCATAGTCACCATTATAGAAACCATTATCTCCTGCTGGAATGGCTGCATCTGAACCACCTGTATATCCTACAGTAACTTCTGATGGCCCTAGGAAACCTTCTAGAAAACCGACATTAAAGTTAGCTGCTAGTGCTGTACCGCCACCAATACGATAGATGGGGCTTTCACTAGCAAAGGTGGATAGTGCACCTCGCCCACCGTCAAAGTCATCGAAGAAGGGGTGGAGTGTTGGAGTATAATCGTAATGGTCAGCTCCTAATGGAGATACATAGGTATTGATGGTGATGATATCTTTGATCTCATAGGTTTTGAAGTAGGCTATTTTATCGATCTGGATATCATTATCTCCTCCTGGGTTTCGATCGAAGGTTTGGGTGGTTACACCGGCAGGGATACTGGTACCTACGGGAGCGAAGAAACTGTCAAAGGAGGTTACGTTACCTGAAGCTATCCGAGTTACTAACCTATCTTCACCATCAAAGCTAGTATTGAGGAAGAAACGAACCCGGTTTGCTAATACGGTTTCACTTTCTTGTTGGGGGTTGTCTCCATCAAAGGAGTCGGTGGCTGCAAAGATTACCTCACCAAATAAGGTGGTTGTAGTTGAGAATTGATTCTCTTCTAGGAATGCGACTCTGCCTTCTAGGTTATCTACTCTTGCACCGATGGCTGCTAATTCTGCTTCAAATTCTCTTAGCAATCTTTGTAGTTGAGTAATATCTTCTCGGATGACTGAGGTGGAAGATGCTAATAGTCGCTCCATTTGCTGCATACAGGCGTTTAAACCTGCGGCAAATTCATATCGAGAGAGGGCGCGGTTTCCTCTGAAGGTGCGGTTGGGATAACCTTCAATACAACCGTATCTTTCTACTAGATTTCTTAATGCTTCATATGCCCAGTCTCTTGGGGATACGTCTCTTAGTTGAAATACGGAGGTTACTTGGCCTTTTTTATTTCTCCTGCCTCTACCTTCTCGGCTGTAACCGTCGAGTTGGTTTAGTACATCGTTTTGGGCTATTAAATAACTGTTATTTGTTCCTGTTTGTCTTAAATTTTGTGCCATTATAGGATTTATGGATGAGCATAATGCTATTCCCATCACCGCAGGGCTAATGATTAATGTTTTCCATGTTTTTAAAGCCATTTTTGGTATTTCTCCTCACACCAGCTTTTTGAGGTTAATTATACCACTATTTTTATTATTAATTCTATATTTTTTCCAAAAATTATCCCCAACCCTAGCGAATAATCTAAGAGTTGGGGACAATTTGTTTTTGGTTATGGGGTCTTCTGGTTAAAACCTGACTGCCGGGAGAACCACAACAGTCGATGGATTTATCTAATTAATATTAAAGATTAAATAGTTAAATCTATTGATCTGTTACAGAACAGTCTCGGCACACAGCCGGCTATTGTTAACCAGAGGACCCACGATTTTACTACTGTCTATCATGGGCATCACCTCCTTTGTTTCCCTACACGGTTTTTTCTTTAAAACTGCATGAATTTATATTAGCAGTTTATTTTGGTTTTGGCAAGTTTTTTTTGGTATTTTTGTTTACTTTTTGCCAAAAAATTTATTCGGTATTATTTTCGATTTTGATTATTTTAGGTTTTAATCTTGATGTGATCTTCAAGGATTTTTGATTAGGTTAGAATTATACATACTTTAGCAGATTGTCTTTAATAAAGTTTTCATTTTTTGGGAGTAATGAGAGATGAATTTTGATACGGAAGTTGTGATTATTGGTAGTGGTTTGGGTGGATTATGTTGTGCTGCAATGCTAGGAAAGTATGGTTATAAAACCATCGTTTGTGAAAGCCATTCTTTAGCAGGAGGTGCGGCCCATGGTTTTGAGTATCAGGGATTTAAATTTGATTCGGGACCATCTTTATATTCTGGTTTGTCTTATTCTCCCTCTACTAATCCTTTACGTCAAGTTTTGGATGTGATTGAGGAGGATTTGGAGTGGAAGAATTATAATTCTTGGGGTTGTTGGTTACCTGAAGGATATTTTGATGTGGCTGTGGGGGCGGATGATTTTTATAAGTTGTTGTTGGATTTACGAGGGGAAACTGCTGCTAAGCAATGGCGCAATTTACAGAAGGTGATGAAACCTTTGGGTGAAGCCTCTACTGCTATTCCTCCTGCGGCTTTTCGTTATGATTTGGGGGCAATTTTCACTTTGGGTGGCTATGCTGTATCTATGTTACCTTATGTTTTTTCTGCTGGTAAGTTGAGTAGTAGTTTTGGCAAGGTAATGGATGAGGTTGTTACTGATTCTTTTATTCGTAATTGGCTTGATTTACTTTGTTTTATGCTTTCTGGTTTGCCTGCTTCTGGTACTTCGGCGGCGGAAATGGCTTTTATGTTTGCTGAATGGTATCGCCCAGAGGTTATTTTGGACTATCCTGTAGGGGGGAGTGAGGCTATTGTTCAGGCTTTGGTTAGGGGAATTACTAAATTTGGTGGGGATTTATGGCTAAATTCTCATGTTGATGGCATTTTAATTGAGAATAACCGAGCAGTTGGGATTAGATTACGTAATGGCAAAGAAATACGTGCAAGTAAGGCTGTTATTTCTAATGCTTCCATTTGGGATACCCTGAAGATTATTCCTGATGGAGTTTTGCCTCGTGATTATGTTAAGAAGAATTTAGCTACGCCAATGAATGAGAGTTTCATGCACTTACATTTGGGTATTGATGGGAAGGATATTCCTTCGGATTTACAGTGTCATCATATGGTGGTTAATAGTTGGGAAAAAGGTGTTACTGCTCCTGCTAATGTGGTTGCTGTTTCCATTCCTTCTCTTTTGGATTCTTCTTTAGCACCAGTTGGTAAGCATACGATTCATGTTTATACTCCTGCTACTGAACCTTATGATTTATGGGCTGGTCTAAAACGTAATTCACAAGCTTATAATGATTTAAAAGAGGAACGTTCTCAAGTGATGTGGGAGGCTTTAGAGAGGTTTATTCCTGATATTAAAAGTAGATGTGAGGTTACTTTAGTTGGTACGCCTTTGACTCATGAGAGATTTTTACGACGTTATAAAGGTACTTATGGTGCTGCTTGGTCGGCTGATGAATCTTTATTTCCGGGTTCGACTACTCCTATAAATGGTTTATATTGTTGTGGAGATTCTACTTTTCCTGGTATTGGTGTGCCGGCTGTGGCTGCTAGTGGGATGATTGTTGCTAATTCTCTGGCTTCTGTTGATAAACATTTGGATTTGTTGAAGGTTATATAAAATATTTACTTTATTACTTCAAATATAAAAGCCCTAGTCAATACTAGAGCTTGATGACTAATAATAATCAAATGATTACATTTAATTACTAATTATCGATTGACTCTGATTGAAGAGTAATAGTCATTACGTCCACCAAGCCAATCAGCAGAAGTATATGCTCCACCATTAACTCCTCCTTTTTCATCAATAGTTACAGAAGGATTTCCAAAGTCACAGTCACTAAAAAGTGTGAAGGATCCATTTTGTACTATTACTGAAGAAAGTTTATCATTAAAATTTTCGTCTGTGAAACAAAGTATATCTGATGTTACTACAACAGCTTGTCCAGAAAAATTAGCGTTGTCAAACATAATCGCAAATGGTTCACCATTAGCAAGAGCAGCTATATCGGCAGATTCTTGTTCTTGAGCATTAGCAGCGTTTACTAATGTAAAAAGAGTGAAAACTAAGGTTAAAACTAAAGTAGTAAGCTTTTTCAACATAATTAAAATTCTTCAAACTTAGGTGTATATATAGGCATGAATTTATTTACCTATATTGAAAACATACCATCTTAAGTCTGTAAAAACTATTTTTTCAAAAAATTAAATAATTATAATATAAGTAATTTAAATCTTTATCAAGCCAAGATTAATAAATTAAATCATAAAGCATGATTTTTGTTTATTTTTTATTAAATTACAATTAAGTTTTAGAAAAAATATTCGGATCATTGAAAAAAATAGTTAAGTTTTCTCAGGTTTATTATTAAAAAAATAAATCACTATCAAAGCATATTAACTATATTTGATTGAACTTAGTTTGAATAATCATGATATACTGAAAGTTTGTTTATTTTTTAGTTCTTTATTTTCCGGTTCAACTACTCCTATAAATGGTTTATATTGTTGTGGGGATTCTACTTTTCTTGGTATTGGTATGCCGGCTGTGGCTGCTAGTGGGATGATTGTTGCTAATTCTCTGGCTTCTGTTAAGATAATATTTTACTTGTTTGGACTAAATTTAATGTGTATTTTTCTTGTTTTAATAAAGCTTCTTTTACTTTAACATTCCATCGATAACCTCCAAGAGAATTATCTTTCCTAATAACTCGATGACAAGGAATAATTAATGCTACTTTATTACTGGCACAAGCGTTAGCAACTGCCCTTGCTGCTTTAGGAATACCTAAACTTTTTGCTATTTCACTATATGATTGAGTTTTGCCATAAGGAATTTGACGAACTTTTTCCCATACTTGCCATTGAAAATTTGTTCCTTGTATGTCTAGGGGGAAATCTAAATATAATTCTTCACCATTGAGATGAGATAATATTTTATTAATCCACATACCTAAATTATTATGATTCTGGGTTGCTTTTGGATACTTATCTAAAAAAGAGGTTTCTAGAATGTCAGCTGAATTTCCTAAACTGACTGCACAAATTCCTTTTCCTGTCGCTGCAATCAGTAATTTACCTAAAAAACAATCTGATATGGAATAGTTAATATTCATTTTATTCTAATATGATAATTTTTGTTGAATTTAATTAATGAAGTATCATTAGATAATGGTGATAAATTGTTTATGAACAAAATACAAGTAGATAAAATAGCTAATAATTTAACTTTTAAATTACCTACTTGGTATAAAAAATTTTAGTTATCAATTCCTTCACTCGCACCATCAAAAAGTTGATTCAAGAATCCAGAGATTATTGAAAGAATTATGGAACCAACTAAAGCGTCTAAAAAACCATCAATTTGAAATCCGGGTGCAAAATATCCTACAATGGAAAAACTAATGGCATTAACCACAAACAAAAATAACCCTAAAGTAAGAACTGTCAAGGGTAAAGTAAAAATTAATAAAATTGGTTTGACAATAGCATTTCCCAAACCTAAAAATAAAGCTCCTACAACAGCGGCAGCAGCACCGTTAATGTGAATTCCGGGAATGAGAAAACCGGTAATCAGTAGGGCGATGGCTGTAGCAATCCAAGTCACCAAAAATTGTGGCATTATCTTAACCTGTTATTAAAAACTCAAAATTTAAATACTCAACACAAAATCCAAAAGATGATGTGCTAACTCTAGTTTAGAACAAGTCTCAATTTTTTGCTCTCGACCATTTTTATCTAACAAAATAGCACGATTGGTATCACTACCAAAACCAGCCATGGGTTGATCCACTGGATTGGCGAGAATAGCATCCAAACCTTTGCGCTGTAACTTTTCCTTTGCCGGAGTTAGAAGATCACCAGTTTGAGCCGCAAAACCAATTAGGTATTGATGGGGTTGCTTAACTCTGCTTAATTCTGCTACAATGTCAGGTGTTGATTCTAAAGGGAAAACCGAAGGAATCGAACTCTTCGGTAATTTTTTTTCTGTATAGGTAGCAGGTTTAAAATCACCTACTGCTGCTGACATAATGATTAAATCTGCTTCAGCAAAATTCTCTAACATGGCAGATTGCATCTGTTGGGCACTCACTACTGAAATAATCTGAATGTTACCGATTGAAGTTAATAATTCCGGAGCAATGCAAGCTTGAATGAATGTTACATTTGCACCTCTGTATTTAGCGGCTTGTGCTAATCCTATTCCCATTTTTCCAGTAGAAGGGTTACCAATAAACCGAACTGGATCCATATGTTCTCTCGTCCCTCCCCCACTGATAAGGACTTTTTTTCCTAATAAATCTCTTTTTCCTCCACTATATAATAAAGATTGTAAGTTAACTAATATCTCGTCTGGTTCTGCCATCCTCCCTTTCCCTACTCGATCGCAAGCCAATAATCCACTGCCGGGTCCTACACTATGATAACGTTTATCTTCCCATAAATACTGCCAATTACGCTGTACAGATAACTGTTGCCACATATCAGTGTTCATAGCAGGAGCAACTAAAATTGGACAAGTGGAAGCTAAAACCGTATTAGTTAAGAGATTATCTGCCAATCCCATAGCCAATTTTCCTAAAGTATTTGCAGTCAAAGGTGCAAGTAAAAACACATCTGCCCATTCACCTAATGCTATATGCAAAGGTTTTTGATGTTTACTTTCCCAAAAATCTTCATCTACATAAGCTCGATGACGTGATAAAGTAGCTACAGTTAAAGGAGTAATAAACTCCCTAGCAGCTTGGGTAAGAATAACTTTCACTTGAGCTTGAGATTTAAATAAAGTAGAAATAACTTCACAAACCTTGTAGGCGGCAATACCACCGCCTATACCCACTAAAATGTGTTTATCTTTAAGAATTTGGTTATGCTTCGTCATAAGCTTCGATGTCAAGCAGATATATATAAGGCTCAACTAATTCTTGACGCTGAAAAGCGATCGCCCTTAGTAGATGCCAATCTTGTAAAGCTTCAAAAGGATTATTATAATCATCGGTTTCTAAACGCCCTGCTAAAGCAGCTACATCCTCAGGTGTAAGCTCTGAAATATGTTCTTGTGTTAAGCTTAAACTAGTCAAAGTGTTTGCCTCCTCTCACGACTATTTGGCCCCTATCCATCTCTATTTTAACTTGATTTTTGAGCTAAAATGAATTTTTCCATCAAAGTTAACACTTCAGGGATGATGGAATGTTCCATGTTGAATTCTTGGTATGTTACGGATACTCCAAGGGCTGTTAATTTTTCCTTGGCTTGTTGTGCTGCTTGTATGGGTACCACTGGATCTTGTTTCCCGTGTACGATTAATACGGGAGGAAATGTGTTATTTTTAGGAATTGATTCTGGTTGAAAGTGTAAATAACCACTTAAGCTACATAAACCAGCTAGGGGCAAAGTCAATCCTAAATCTAATGTCATTGCTCCACCTTGGGAAAATCCTCCTAAGATAGTGCGCTCTAAAGGTACTCCTGTTTGTTGTTCTAGTGATAATAACCACTCATGAACCATTTTTCTACTTTCGGATAAGCCTTGATATTCTTGGGTTTCTAAAGCATACCAAGCTTTCCCTCCTGGCACTTGTGGATGATTATAAGGGGCGTTAGGGAAAATGAATTGGTATTCTGGGAGGTTTAATTCTGATGCTAAGGGAGTGAAATCTTCATAATTGGCTCCCCAGCCGTGAAGCATTACCATGAGATGGGTTGGTTTATTCCCGGATTTTGGGGGTATGGATATTGTTTCGATGGTCAGTGGTTTTCTCCTGATACTTATCTTTTACTACTATATAATATTTTGTTAGATTTTGCTTCTCTCCTCATAGTTATTTATTCTTAAAATTTTAGATTTAATCCTAATCTTTTAAAGTAATATATCTTCCTGTCAAGCTAATTTCCCAAAAATGTTGGACGAAATCTCCTTATCTCTAAGTAGTGTGACTTAATACTTGGACTTGTTTAGTTATTGTAAAAAAATATTACTTTTTGTATCAATTTTTTTCCTATTTAAAATAATAAATTAATGATATTCCTTAAGAAAATATTAGTTATTTTTTTCAGCCTTAATTTTATAATTTTTGATACATTTTCTTCAATCAAGTATGTTTTAATTAAAATAATTCTTAAGTGATCGACATTAAATTCTAAAGCCAAGAAGTTTATTTTCTATTAAGTTAATAATTTATTTAGAATTTATCACTTAGTTAAAAACTTATTACTAATTTAACCTTTGACGTTATCTAGATAAAATATATTAAATTATAATTGATATATATTCAGAAGACATCAAAACAAAGATTATTTTAGTAATAAAACCTACTGATTATCTTTGATTTTGACTTTTGCTAAGAAAATTAATTCTATTGAAAGAAAATGGTTCAAAGCACAACCGAAATCAAAACTCCAGAAACTCTAGAAGAGTTAAAAAAGACTATCAGACGTTTGAATAGTAAAGCAGGACAAATCAAAATGGATTTACACGATCTTGCGGAAGGTTTGCCAGCAGACTATGAAACTCTGATTGAGAAAGCAACAGAAACTTATGATATTTATCATAAATTGGCTCAACTAAAACAAAAATTAAAGGAATATGAAAGTTAGTACTATCTATATTTCTTAAAGAAGGATATTTTTTATCATTTCTCTTATTTATTTTGAAAAATAGAGAGTGAAATTACCAAAAATAAATGCACACTAAAACGAGGTAAATTATAATGACTAGTGCTGAAACAGCTAAAACCTTGGAAAGTTTTAACACATTAAAGGACACTGAAGATTATTTAAAATTTTTCAATATTGAATATGATGAAAAGTTTGTCAATATTAACCGTCTTCATATTCTTAAGCAATTCTCTTTACTTATTAAAGAAATAGATGCAACTTTTCCAGATGCTACTGAAACAGAGAAGTTGGAGAAATATGGTTCAGCATTTGAAGAAGCTTATGAGCTTTTTAAAGAACAAAAGCCTGTAGATACTAGGCTATTTAAAGTTTTTAAAGATAAGCCTAAAAACTTTGTTGCTTTAGAAGATGTTACTACATAAAGCAAAATACAAGAGTAAAACTGATAATTAAACTTTATCATTAGTGATTTGTCATTAAAATTGAAAGTTGAATTTTGGTTAATAGCAGTGTATACTGATATGTTGACAATACCAAAACATGGGCAAAACTAATAAACTTTAAAGGTAATAATCTAAAGTTTGTTTCATTAGTCCTAAAATTAGTCAATGATCAATGATCAATCATTAATTATTCATTGCTATACTACCAAGATTCACTAATAACATACCATTGAGAACAATTATTTATGCTAACACCAAAGGAATTAGAACGCTATAGCCGACAAATTCAACTTCCTTCTTTGGGAAAACAAGGACAAGAAGCTCTTAAAAATACTACTGCGGTAGTTTCAGGAGTAGGAGGTTTAGGAGGTACTGTTGCCCTTTACCTTGCAGTGGCTGGGATTGGGAAATTAATTCTAGTTCGTGGTGGTGATTTGCGTCTTGATGATATGAATCGTCAAATTTTAATGCATGATAACTGGGTAGGGAAACCTAGAGTCGTTAAAGCAAAAGAAACTCTATCTCAAATTAATCCTGATGTAGAAGTTGAAGTTATTCCTGAGTATGTAACTAATGATAATGTTAATTCTCTAGTTGAGAGTTCTGATATAGCTTTTAGTTGTGCTCATAATTTTCCAGAGCGGGATATACTTAATATAGCTTGTGTTAAGCATAATGTTCCTATGGTGGAAGCTGCTATGAATAGTATGGAGGCTTATCTTACTACTATAGTTCCTCATAAAACTGCTTGTCTTTCTTGTATGTTCCCTGAAAAACCGAATTGGGATCGCCGTGCTTTTGGGGTAATTGGGGCTGTTTCTGGAACTCTTGCTTGTTTAGCTGCGTTAGAAGGCATTAAGTTCATTACAGGATTTAGTGAACCTCTTTTAGGAGAATTACTGAACATGGATTTAGGTAATCTTACTTTTCAGAAGCTTCGCCTATATAAAGATCCTGAATGTCCAGTTTGTGGAGAGTGAAATATAGGATATCTAAGTCAAGGAAGATTGAGGAGATGGGAAAGAATGGGGAGAATGGGGAGATTCTTAAAATTATGCTA
>JANQIW010000151.1 GCA_028281945.1 Prochloraceae cyanobacterium PL24a_bin.78
TGTAAAAATCTTGATGATACTAAACAATCTATTATTTACTTTTGGGAGTAGTAATACTTTTCAAGTATCCTTTGTCACATCTTCGCCAACAGTATCGGAACATTCTAATGACATGAATGCTAGAAAAATCGATGTTTTTAGCGTTCAAGAAGTCAGCGAAAGCCAAATTAGCATCGGAGAATTTGACTCTTTTGAGATTAGCATGTCTAAAAATAGCATTAGTCAAATTAGCCCCCTCCAAATCAACACCAGTCAAATTAGCGTATCTGAGATTGGCGTAGGCCAAATTAACGTTAGTCAAATTGGCATTAGTCAAATTGGCATTAGTCAAATTGGCTCCCAGCAACGTGGCTCCAATCAAACTAGCTCCAGTAAGGTTAATCTCTGGCAAATAGACTCCACTAGAAAAATAGATTCCCATCCAATTGGTATAGCTGAAATCCTTTTCACCAGAATCAAACAGTTCAAGAATATCGTGTTCACTCAACCTAGAACTCTCAACAGCAACCCGTTTGATAATTCTATCATCTCTCATACTTTTGATTCTTCTCAACTAGACTCTATTATTCAATATAACACAGTAAACATTTGGCAAGATTTACACCCTAACCCCATCGACATTAACTACCAAATAATCGACTTATATCAATTTTCTAAAATAATGATATAGTTAAGAATCTTATATCTTTAATAATCTGCCAATACTAATTTTCCTTCATCTCTTGAATCTTCTTCTTAATATCTATAATAATTATGGGAAAAATGATATAACTCCCTTGTCAATCGTTGGCGTAGCCTCTGGGTAAGCAGAAGTCTCTTTTAAAGTATATCTACCAAAACTTTGGAAAATAAGGTTTTGGCATAAAGATTTTTGGTACTTTTCTCTATTATGTCCTAATCTTTACTTCAATTGCTATAATTAAGTTAAAACTTGATACAATTAAAATGTTATAAAATATAGATCTCGTTAATAAAAATGATAAAATTAACTCCAAAACTCAGTAAAGAAGAATTTTTAGCACTACCAGACAATGATCGTACTTATGAATTAATCGAAGGAGAAGCTGTAGCAAAAATGGCTCCAAAATTAAATCCTTCTCTTTTAACAGGTATTCTTTATACATTTCTCAGAAATTGAGGGAAAAATAGAGGGACAATAGGAATTGAATGGGCAATAATTCTTAAAAGGAATAATAGTGATTGGATACCAGTGCCGGATTTATTGTATATTTCTTACGATAAGTTACCAAAAAATGAGTTAAAAGATGAAGCTTGTCCAAAACCTCCAGAATTAGCCATCGAAATTATTTCCCCTGGTCAATCTTTTGGTATTGTGAATGCAAAGGCTACTGATTATTTAAAAGCTGGTGTTGAAAGATTTTGGTTGGTAGATTCTAAATCTCAAACCTTCACGGTATTTTATCCCAACTGTCCAAGTCATACAAAAAAAGGAAAAGAAAGCTTGGAAGATGAAGTTTTACCTGAATTAAAATTAACTGTTGAACAAATATTTTTTGAAGCTGGTTTACCAAAAATATCATGATACTCTTACTGAAAAGTAGACTTTATTGATAATCATAGCATTCTACAATAAGAGCATTGTTATTCCTTGTCAAATAATATGATCGGGTAATTTCACTACAGGTTTACCATAAAAAATGGCACTCAATCATAAGTATTCTAATCTTTTTAACTGAATATCAAAAGAATTCCCCATCTTCTAGTTTTGTTAGAGAAATGGGAATTAATTTTTATCAATTTTAGATACCTATAAAAAAATCCTACATAACTTAATTGATTGTGGAACTGATGAAAGTCACCTATAAGAATATGAAAAGACTTTATCCATCAATACTTACCTAAATTTTCGTACCACATTCAGGACAAAAATTATTAGTTGCAAGATTTTCAGCCCCACAATTCACACAATAAACAATTTCAGTTGCAGGCTTTTTCTTCTCTGGTAATCCCAACATTTGAGCATTACTCTTACCTGGAGCAACCATTGGATAACAATTTTCATCTTTAGTTACCCGAACATCTAGTAAAACTGGTCCGTCATATGCCAACATTTCCGCGATGCCTGAAGATAATTCACTACGATCGCTAATTACCATACCTTTAACTCCAAAAGCCTTAGCCAAAAGCTCAAAATCAGGCATACCTACTTCCATATTAGAAGCAGAATAACGCTCACCAAAGAAAGTCTGCTGCCATTGACGCACCATTCCTTGCCAGCCATTATTAATAATCACCGTTTTAACTTTAATATTGTATTGAGCTAAAGTTGCCAACTCTTGAAGATTCATTTGGAAACTAGCATCCCCACTAATACAAATTACTTCCTCATCAGGCAATGCAACCTTTGCTCCCATTGCTGCGGGCATACCATATCCCATGGTTCCCAACCCCGCACTAGAAATCCAACGACGAGGCCCATTTTTAAGGAATTGAGCAGCCCACATTTGATGTTGCCCTACATCAGTAGTATAATAAGCATTAGGTGCTTGTCTTTCTAACTCTACAATACACTCTTGGGGAGAAATGGTCTCTCGATCGCGAGGCACTGTTAAAGGATATTCATGTCGCCAAACATTGATTCTCTTTAACCAACCTTGAGTCTTTGGCTCATCAGCTGGGAATTCCAATTCTTCTGCTCTTTGGATTAACTGCCCTAATACTTCTTTAACATCTCCTACAATTGCCACTTCTGGAGGGCGATTTTTACCAATTTCGGCAGGATCGATGTCTATATGAATTACTTTAGCTTTAGAGGCAAATTCATCTAATTTTCCAGTTACTCGATCGTCAAATCTTGCCCCAACAGCCAATAAAAGATCACATTCACTCACAGAAAAGTTAGCATAAGCAGTACCGTGCATTCCTAACATTCCTACAGAAAGGGGATGATGTTCGTCAAAAGACCCTAATCCCATCAAAGTTGTAGTCACTGGAATCTGAAACTTTTCGGCAAATTGCTGTAATTCTTCATGGGCATTAGCAGTAACAGCACCTCCACCTACATATAATAGAGGTCGTTCAGAGCGTTTGATTAATTCTAAAGCTGCATTAATCGGGAAAATTTCTCCTTTCTTTTTAGGATGATATCCGATTAAATTTATGTCTTTTGGATTTACTGGAATATAATCAAATTCTTCCAAACCTACATCTTTAGGTATATCAATTAAAACAGGTCCTGGTCTGCCGGTGCTTGCAATATGAAAAGCTTCTGCGACAATACGAGCCATATCTTTTGCATGACGTACCACATAAGAATGTTTAACAATGGGAAGAGTAATCCCAAAGATATCTGTTTCTTGGAAAGCATCACTACCAATTGCAGGTCGAGGAACTTGTCCAGTGACTGCAATCATAGGGATAGAGTCCATTTGAGCCGTAGCAATGCCAGTTACGAGGTTAGTTGCACCGGGTCCACTAGTTGCGAAACAGACACCAACTTTACCAGTTGCTCTAGCATATCCATCAGCTGCATGGGAAGCTCCTTGTTCGTGTCTAACTAGGATATGTTGAATTTCGCCTCGTGCTTCAGCTCGATATAATTCGTCGTAAATGGGAAGGATTGCTCCTCCTGGATATCCGAAAATATGTTTAACACCATGGCGACAAAGGCTATCTATGAGCGCATATGCTCCTGTTTGCCTCTGGGGAATTGCTGTGGCATTGGGTGTTAATTGGATTTGGGGTTTAATGTTAGCAATTTTTGAAGAAATCACGCTTGTCTGTTTTCCTAATTATTTCTAATTCTTTGAATTTTTAATATAGTCTTCTATGATACAATATAAGGAGAATGGATCTTTAAGATCATTGATTTTTAACAATTGATAGTCCATCGTTGATTATTGACAATAGTTGTTTAGGGTTTTGTTGGCAAATATTAGTTGACTATATTGAATTCTAAGTAATCTAAGAAGGTATCATTAATATTTATTTTGTCAATAATTCTATTTATTTTAGTTTAAGAGAATAATTTTTATGGTATCTATTTTTAGGTTAGTTCTACTTTAAAAGTTTTGGTAATATTTTTTAATTTTTTTTAACTAATTTGGTTTTTTTGTTAGTTTTCTTTAAAATTTAGGGTCTTTTAAACCTAGTAAATGGATGATAAATTCAGAGGCATTGGTTTTGGTTTTACATCCTAGAGATTTTACCCACCATCCTGTAGTAGTTTGGGGTGTACGCCATATATCTAGATGTTTAACTGGGGGATGGGCATAAAAACTATTTATTCCACTTCCAAGCATTGCTGATGTCCAATGGGTATAGTAATCATGACTGAGTCGATAAATAGGAAAATTACCTATGAGGGGTACTCCCCATCCATCTATGGCGATTAATTTATCAATTTTACCTCCATTAATTTGCCACTTATATGCCGCACCAATAGCTGCTACTACTCCTGCACTAAATGCTATCAAGGTTAAAGGTAGAGATTTCTTGGGATTGGATTGGATTTCTTGTATATATCTCCATAAATGGTAACTAGAATATGCTGGGTATTTATGGGCAGGAAATATATTTATATTATTTAAATTTAAATTTCTAGTAAAATCTTGAGTTAATTCTTTTGAGTGTATACCAGGGCATATTATTAATTGATAATTAATCATTTTTCATATTTATTATAAAAAAATCAATTTATGGTTAATCGTTAATCTTTTTCAAAAAAAAAACTAAATTAAACTTAGTCTCAATGAATTTAAATTACACATTATTGCCTTGACGACTTTTCTGTTACAGTGTAATCTTAAATCTAAAGATTTAGTTTACTCTAAAAATAAAACAAATGGGGATTGCTGAACAAGTCCAAAAGTCCAAAATTCCAAGTATCTCTAGATTGTAGTTTTCCATTTTTATTTGATCAAAAAACTTTGAAACTCTTGGATAGCAAAGATTCTAAACTCATTCAGCAAGCTCTAGATAAATTTTATTATATTTTTCAATAAATCAAAAAAAATCATCAGCTCTCAAAAATGGCAAATTCCCCATATAATAATTAAATAATTCTTAAACTACATGAGAAATTAAGAAGATGAAAATTCGAGAAAGAGTTGAATTTATTAATCATAATCAGATTCAACCTCAACAAATTATGATAATTCTTATAATTATGTTAAGCTCTTTATCTTTAGGATTGATACCAATAATTTTTCAATTCAGTAGTAATGTAGAACAAAATCAAATCATTCCCACAGAAGCACAGCTTTGGAATGAATAGATACTTTAATATAGTTAAATACTAACATTATTAGTAGATTGATGAGAGTTAATATGATTCATAATTGGGAAAAATGGTTGGTGTAAACTAATTAATTGAGCTAAAGTTTTCTTCAATTGAGTTCGAGGGATAATAGCATCAATAAAACCATGTTGTAAAAGATATTCAGAAGTTTGAAAACCCTCTGGAAGTTTTTCTCGAAGGGTTTGTTCAATCACTCTACGCCCTGCAAAACCAATAGTTGCTTTCGGTTCAGCCAGAATAAGATCCCCTAACATAGCAAAACTTGCTGTCACTCCCCCCGTAGTTGGGTGAGTTAAAACTGGGATATAAAGTAATTTAGCTTTTTGATGACATGAAAGAGCACCAGAAATTTTCGCCATTTGCATTAAACTTAGCATCCCTTCCTGCATTCTCGCTCCACCAGAAGCACAAATAATTACCACAGGAAAACGCTCTAGAGTAGCATGTTCAATCAAACGAGCGAGTTTTTCCCCAACCACAGAACCCATACTCCCACCCATAAAACGAAAATCCATTACCCCTAAAGCTACTGGTAAACCATCAATTAAACCTGTTCCTGTTTGGACTGCATCATTTAAACCTGTTTTTTCTTGGTAATCACTCAGTCGATCGCTATAGTTTTTACGATCGCAGAATTTCAAAGGATCTTTAGGAATAATTTGTTCATTTAATGGTTGCCAAGAAGAATCATCAATTAGCTGACGAATTCTTTGAGAGCTAGTGACAGCAAGATGATGACCACATTCAGTACAAACCAATTGATTAGCAAGTAAATCTTTAGTATAAGCAAGAACGCCACAAGAAGGACACTTACTCCATAATCCATCAGCAATTTCTCTTTGCTTTTCTTGGACTTGTGGATCTGATTTTCTGACGTTAGCAAACCAATCAAATAAAGACATATTAGGAATTATTAATTTAACTTAATTTTAATCTTGTTCTTATATTCTAGTAATTCTATCCTTTTGGCAAGGTCATTTCAGCAAGAGACAATTTAATGATCAAAAATCCTCAAAGTACTCATAAAAAGTTATTATTTAACCTCTGATCCCAAATCCTATTTTCAAAGTTGACTTATTAAAAAAACTGTTTTATCTCCTAATTTTTCCGTAGGCGTTAGCCTTGCCGCTAGGCTATT
>JANQIW010000013.1 GCA_028281945.1 Prochloraceae cyanobacterium PL24a_bin.78
CCATTCACCCATTCACCCATTCACCCATTCACCCATTCACCCATTCACCCATTCACCCATTCACCCATTCACCCATTCACCCATTCACCCATTCTCCCCATTCTCCCTATTCCCCCATTCAACCGAAGTATCCCTAATTAATTGACTCTTGTCAAACTTACAGACACATCCAAAAACCTCCCCAAAGTAATCTTAAAACTCTCCTGAAACATCAACGGTTGCTGAGTCATACCAATATTCCCTCTAGAAATACTCCTAGTTTGATTAATCTCAATAATCACCCAAATCTCTCCTCGCCAATTAAGCAAATCCCCTTCTTGCAAATCATCTCGATAAGTTATCTCCAATGTCACTGTTTGGGAATTAAGAGAATTCTCTATAGACACCAAAGTTTCAGCAATGTTTCTCCCTCGATTTGCATCCACTATTCCAGGAAAAGTAATGGTGCCTTCATGGGGGGTATTTATATTTGTACCACTATCTGGGGTATTTAATAAATATTGATCAGCAGTTTGATTACCTATTTGTTGACGAATTCCATTAATATTTCTCCCAGCAGATGCGATATTTACTCGGTTATGGATCGATGGGCGACCGGAATTTTCAGTGCGATTGGATACTCTCAAAGTATTTCTAAAGCGTTCTCCTTCATTTGATTGAGTATAATTAGTGACTATAAATTTTTCTGGGCTTTCTCTACGAGTAATATTTACTAATGTACGATCGATAAATCTTCTACCTGTAGTTAATTCAGGATTTAAACTACTAGTGGGATCAGGAGTTACTTCCAATGTATCTTCGGTAGTAACAATTTGAGTAGCAAAGATAGGAGGAATTCCATTAGCATCCACCTGCACATCGGAGTAAAAATTTCTTAAATCTGCTAAATCGTAATTAGTAAATCTCCTAATATTGGAACGAAAATAACGATATAAATTTTGTTCTGCTTGTTTAAGTGCTTGAGTTTCTCCATCACTTTGACTTGCTGCCAATAAAATTTCACCTTGTAAAGTAGCTGCTTCTCGATTTTGTTCTTGTTTAAATCTAACTAATCTAAATCCACTTACTACTTCTGCCGTAATGTATCCAAATTGATTCCAAAATTTTCTAGTAGTATGAGATTCTACTAACTGCCAAAATAATCCTCTGCTTATTCCTGTATCAAAACCTATCCTAATTTCATCATTAACAAGAGAAACTCGATGTACTTCATCACTGCTAAAAGCATAACCATATACGAATTCTGTTGATTGCACAACTGTACCATTGATAATAATATTCCTTCTGGCTTTTTTGGTTTGGCCTCCATTATCAAAGCAATTAGAAACATCTCTTAAAACTGAATTATTACTAACTAAATTATCAAAAGGCACTCTAATTTCTGCAAAATTAATACCTCCTTCAAACTCCCAAATTACTTGTCTACTTCCTACAAAATCATCTGTATTTTCTTCGATATTATTAACATTATTATTGAGATTATTATCGGCAAGCCATAGTCTATTTCTAAATTCTTCTGTGAGTCTAACACCATTAATTTTAGTGCCATGCCCTCTAGATTCGATATTTACTTGTTCTGAAATGATTTCTTTATCTAGTAAATTATGTATAGGAGTTGCCCCCCAAGTTTTAATTTCTACTGCTTCAGGATTGGAATAATAAATAAATCCATTAATAGTAATTGCCCTAGTTTCTAATTCTTCTCTTAAGGTTAAAATACTATCTTCTTCTCCTGGGGAAAGGTTGATTTCTATCTCTCTTCCTCTATAGTTAACTCCTGCTAAGTTTGCTACTCTTGAAAGTAAAATTGTATCGTTTCCTACTTGGCTTACTTGTCTCATGGGAAAGGGATTTTGTGCACCAATAATTGGTATTCCTTGAGGGTTATAAAACGTACTAATTCCTCCTGTATTTCCTGTTACTCTAATTTGCCTATCTAATGGCGATCGATCGCTGGTTTTTTGCCCCCATTTTCCTAATAAAGATATGTTTAAACCTCTATAACCTTGGGGAAAAACTTTAGGGTTAAAGATGGTTTCTTGAATAGAATTAACAAAAAACCTCATACCTTCTAAATCAATTTCTAGATTATTCCTTGTAAATTCTTCTCGAATACTATTAATATCTTGAGGCTTAACTATCAAGGATAATTCAGCTGTTGGATGCCCTTGAAAACTACGAGTAATTGATATTTCTCCTGCAAAATTATATTGACTTAAAAATCCATCATAAGGTAAAGGAATTAAATTAGTTTTAATCAAGCCTGATGAAGATTGATTCCCTGAATTCACATATAATCTAATGGATGCTAAGTTTAGATTTGCTAAGGGTTGGCTAAAGCTAATGGTGGCTATCCTTTGTTGATAATCCACGGTGAATCTTCCTGGGGGAATTGTGGTAACCCCATTGTCTATGGGAGTAAGAATTTCCCCGTTGTATTCTATCGCTGTAATATTCCCTTGAAATTCTGGCAATGATATCGTCTCGGTAGTATTGGTGATGGTTATGGGTAAAACAATTTCTTCCCTCGTATCTGGGTTGGTGATTTCATAGGGGGAGATGGTTATTCCGACATTTCCTTCCCTTTCCACTCTTACTACTGTTGGAATATCTCCAAGGTTTGGTAATGTATTAACTAAGTCTTCTGATTGTATTGTGAACATCTTTTTACAAGTAAATTTACTTTTATTTTATTATAATTGATTTTAGTATATTCCGCAACTTTTCTTTAAGTAATAAGTTTTCATCAGATTTTATAATGATTAAGTATTAAGTACAATTCTCCATCGTATTTATCTGTAAAGAAGAATAATACAAAAAAGAGTAATAAATAGTATTTAAAATAATGTAAGAATTAATTTGTAAAAAAATAAAAGAATAAAGAAAAATCGTCAGATTATATTTACATACTTAAACAAGATGGATTGATTGGTAATTTAAATATTATTAAATGTTGATAGTGATTCAATAAAATTTAAAATCATCAAAAAAATAGAGAATTATACCAAATCCGCAACTCAAAATGTCTTTATAATTTTCTATCCAATTCTTCTTTTTTTAGCAATTCCAGCCGATTAAAATAAGGTAGCTATGAAAACAGGATTTGGTATTATAGGATTGTATAATTAATTTATAAACAAGGAAAAAAGTTTGGTTGAAGTTTAAATCCATTGTTAGGGAAAACATATCACTAGCTATCATTATAAATAAAAAATAGGGACAAAACCAATTAAAATAGAGATATTGCCCCAAAAAATATTAATAAGTTTTAAAATTGACTAACACCGATTAAGCTGTAGGATTTTCATCCTCACTTGGTGTAACTTCCTCAGTAGCTACTGCCGCTTCAGGAGTAGACGTTACCTCATCAGAAGGAGTTTCAGTAGGAATAACTTCCTCAGATGCTGATGGAGTTTCCACAGATTCAGGAGTAACAGAATCCGATGTTTGAGGAAAAAAATCCGAATATAATTCAGGGTTTTTCAAAACTCTATTAGGGAAAATATCATTAACAGAATAAGTATTTTCAGTCAATCTAGATAAACCTTTTAAGATTTTTACTTCAGTTTTAGGTGCAACTGTACGTCTTTGATTACATACTCTCTTAATAGTTGCAGCTTTAATACCACTTCTTTTAGATATTTTATCTAAATTAATTCCTTCTTTTTCTAGGATTGCTTTTAAATTGTTAGTAGCCATATTACCTCCTTATTTCTTTAAATTTATTGTATTTAAATATATTTAACTGTATTTTACCTAATTTTCATCTCTAACTAAGAGTTACTAAAAGTTAAAGTGTAGAAAATTCTTTTTTTTGCTACAGCTATAATGCACTAGAGTCACAGAAAACTAAAATTTAGCACAGACTTCCATTATAACAAAAAATTATGGAAAAATATAAGATTATTATACCAATTTGTCTTTAATGATGATAGAGTTAAAGCTATATAAAACCTGCTGATTCTCAACCCAAAATCCCTCTTCCTTGTCTTCCTTGTCTTCCTTGTCTCCCTTGTCTTCCTTGTCTCCCTTGTCTTCCTTGTCTCCCCCTCACCATTGTATATTATACTTTTGGAAAAATGATATTAATGGTGATTAGGTTAATTTTGACAAATTTCAATTTTAGGATTTACTTTAAAAAGAGAATAAAAATCAAACAAATATTTACTATGTCTATACACAAGTTTATTATTATAGCAAAGTTATTATCATTAGACAAGTATTTTAATACATAACTAACTAACTAACTAACTTAGAAGAAAAAGTTATTTTAAATATAGAATTAAATCATAAAAAGTCAATATTTTCATAAAAAATCTCTAATTAAAATATAATTAGAGACTCTAAATAGATATAAATTAAATTAATTTATTTTAGTTTTTCTTAGTAGAACGAGTGCGTCTAACAAAAAATAAACCACCAAGAGCAAATAATCCAAAAGTAGTAGTAGGTTCAGGAACAGGAACAGCCTCAATAGTAATTTGTGCTACTTGAAATTCTGCACGACTTGGAGAAGTAAAATCTCCATTTGGGTTAGAAGCTAAAATAATAGGAGTACCATCTGGGCTACCTAGAGAACCAATAAATCCAGGATGCTGGAGAATAAGACCACCTGGTGTTTCTGTTCCAAAATCAGGAGCAAGTTGAGTAGGAGCAGTAGTATCTGGGCTTTCATCATTGAATTCAGTACCAGCATCATAAACATTAGTTCCAGTAATGATAAACTCTCCACCAACGAAATTACCTGCATCATCAAATACCTCAAATGCTAAAGGATTGCCGAAAGGATTACTGATGAAAGCATCGTTACTAGGAAGGATCATGCTAATAAAACTAAAATACTGTAAGCTACTATCAACTTCAAATGTCTGTGAATTTACTCCTCCAGGAGCAATTGCACCAGGTAAAGTTGCTTGTACATCAAAGCCAGCACCAGCAAAATCCTCAGTAATTTGACTAGTATCACCATCTTCTGCTACTCTTTCAACTGCATCTGTACCTAAGACAAAGTCAGCAGGATCACCGATATTTAAAATATCAAAGCTGCCATCATGAAAACCTACCCAAACAGGGGATAAGGCTAAACCACCTTCTGGAGTTAAATTTTCGATGGTTACTTGTACTAAAGTACTTGCTTCTGCAGCAGAGGCCATTCCTATTGAGGAAGCAATGGCTAGTATTGTGGTAATGATTCCTTTTTTCATGGTGATTTTAAGATTACTTTGATTTTCTATTGATTTAAACTTCCGAAATTATAATACAATAATCCCAATTTAAAAACTAAAAATTTTATTATCCAATAATAGAGTATTACTTCAATAGAGCAATTTATTACATAATCTCATTAGTTTAAGTTTAAGTTCAAGTTAAGTTTAAGTTAAAATAGTTTTTGATCCCAAATCCCATTGACATAGATTTATACCAATTTATCTATAGTAATGCTAGAGTTAAAGTTATCCTCAATTTGTGATAATTCTCCAAAAACCCACTTTCCAAGTCTTCCCAAGTCTTCCAAGTCTTGTTTAAAGGATGTCTAGCAAAAATGAGGAAAAAATGATCTAATACCAAGAAAGTCTTTAACAATGTATAGAGTTAAAAGTATCAAAATTTAGTTAATCCTCGACCTAAAACCTATCTTCCTTGTCCCCCTTGTCCCCCTTGTCCCGTCCCAACCTAAGTCTATCGTACTTTTGGAAAATTGATCTAAGCCATGGACTATCTTTCTTGCTTTAAATGAAAATATTGATAAATTTCCTGAGCTAAATTCTGCCCTATGCCAGAAACTTGAAGAAGATCCTCAATAGAAGCCGCTCTAATATAGTCTACAGAATGAAAATACTCTAATAACTTCTTTTGTTTCTCTAAGCCAATACCAGGAATTTCATCCAAAATCGATCGTCTACTTTGTTTTAACCGCTGCTGACGATGAAAACCAACACCAAAACGGTGAGCTTCATCTCTCACTCGCCGTAATAACTGCACCCCTGGTTGTTCTTTTTCAGTAACTAAAGCATCAGACATAAAAGGTAGAAAAATCTCCTCTTCTTTCTTAGCCAAACCAATCACTGGAAACATACCCAAAAGATTCATTTCCTCTAAAACTTCCACCACTGCCGAAAGTTGCCCTTTACCACCATCAATTAACACTAAATCAGGTAAATCTTTCACACTACCAGCCTCTAAATTTTTAGCAAAACGACGACTAATTACCTCCTTCATAGAAGCAAAATCATCAGAATGCCCTATTTTAATTTCAGGATTCTTAATTTTATAATGACGATAATGTTGTTTAGCAGGAATACCATCAATAAAAACCACCCTTGAAGCCACAGCATTGGAACCTTGAATATGGGAAATATCATACCCTTCAATGCGAGAAGGTTTTGACGGTAAATCCAAAACCAAAGCTAAATCTTCCATCGCTTTCTCATTAGCATCAGATTCCCTTTGTGTCTTATCCAATTCATATTGAGCATTTCTTTTTACCATCTCAATTAATTCAACTTTACTCCCTCTCATAGGCACAATTAAATTAACTTTTCTTCCCTTACAATTAGTCAACCAATCTGTTAGTAACTCCCCCTCCGGTAAAGCTTCTTCAATTAAAATTTCGTTGGGAATTTCTACAGAATCTACTTGTCGATAATGCTCTTCTAATACTGTTTGTAATATTTCCCCCTTACTAGCTTCTTTAGTATCAGTAAAAAATCCCAAACGCCCTACCATTAATCCCCCCCGAATTTGAAATAATTGAATACAACAATGGAATTCATTCCTAACTAAAGCAATGGCATCCATTGAAATTCTTTCATCAGTTGACTCCACTTTTTGCCCTTGTTTGAGACTATTTAAAGCAAAAAGACGATCGCGAATTTTGGCTGCCGTTTCAAATTCCATCTCTGCTGCGGCGGCTGTCATTTGGGATTGAAGCTGAGATTCCAATTCTTCCACTCTACCAGCAAAAACCATAGCCACTTTATCTACAGTTTTACGGTATTCTTCTGGGGAAATCAACTCTTGACAAACTCCCGGGCAACGGCCCAAATCATAATTGAGACAAGGGCGATGTTTAAATAAAGGTTTAGGACGCTGTCTTAAGGGAAAAATTTCTTTTAATAAAGCCAAAGTTTCCCGTAAGTTTCCTGAATCTACATAAGGACCATAATATCTATCCTTCTTATGTCCTTTAGTTCTTTTGCGAGTAATAAAAATTCTCGGATATTCTTCAGACCAAGTTATACAGACATAAGGATATTTTTTGTCATCTTTGAGGAGAACATTAAAATAAGGTTGATGTTTTTTGATAAGATTAGCTTCTAGGGTTAAAGCTTCCGCTTCTGTGTCGGTAACGATAAATTCAATATTAGTCACTTTCTGCACCATACAGGCGATTCTAGTGCTTAAAGATTGAGTATCTCTAAAATAAGATCGAATTCGAGAACGCAATTTTTTGGATTTACCGATATAGATAATACTATCAAGTTCATCCCGCATAAAATAAACACCAGATTCAGCAGGAATAGCTTTTAAAATAGAATCCAATCGAGATTTATCGTCTAGCAAAGGAAGTTTAATCATAGAATCAAAAAGTTAAAAATTAAGCAAAATGATGAAAACCAAAACTCTCAATCAAGTATTAACTTATAGCATTTTAATTATAATAGCCATACTAGCGATTTTCCCGTTATTGTGGTTATTTACTACAGCTTTTAAATCCCCATCAGAAGATCTCTTTACCTTTCAACTCATACCCGAAAAACCCACTTTAGAAAATTTCCAACTCTTATGGCAAAACAATCCTGTAGGGCGGTATTTACTTAATAGTACGATTGTAGCATTTATTACTGTGGTTATTAATCTGTTCTTTTGTGCCTTAGCTGCCTATCCTTTAGCAAGACTGGATTTTAAAGGAAAAGATTTAATATTTGCCTTAATTGTTTCTAGTATTATCATTCCTTTCCAAATCGTGATGATTCCTTTATTTATTATTACAGTTAAATTGGGTTTAAGAAATACTTATTTAGGAGTAATCTTGCCTAATCTTGCCACTGCTTTTGGCATCTTTTTATTACGCCAAGCCTTTGCAGAAGTGCCGAAAGAATTGGAAGAAGCGGGACGTTTAGATGGTTGCTCAGAATTAGGATTGTGGTGGAATATTATGATTCCGGCAATACGCCCTTCTTTAATAACTTTAGCTATTTTTGTTTTTATTGGCTCTTGGAGTGATTTTCTTTGGCCTCTAATTGTTTTGGATCCCGGTTCAGATTCCATGACTTTACCTGTTTTTCTCAGTACTATTGCTGATCCTCGTAGTATTGATTGGCGACAAGCAGCAGCCGGTTCAGTTATTTCCATTGTCCCGGTTTCCGTTTTATTTGTCTTTGTCCAGCAATACATTATCCCTACGAATATTGGTAGTGGTGTCAAAGGATGAATTTTGTTAAGGAATCACTAATAAGGAATAATTAATCAGTAGATCATGAAATTTATTGACGAGGGATAATTCTAGTGACTCCTTTTGGAGGGTTTTTACCATAAACTTTATTGAGAAATTGACGTTGAGATTTACTTAAATTAATACTAGGACGAATTTTTTTTAGATAAGTTTCTGCTTCATGGACATTTTTTACAATACCTTGAAAGATGAGATAACCAATAATAACGGTAGGTGCACGACCATTTCCTTGACCACAATATATATATATATTCCCTTGCCATCTTGATAATATTTGAATTAAGCCAGCAAATGTTTCAGGGGATGGTACACTAGCATCTAAAATAGGGAGACAAATGTAATCTCTTCCTGCTTTTACTTGTCTTGAAACTGGAAATTCAGAGGTTAAATCCACAATCAAATCAATACATTCAGGAATTTGTTTTTTAAAAGGTTTTCTTCCCAACCAAATTTTAGGGCAAACTTCTTGACAACATTGATCTTTTTTAATAAAAATCCACAAACGCCAGGTTATCCAAGTCAGAGAAAAATAGGGAAATAATAAAATTAATGAACTTTTTGCAATTTTTCCATTTGGTTTTTTCCCCAGAAGTTTTACTCCCAATCCCCCATAAGCTAATCCTATAGTGATTAAGTTGAGAGCTAACCAGAAAAAAATAATGCCAAACAATCCCAGAGTATTACTTATAATCAGGAGTATCAAACCAAGGCTCATTAAAAGTAAAGTATTAAATGATAGTAACATAATATCAAGGAAAAGGTTTATATATTGCTAACTGGATAAGCAAGAATTTAGAAAATATATCTAGCTAAATATATATGGATAAATCGGTTTAAAACTATGCAATTTCATTTTAATTTATTTTAATAAACTTAAAAGCAGTTGATTACTTGTATTCCTGTCTATATTTTGACATTTTTCTAACACTAAAAAAAATATATGAAAATATGAATTTTTTGAACATAGAAAAATACTTATACTAATTAATTAAGTATTTTTGCTCCCAAGTAATTAGAACTGTTGATTATTAAGTATATATACATATTAAAGCTTTTTATAGTTCTAATAATTATATTCCGTTAGTTTAATAACAATAAAGAGTTGGGCTACTTAAGTAGCTATGGAATTATATTATAAACTAATCTTACCCATTTTGACAAGCAAAATACACAAACAAACAAAATTTTTTCTTAGAAATTATTTTTTAATCCTGATTGAATCTCTTATTTACTAAATTTGACCAAAAGAAAAATAAAAATAATAAATCTTCTATAAAAAATAATAGATAGTTCGCTAAAATTTATCAGAAATAATCTGTAGTTTTTATAAGAAATTTCCTAGATTTCAAAATAATGAGTTATCATAGATATCTTAATCTTAATAAAGATTATGGAATGATTTTCATTGTGGGTTTTAGGGTATAAATCCTTTATAACAATTGATTATGGAAAATTAAGAATTAATCATAAATTTTTAATAATTAAGTATCATAATGTATCAAAAAAAAGCTAAATGATGATTGACAATGTATCATTTGCCTAGTGAAAATCCAGATAAACCAAGTATGGGAGAATCTCACTATCTTCAACCAAATCCTTTGAAAAGTGTTTTTTTGCCCTTCTAATATCGTTTTTCCCATAATTTTGATAGAGATGGAGAATGGGTGGAATGGGTGAGTGGGAGAATGGGTGGAATGGGTGAGTGGGAGAATGGGTGGAATGGATGAATTATATAAAAGTTTTAATTCGATATGCAGTTATCGATATCAATAGGTTTTATAAGATAATTATTTAATGCTATTTTATATTGTTTAAATATTAGATTGATACGAAAGAATTATCTAAAAAATCTAGTAAAATTACTAATATCAACTCTAATTAGAATAGGAAATGAAACCTAAACAAGAATTTAAAATTGAGACACCAAGACTTATAATCCTTCCGCCATCGGAAAGATACTTTGATCATCTCTGCCAATTAGAATCAAATCCAGAGGTGATGCGTTACATTAGCAAAGGCAAACCTCGAAGTAAAGAGAAGACACGCACAATTATGAATAAAATTATTCACCATTATAACGAGCATGGTTTTAGTTTGGGAGCTATATTTAACAAAGAATCAGGTGAATATATTGGTCGTGGTGGTTTAATTTACTTAGAATTGAATGATACTCAACCAGATATTGAAGTGGGTTATGCTTTATTTCCTCGGTATTGGGGTAAAGGTTATGCTACGGAAGTGGCTAAAGCTTGTGTTGATTGGGGATTTAAATATCTAAATGTTGATCGCCTTGTGGGCATCATTAATCCTAAAAATCATGCTTCTAGGCGGGTTTTGGAAAAGGCAGGTATGATTCTTAAATGTGATCGAATTTATGTTTATTGGGGAGTTAAAGTGGATTTTTATGCTATCAACCGACCATTGTGATTCACAATTAGGAATCTAACTTGGTTGGGTTAATTTTATACCGATTTATCTTTAATAATGATAGAGTTTAAAAATCCTAAATCTAAGATAATTAAGGAAAATTTATTTTCCCTACTCTTCACTATCAAGGGGTAATTCTCTATACTCCCCATTCTTCCAATTCTTCCAATTCTCCCCATTCTCCCCATTCTTCATCTATATCACAATTACGGGAAAAATGATATTAGGTTATTATCCCCCCTATAGAAGTAAATACAGGAAATTTAGCATTGAATAATAGATCTTAAAGAGAAGATTTTCCTTTCCTTGAAACAATTAGGAGAAATTTATGCTTTTTAATCCTAGCAACCAACCAATAAAACATAGGCAAATTAAACTAAACTTAGAAAAATACGAAATATTTCCAACAATAAAAGCCCAATAAAAGCAGTCATCAAACCCCAAAAACGACTATCCAACTGCTTTAACTCCCCTTTCAAATTAGCAGAGTGGCGATTGTTTTCTTGATTTATCTCACTAATTTGTTGTTTTACTTCCTGATAAGCTTGCTGAAATTCTGATCTAGCTTCATTAATAGGGCGATTAAGATCGATAATTTCCTGCTTAAGTGCCTGATAAGCCTGTTGAATTTCCCCTCGTAACTCAGAGAAATAATCCTTACTATCTTGATAATCTTGATTAGAAACCGTTTTTAAATCACTAATTTGATGATTGATATCTAGATAATCTTGTTGAATTTGCGCCATAGCATCACTAATTTTCATATTTAAATCATCAAACTTTTCCCTAGATAATTGATTAATTTCAGTAAAACCCTTATCTGCTTCTACCTTTAAAATATCCAAAAGCTGATTAGTAGAATTCACATTTTCAACAATCATACTTAACTTGGCTTCAAGCTTTTTAAACCCCTCCTTATTTTTAGCTTCTACCACCTCAATTTTTTTATCTACCTGTTTCAAACCGCTATCTACCAACTTTTTCAACTTTTTCATTTTGGTTTTCATCTCAGATTTCATTATGCTACTCCTTAAATTAATCTTGTTTTTTACAACTTTGCATCAATAAATTAATAAATCCAGCTTGTTTAAAATATTTTTATCAATAGAAATTCCTTAATGAATAGAATAAATAACATCAGATTTCTAGCGCAATTTTACCGTGAGATTAGTATTAATAGAAAAGGAATTAATCAAAAGTAAAAAATAGAATTATCAACCTCTATAAGCATCATCAAAAATATCTAAAATAGTTTTTATTTTAAGTTAGCATTTCAACCAAACCATAAATATTAATAAAAACTTCCAGACAATTATAAAAATTAAAAATCAACTTGATGAAAATTCTCCCGATAAAATCTAAGATATAATCACATTATAATCTAAAAATCGACGAATTATGAAAAGACAAACTTCAGCTATTGTAGCCTTATTACATCAATTAACAGAAGATATTTATTATAGCCTAGTAGGAGATGAACTTTACAACATTATCATCTGGGAAACAGATAAGCAAGGAGTATTTACCCTAGAAAACTTCTTAGTAAATCAAAAAGCATTAACTTTATTTACTACAGAAGAATTTCTACAACAAATTGAAGCAACACAATCTACTGAAGTAAGTCAAAAATATCAACAATTAATAGATTTATTGCAAGAAAATTTATCAGAATTAGTGCTATATAGTTATAGTTTTCCCTATCTATCCAAAGATATATTTTCTGGAGAAAAACCTATTGAAGAAATTGATACCATTAATATACCTATTATCTTAGGATTATCACAACAAGGAGAATGGATAGGAATGATGCTAAAACAAAATTTTTGTGGTGATTCATCTTCTGAATTATTGATACCAAATCCTCCTTTTATTGGAGATAATACTACTCAGCTACTCGAAGAAATAAAAACGATTTTAAATACCTTAAAACATCAAATGAAATCCTCATCATGGGAATTAAAAGATGAATGGGAAATAACTCTTACATCCCATAGAAATACCATTATAGAAAAATTATTAACCCAAACAAATTTTGTTAGCATAAATAATGATATGGAAGAATTTTGGAGGATTGAAGAAAAAAAAGATGAGATATTTGATGAAGAAATTGATATAGATATTGATAATGAAATGCCAGAAGATTTACGAAAAGAAATAGATTTGAAAGATTATTTTGAAAATCAACTTAGCAATTCAAGACTTTATTATCTTGATTATATTGTTGGAGGAGAAACATTTACAATTCACTATATTTTAGGGAAAACTGAAGATAATGACTGGATGGGATTAATGACTGATAGTTTTACTTTTTAATTCCAAAATAAATCTTTGTATTTTTAGGTAAAGACACAAAAAAATAATTAACTAAAAAAATTAATAGTAATAAGCAAGAAGCAATAAGCAATAACTAATAACTAGATTAATTGCTTCTTCCAATAATTAACTATTCATCATTTTCTACTCCACTAAATCTTTAACAATTGAGTTAAAAATTAACCATCAAATTAAAAATTATAGGAAATCAAAAATATGGAATCAAAATGGATTCAAGTCAAAGGAATAGTAAAACCAGGGCATCAAGTAGCTTCAGGAAAATCCCCCAATAATCCCTATCCTAGAGGCACAATTGAAATGCAAACTCCCCATTTTAAAGCATTAGGTTTAGATATAACACCATATTATCAAGGAACATTAAATATCTCTATAAATCCTTATATTTTTAAAGTAAATCAACCAGAATATACCTTTCCTAATCTCAAATGGAATCCCCAATATCCACCAGAAACTTTTTCCTTTTCAAAATGTAGATTATTATTTAAAGAAAGGGTTTACGAAAGTTTAGTTTACTATCCTCATCCTGAAACAAAAATTGGTCATTTTCAAGATAAATCTATTATAGAAATCCTCTCACCATTTATCTTTGAAATTAACTATGGTGATGCTATTGAGTTAGCTTTAAATTCTCAAGAAATTATCATCATAGAAAAGGAAAAGGATTAATATTATTTTTCCCATAATTGTGATAGAGATTTGTGGAAGAATGGGGAAAATGAGGAAAATATGGGATAGAGAATTAGGAGTTTAAGCAACTAGAGTAAGCAAAATAAATTGTGGTTAATTATCTTAGATTTAAGTTTTTTAAA